>JAQBQF010000070.1 GCA_028287115.1 Myxococcales bacterium
GTGAGCTGCGACTTGTGACACGCGATCGCACTGACTTTCGCGTCCATGTGCTTCGAGATGTCGGCGAAGCAATTACCGAACGACCGAGACTGCGCGTTCATTTCAGGGCTCGAGAGATACGCGAACAGATCGCAGGGCGTCCGGCGCAGCGCCGAGACGGTCGCCCGATTGACCAGGCTGTGATCCCAGTGCAGGTCGTTGGCCGAGTGCGTGATCACGAGGTCCGGCCGGACGTCCCCGACGATCTGATCGAACCGGCGCACGAGCTCGTGCATCGCGATGTCTTCGACGCGGCACGGCTTGTCTTCGTAGATCACGACCAGGTTCGCATCGATCAGGTCCGCGGCGGCCATCGCCTCGGCCTTGCGCTGCTCCGCCTGATTCGGAATCGAGACGATCGCCATCGTCACGTCGGCCCCCTCGTCCGAGAGCCGCGCGAGCAAGCCGCCCGCGCCGACTTCGAGATCGTCCGGGTGCGCCCCGAACGCGAGCACGCGGCCACCTCTCTCTTCGAGGATCCGGTTCATGCGACCTCCTGCTGGAACGCGCGTAGGGGGTGACTGCGATCGAACAGCACGTCGCGGCTCTGTTCGCCGCAGTTGAACAGCAGATCCAGGAACGCCAGGTGCGAGCAGAATCCGCGCTCGGCATAGCGCTGCGGATAGCGCGGATGATCGAAGTGTTGCCAGATCACGCCGATTCCCGACCGGCCCATCTGCTCGACATCGAGGTAGCCCGTCGACCCGCCGCTCCCCGACAGGTACGCGCGCGCACCGACCTTCTTGCACAGATCGATGATGCGGTCGGTCTTCTGCCCTTTCAGATCGAGCGAGCTCGACCGCACGATCGGCACCTTGATCTCGAGCCACGTCCGCGCCAGATCGAGCAGCGTCATGTCGAGCTCGACGAGGCTCGTCCACGGACGCGCATAGACTTCACGCAGCGCGCCCGCATAACGATCGAAGTACGGCGCGCGCCGATAATTCATCTCGATCGTCATCCACGTCCGGCGCTGCCAGTGCTGCTTCGGGCTGCCCGAATTGTCGATCCGCTTGTCGCAGATCAAGTCCGCCTGCGCGCCGCGCTCGAGCGGCACCGTCAGCCACGCGGCACCCGAGTGCAGCTTCACGCGCTGGCGATTCTGAAAGTTCTGCGCCTCGTACTGGAGGTCGTCCATCACGACGAACAGATCGGACTTCGCCATCTTGTCGAGGTACCCGAGCCACGGGAGATACGACGGCTGATGCGCTGCAACGATCATTTGGGAGCTCCAGCGGGTTGAGGCGAACCTTGATGACCGCGGGTCTCCCAGCTCGAGCTATCGAGCGTGAACAACCCCAGCGGCGTGAGCAGCAGATACGCGACCGGCATCAGCACCGACATCGGCAGAAACGCGATCGGATGCACGCGCAGCCACGGCGGCAGCGCGCGCACCGACGGCGCGAAGTGATAGATCATCGACAGCCCACCGATCAGCACGACGTGAAACGTCGCGAGATCGAAGAAGTCACCGGCGACCAGGTGCGCGATGATGATGAACGGATAGACCATCAGCAGCAGCAACATCGACAGGTACTGCAGGCACAGCAGCGGATGCAGCTTCCACGCGGTGCCCATCCCGATCATGAAGTCGACGATGTTCGAGCGCTTCCACCGCAGTTGCTGATTGAAGTACGCGCGCAGGTTCGGCGCGGCTTTCGTGAAGCACATCGCCTTCATCGTCATCCGCGTCTTGTAGCCATGCTTGACGATCTGATGCGTGAGGAATCGGTCCTCGCCGTACTTGATCGGAATTCCGAGGATGTTGCGGTTCTCGAGGATCGGCTCGAGCTCCATCAACACCGTGCGGCGATACGCGGTCAGACACCCCGACAGGCACATCACGGCATCGAGCGAACGCTCGAGGTTCTTCAGGTGCTCTTGACCGAAGTAGTACTTGATCGTCTGCAGCCGCGTCAGCCAGTTCTCGTTCGGGTTCGAGACATGAACGCGACCGCCGACCGCCGCCACTTCGGGCCCGGTGAACCGTGCGACCAGCTCGCGCAGCGCGGTCGGATAGACGATCACGTCCGAGTCGACCGACACGATGATCTCCGACGTCGACTCGCGCACCGCGTGATTGATGCCTTTGCGCTTCCCCATATTGAAGGGGTTCTTCAGCACGCGGACGTTGTCGTAGTCCGCGGCCGCCTTCATCGCCCACTGATAGCTGTCGTCGGTCGAGCAGTCGTCGACGACGGTGACCTCGAGCTTGTCCTTCGGGTAGTCGAGCGAGACGAGGCTGACGATC
The DNA here is from genome assembly GCA_028287115.1 of Myxococcales bacterium. Lineage (GTDB taxonomy): Bacteria > Myxococcota_A > Polyangia > Haliangiales > Haliangiaceae > JABFXX01. The sequence continues at coordinate 2,291 of JAQBQF010000070.1, forward strand.
GTGTCGTAGATAGACCGTCCCTCATTGAACAGCGGCACGACGATCGAGATCGTCGGCTCGTATCCGCTGACCGTGCGATCGAGATGCTTGCCGCGGACGATCGTCAGGTAGAGCCCGAACACGTAGCGGTTCAGGAACACGATGAAGATGAAGAGATAGACAGGGAACGTGTTCACGACTTCGCAAGATCGATTCAGCAAGAGCGGTGCCGCGCCGATTGCACAAGATGCGCATCAAAAAGCACGCGTAGTTGCCGATGATCTCGACGGAATCGGGGAGTCTCGTCACCCCATAGGCGGGGGCACCGCATCCCAGTGCGAAGCGTGCACAGATCGTAGAACGCTGCAGAGTCACACGAAGAGATCGCGACAATCAGATCGCGCGAGCGGTGGCGATCATCTTGCAACCTCTGCCACTCGGTCATGCAACACCGGAAATCGCGGCCGAGCTTCGAAGGGGAACTGCGCGTCATCCCGCCCGCGGGAGACAACAACCGCAGCTCACGCGATCCGGACAACGCCGCCCCGAAGCAGCGTCCATCGCAGCCCAACGTCATCGCGTTCACGAGGCCGCGCGCGATCTCGTCGCTGCCGGTGCAGTTCGCGCCCGTCTATAAGAAGGTCGATCAGAGCACCGAGGCGGTGACCGTCCCGCGCTCGCGCCGCTCGACGCCGGCTCCGATTGCGCAAACTTCTGCACTCCGCCCGGCCATCCCGGGCGTCGGGATGACCAAGCCGGCCGCGAACACCGTCGCGCGACCGCAGCAACTGCCCACAGCCGTGGTCACCGCGCCACAGCGCGGACCGCAGCCCCCGCAGATGTTCGCCCCGTCCGCACCGATCTCTGCGCCCGCACATCAGCAGCCGACCCAGATGTTCACCGCAGAGCAGCAGCGTGGCCCGCAACCCCCACACATGTTCGCGGCCGAGCAGCACCGCGGCCCACAACCGCCGCACATGTTCGCGGCCGAGCCGCAGCGGGGCGCGCAGATGTTTGCCCCGGCGCTCGTTCAGCCGCAGCCACAGCAGCGCGGCCCGCTACCGCCGCAGATGTTCGCGCCGGCACCACAGATGTTCGCTCCCGCGCCGCAGCCACGCGGTCCACAGCAAGCGCAAACCGTCGCGCCGCAGCTACGCGGTCCACAGCAAGCGCAGACCGTCGTGCCGCAGCCGCAATCCGCGCCGACTGCGCAACGCAGCGCCGCGCCGCTGCCTCCGATGTTCACGGCCGTTCCTGCAAAGAGCGCGTCGCCGCAGCACACCGCGATCGCCGCACCGCAACCACAGATGTCCGCGGCCGCTCCTGCAAAGAGCCCGTCGCAAGAGCACACGGCGATGGTCGCGCCGCTCTCGATGCCGGCGACCCAGAAGTGGGCCGCGTTCGAGAAGCTTGGACTGGTCGCGGCGAAGGTCGATCCGAAGAAGCTCTCGAAGCACATCGTCACCGCCTATCGCCTGCTCGGCTTCGCGATCCTCTCGATCATCGTGATCGTGCTGGTCGGCTACATCGTGACGACCGCCTTCTTCTATGTCAGTGACAGCTGGATCGTTCCGGCCGCCGTCTCGCCCACCGACGAGAAGGTGATGTCGTTGCAGGCACAGCTCTCCGAGCGTCAGAACCAGCGCGACAAGACCGCCGGCGAGCTCGCTCAGGCCGAGCGCGCGATCGAGACCCAGCAGAAGTTCCAGCTCGGCTTCGCCAAGGCGATCAAGAGCGACCTCGAAGGCCGCAAGGCTGCACTCGCGAAGATGCACGAGCTCGCGACCTCCGCCGCCTCGACGCGCGCCAACATCCACGCCGCGAACAACGCGTACGCGAATGCGTCCAAGCGTCAGATGCAGCAGGAATGGGCCGCCGGCCTCATCGATCGCAATCAGATGCTGACCGGCAAGTTCCAAATGGCGCAGATCTCGACGTCGAACCTCTCGCTCGCCGAGCGTCAGGCCGAATACGAGACGCGCGCCGCCGAGCTCCAGGCGCAGACCCGCTCGCTCGAGGCGCTCCTCAACGAGACCGCGAACGACGACGTGATGAGCTACGACGTCCTGCAGATCAAGCAGGCCTACGAGGCCTCGCGCCTCGAGACGCAGAAGGCGATCGAGACGCGCGACTCGCTGAAGTCCGCGCTCGCACGCGAAGACGCCCTGGTCGCATCATTAAAGAAGTCGGCGTACCTGCGCGCCGTCGCCGATCACGCGCAGGTCGCATTCGTGCCCTACGGCAACATGCACAAGATCGAAAAAGGCACCGAGCTCTACGGCTGCAGCGTCGGGATGGTGTGGTGTCACAAGGTCGGGCAGGTCCTCGAGGTGTTGCCAGGTGAGGTTCAATTCCGCCATCCGCACCGCTCGAAGGAGCTGCGCGGCCAGATGATCGAGCTGCAGCTCGAAGACGGAGCGGCGGCCACCGACGACGTGTTGTTCGTCGGCGGCAAGCCGTTGTTCCTCTAATGCGCGCCTTATTCAAAGTCCACCGCGTGCCCCGCCCTCGAGCCTTCGTTCCGGTCCTGCTCCTGGTTGGCTTGCTCTCGGGCACTGCGTCCGCGGAGACCTCGCAGGACGGCTATTGCGACTACGTCGAAGGCGTCGCATCGGCGACCAGTGCCGCACTCGTCGCGCCGCAGCTGTTCGGCCAGTTCGGCTACGTCGAGCAGCCACCGTTCGCGATCAACCCGAGCACGAACAGCGGCCTTCGCTTGATCGCCGGCGTGCGGTTCTCGTTCACCGGGGTCTATCAAGGTGTCACGACGAAAGATCACGCGAAGGCCGACTGCGCGCGTCACCAGTCGCTCGAATCGATCCGCGGCGAGACCCAGGCTCGTGCCCTCAGCGCGCGCGCCAAGATCATCGATGCCGCGCTCCTCGAGGCCGACAAGATCCTCGGCCAGTCCGACGCCGACATGCAGGCGCGCCGGACCACCGCGCAAGAAGCGACCGCGACCCGGCTGCGCGTCGAAGAGCTGCGCGAGCTCTCCGCCGAAACACATCGCCAGCTCGCGGCACTTCCCGCCGAGACCGATCGTCCACTCGGCGCGGCGCTGGTCGCGTATCACAAGGCCGACGCCGACATGGAAGACGCCGAAGCCAAGCTTCGCAAGTCGCAGCTGTTCGACGTGAATCTTAGGTTCGGCCTCGACGAGTTCCTCGACAACACCGTCCAGAACAACACCCCCTACTTCGCGGTGCTGTCGGTCGGCGTCAGCCTCGGTGCCCTCTGGCAAGGCGGCGCGAACGATCGCGCGGCGGCGGGCCGCAAGCGACTAGTCAAGTCGGGCGCCGATCCGATCGGCGGCGAGGCGACGATCGAGAATATCCGGTCCACGGTCGAGGTCGAGAGCAAGCGCAAGGAGCAAACCGAAGCGCTCGTCGCGGAGCTCGATCGCCAGCTCGACGCCCTCGGAAAAGTCGGCGGCGACGACAGCAAGCGCTACCGCCAGACCGTCTGGTTCGAAGCGGTCAAAGCCAAGGCCGAGCTCGCCTACCTCAAGGCCCACCTGCGCAGCCTCAAAGAAGTGATCGGCGGCAGCGAAGAATCCGCGCGCGCCGACAAAGCCGCCGGCGAGCCCACGGACGATAAATGAGGCGCATGATGCTGTTCATGATCGTGACCGGCTGCACCGGCGCACGTCTCGAGGCGGCCCCCGGCGAGCGCTCGCCTTCGATCGAGATCAAGCCGATCGCACACGATGCGATCTGCGTGACCAAAGGCGAGATCGCGAATCAGACCATCCGCGAGCCCACGGTCCGCGCGTTCGCACGCGGCGCCGGTGGCGATGCCGCGCAGCTGAAATTTACCTACGGCGGTGAGTCCGAAACCACGCGCGATCTCGCCTCCGGTGAAGCGCGCCACCAGCTCGGCCTCAAGCTCCGCGCCGAGGACAGCTGCAACGTCGTCTACGTGATGTGGCGCCTCGATCTGAACGGGCTGACACCCCCCAAACCCAAGCTCGCCGTGTCGGTCAAGCGCAACCGCGGCAAGCGGACGCACGAAGAATGCGGAGCCGAGGGCTACACCAAGGTCAAACCTGCCAAATCGTCCCCGATCCCGGTCCTCGAAATCGGCGCGACCCACACCCTGCGCGCCGAGATCGTCGGCGACGAGCTGTTCGCCTGGATCGACGGCAAGCTGTCCTGGCAAGGCCATCTCCCCGAGGACGCCCGCGATATGACCGGTCCCGCCGGCCTGCGGTCCGATAACGTCCGCCTGGAGGTGCTCGAGCTGGCCGCCCCCCTGGGCGAAGGAGTGTTGCCCGCCTGCAAGCGCCACGAACACGACGACTGATATGCTCCACGCATGGCCGAACCGTCCACGCCCAGCCCCGATCGGCTGCTAGCGATCATCGAGCTGCAGAACGCGATTGCCGCAGCGGCGCTCGGCGCGGATGAGGTCATGCGGATCGTCGCCGAGCGCGCAGTCCTGCTGACCAACGCGGGTGCGGCCACCGTCGAGCTCGTCGAGGGTGATGATATGATCTGCAAGGCGTCCGCGGGCGCCCCGGCCGCCGCCCCCGGCATTCGCCGCGCGCAAAAATCGACGATCTCGGACAAGTGCATCGCCGAGCGTAAGCCGGTCAAAGACGCGACCTCGCTGAGCGTCCCGGTCGTCCACGGCGAGCACGCGGTCGGCGCGCTCACGGTCTCGGCGTCCAAAGGTGGCGGCTTCACGGCCGAGGACACCGAAACGATCCGGATCCTCGCGAACATCATCGCGATCCCGCTCCATCGCACGCGCAGCTTCCCGCGCGCCAAGGTCGACACCACCCACGACTCGCTCACCGGCCTCCTCAACCGCAAGGCGTTCGAGGAGCGCGTCAACGTCGAGCTCGCGCGCCGCCTCCGCTACAAGCAATCGTTCAGCCTGGCGCTGATCGATCTGCAAGGCTTCAACATCGCCGTCGATCGCGTCGGCGAGGCCGCCGGCGACGAGCTCCTCAAGACGATCGGCACGATCCTCAGCAAACACACGCGCGTGATGGACGCCTGCTTCCGCCTCGGCGGCGACGAATTCGCGATCGTGATGCCCGGCACCGCGATCGAAGGCGCGCGCATCCTCGCCGAGCGCTTCCGCACGCACATCGACGAGTCCAAGCTGTGGGACGGCACCGTCACCGCCTCGATCGGCGTCGTCGAAGCCAACGAAGAGACGATCGAAGCCCTCGCCGAACGAGCCGATGCCGCCCTACGCGCCGACAAGGGCGCCGGCCGCACGCCCTAGCGACGGTCGCAACTTGCGCAAGGCGCGCGAGCTCGGGGGCGGTCGCAACGTACGGAACTCGTGAGAGCGAGGCGATCGGCATCAGGCAGATGCGCACGCCACGACGGTCGCATCTGGACTCAGCAGTCCGACACGATCGAATATCGCCACTCGAGATGACGCGTCACCCGCGCGTCGGGCAGCACACGGCGACACGCCGCTCGTACGTCGCGCAGCTTCGGCATGTGCTCGTGCATCGCATGCTCGGCCCAAGCCGCCGCGAGCTCCGCTCCGCCATGACGGGGGCGACGAAACATTCGCAACACCACGTTCACCGCGGAGTACGCGAAGTATCCGGCATCGAACAGATCGACGATGACGAGCTGCCCGCCGGGCGCGACGAACGACGCCAACCTCGCGAGCCCCACATCGAGCGGCACGTGATGCAGCATCGCCACGGACACCACGGTCTCGAATCGCTCGCGCGATTGCCACGTCATCACGTCCGCTTCGATCACCTCGGTGTGCGTACAGCGCCGGTCCGTCAGCCGTGTCATCACCGGCGATGCATCGATCGCGACCAGCCGCCGCGTCCGCGCTTCGAGCCGCTCCGAGAGCGCCCCGATCCCGCAGCCGACCTCGAGGATCGAGCCAGGCGCGGGCCGGATCCTCTCGAGTGCGAGCCGGTTACTTCGATCGAGCTCGGCGCCGCGGGTCAGCCGACCGATGCGGTTGAAATCGGCACGAACGACCTCGACGGGCACACTCATGACGGGTCAACGCGCGATCGCGGCCGTCTGTTCCCACCCGCGCGCCAGCGATCGAGGGCGATCGCGATTCCGCAGCCGGCGGGTCGTCTACAACAGCGTGGGATTCACCCTCGCCGTGAGTCTATAGTCACACCACGTGCCGCGCATGGCTCAATGGATCGGTGGGTTCGTGATCCTCGCGGCCGCCGCCTTCCTCGTGATGTCTCCGATCACGGTGGCCGATGCTCTCGGCAAGCCCCACGACACGCCCACGCGCCTGATCAACTTGCGCGCGAGCTGGGGCGGGACGCTGGCAGGTATCGGCGCGTTCGTGGCCTGGGTCCCCGGATTCCGGCCGCGGTGGCGCGCAGTCGTCGGCCTGCTGATGTGGGCGATGGCCGGCATCGGCACGGCGCGGCTCATCGGCTTCGCGATCGACGGCAGCCCCGACACGCGTCAACTCATCTGGATCAGCGCGGAGGTCGCGATCGTGATCGGCTGCGCGGTTGTGCTGCGCCGAAATGCCGTCCTCGATCGGTCGAGGTGATCGTGCTCGTCGCGTGAGTCGTGGCATCATCCCTGGTGTGAAGACAGCTACGAAGCCGGCGGCCAAGAAGCCCGCCACCAAGACCTCCGCCGCGAAGAAATCACCCGCAAGCAAGCGGTCCACTGCGCCGAGCAAGCCCGCGCCGCGTGCCGACCTCGGTCAACCGATCGATGGCTTTTTCAAGAAGCAACCTGCCCCGCTCCGCCCGATCCTCGAGAAGCTGCGCGCTCTCGTCGAAGAGGTCGTCCCCGACGCGTCATCGTCGATCAAGTGGGGACAGCCCTTCTTCATGGTCGGCGATACGATGATGTGCGCGCTCGGCGGCCACAAGTCGCACGTGAACCTCATCCTCGCGGGCCCTCCGGCGATCTACAAAGATCCGGACCACCGACTCGAAGGCGCCGCCAAGGGCGGCCGCCACTTGAAGCTTCGCGCTCTCGAAGATCTGCCCGCTGATCAAGTCCGCGCTTGGCTACGCACCGCCGCAGATCACGCGCGCGCTCGCGGCTAGCAGTTGTCGTCGATCGACGGCTTGCGGCGCCAGCCACTTCCGCCGCTGTGGACGAGGCCGACTCAAAACACGTTCCCGCGGGAACGTTCGGCTCGCCAGGCACGTACGCATTCCGCGAGTTACGGCCGACGACCCGCTGCTGCGGCGGCGATCATCGATCAATGAAACTGCACGCCGATCGCGACGCGCGCCGAAATCATCCGACACCACCCGGCAGCCAAACGGTGAAGCCGCTGTGAACCTCGAACAGCATGCCGCTCACTGTCCGGGTCTGCACCGACACGCCGGATCGTACAGGGGTTCCGGTCTCGCGTTGATCCTCGACGCCGACCCCGAGCCAGACGAATAAGGGGCCCGACCCGAGCATGAAACCGCGCGCCGATGTCTAGCAGCCTGCCGCGGGTATCGAACGGCCCACCGTTGAAAACTTCGCCGAGTCCAGCGTGATACGGCACGTAGTCGGCGAACGCGGCGATCGTCAAGTGCGGTTTCGCGCGCACGCCGACCTCGCCCGTCGAAGAACGCTACCGTGCCCGGATCTGCTGCGTCTTGGGCATCCCAGTTATGTACGCCGGCGAGCCCGACGCGTGCGGCGGCTTCGAACGACTCGTCGACTTCGGTTTCTTCGACCGGTGTAGACGCCGGCTGCGCGAACACGCGGGTCGAGACGAAGCAGAGGACGACCGCCATCGCTCGCATGGCCTCTCCCGCATCAAAGCCTCGTGCCACGCCGACCGAACACGGAAGGCCTGCGAGTGAACCCGAGATCCGATGTCCTCTCAACATTCGAGGGTGGCAGCGACATTGCTGTCGCTGTTTGGCTGCCTCGAAGCAGACGTGTCCACGCTGTGGCGGCAGCTCGCGTCCTTGCGAGGCATGAACCGGCGGTGCGCACGAGATCGCGGTGAGCGCTTCAGGGCGACGCAGCGCCGAAATTCATCGGTCGCCAACGCCTAACTCCCGTCGGCCAAGGGTGATCTTGGGGTTGCCGCTTGACTTGCAGGCGCCCGGTAGCTAGAAAAGGCCCCTACCAACTGCGGGAGTAACTCAGTGGTAGAGTGCAACCTTGCCAAGGTTGACGTCGAGGGTTCGAATCCCTTCTCCCGCTCCATAGTTAGACGATCGACGGCTTCGCTCCACACCACTTGGGGATCCACGGCGGGAGCGCCGATCGAGAGCTTTCGATCGCGCTTTGGAGCGGCACTCGAAGACCTCAGCGAAGAACGTCCCGTCGCTCGATGAAGCCGAACGCGTCGTGAGCTTCGTCCTGCATGACCAGCTCGGTCAGCTCGCGGGCAAGGTAGCGAGCGGCACGTCCACGGATGAGAGCCTGCGCGAGATGCTCGGCCTCACGATCGCGGTCGTCGGGGCGGCCGAGCAGAAGCATCGGTCGATCGGCCGTCCTTACCCCGACCAATGGGAATCGATGGAGCGTTCCGCGGAAATGTTCACCGATCAGTTCGTCGTGAAGTGGATGGCGAACGCCGACGCAGAGCTGAAGCACTCGATCACGAAGCATCGGCACCGCAAGCTGACCGCGAAGGCCGGAACACTGCAGTTGGTCGAGTCTGATCGCAACAAGCGCGCGCGCTGGGCGCAAGTCACGTTGCCCGGCGACGCGCCGCTACGGATCGCAGAAGAAGTTGGTGAGGGCTTTGGCGAGCAGACGCTCGAAACCGAAGAGCGTCTCTACGAGCAGCTCGGTGCGGTCTGCTCAGTGCGGCCGAGTGTCAGCTCGCGCTGGTTCCTTCGAACAAGGTCGCTGCCTTCTGCGTGCAGCTGGCAGCCATGAGCGCTGCGCGTGCCGCCGACGACCGCTCTGCCGGTTCGTAGCTACTTCGAGCCCCAAAGCCAGTGGTGATAGTCGGGACCACGCTCCGCAAGCACAGTGAGTGCTTCGTCCTCGTCGAGGCAATGGCCACCACTGCGATCGGGGAGCAATGCGACCCAGCGCATCTCACCGCTGACGGGCGCGTATTCGACTCGCATCCACTCTTCTACGGTTCGGCTCATGGTCTTTGGAGCATACACCGACCGACTGGCACCCGTGCATTTCGTCGTGGGACAGGGATCGGCCCCACGGGCTCACACGTTCGTCGGTTGCTAGAGTTTAAGTTCCTGCCGTACGGACGAGGCAAACGATGACGACACCCGTTTCACATGTGCCGACGCATTTGTTGGGTGATCATGCGGGACACGCCGCCATGAACGCGGCGTCCCTCACCGGGGGACAATGCGGTGCTCTGTGCGACGGCGGGAATATGCGGTTAGTTGGCGAGCTCGGCGATCACGAGCTCTCGTTCGTCATCCGACAATGACCGGAACCGAGGAGGGGGCATCTTCAGTGGAGCGTCGTCGGCAAGTTGGAGGCGCCGTATGTTCTTGATGATCGGATACGCGCGCCCGCAGAAGCTGCATTCGTAGTCACCGTATTCGACGAGCGTGATCGCGGCGTGGTCGCCACCGCTGGCGTGGTCACGTGG
>JAQBQF010000197.1 GCA_028287115.1 Myxococcales bacterium
CTGCTCATGGTTTCTCTTGCGGTGATCGCAGCCTGCGGAAGCTCGTCTTCGCATCCCGCGACACCTCCTGATAGGACTCCCGCGGCCATCAGCGCCGCCGAAGGTGCAAAGGGCCCGGCGCCGGGACCTGCCGCTCAGGTCAACCCTGATCTGATCCCGATGCCGCTGTGGCCCGAGGTCAAGAAGGGGACGCTCCCCAACGGCATCACCTATTACATCTTGAAGCACGGCAAGCCCGAGAAGCGCGCACTGCTCTGGCTCGCGGTCAACGCGGGCTCGGTGCAAGAAGACGAGGACCAGCGCGGCCTCGCGCACTTCGACGAGCACATGGCGTTCAACGGAACGAAGCGGTTCCCGAAGGACGCGATCGTCAAGTACCTCGAGGGCATCGGCATGCGGTTCGGCGCCGACCTCAATGCGTACACGAGCTGGGACGAGACCGTGTATCAGCTCGAGGTTCCAACCGATGATGCAGGCTTCGTCGGCAAGGGACTCGATATCCTTCGCGACTGGGCGGGCAACGTCAGCTACGACCCGACCGAGATCTCGAAAGAGAGCGGCGTCGTGCTCGAAGAATGGCGGCTCGGACGCGGCGCGCAGATGCGCCTGTTCGACAAGCACGCGAAGGCGCTGTTCGCCGGTTCGCGCTACGCCAATCGCATCACGATCGGTCTGCCCGAGATCATCAAGGCAGGGAAGCCCGAAGCACTGACGCGGTTCTACAAGGACTGGTATCGTCCGGACCTGATGGCGGTGATCGCCGTCGGCGATTTCGATACCGCGACGATGGAGAAGGAGATCAAGGCGCGCTTCGGCGATCTCACGAATCCCGAGAAAGAGCGTGCTCGGCCGAGCGGTGGGCTGCCCGCGGCGACTGGCACCCGCGTGTCGATCGAGACCGACAAGGAAGTTCCTTCGACCTCGGTCGAGGTATCGAACCTCGCGGCACATCGCCCGATGTCGTCGATGCAGGACTACCGGCGCGGCATCGGCGAGCAGCTCTACGGGGCGATCCTCAACGAGCGGCTGTCGAGCCTCGCGCGCAAGCCCGATGCACCCTTCATGTTCGCGGCCGGGGGCTTCGATCCGACGACGCGCGACATCGATAGCTTCGATCGGTTCGCGCAAGCCAAGGCCGGCAAGGTCGAAGACGCGCTGCGTGTCCTGATGACCGAGGTCCTTCGCATCGAGAAGTTCGGCATCACGGCGACCGAGCTCGAGCGTGCACGCACGAACCTCAAGCGTAGCTTCGAGCAGAACGCCGAGACCGAAGCAACCAAGGACAGTCGGTCCTTCACGCAGGAGATCACGCGTAACTTCTTTCAGAGCGAGCTGATGGTCGGCGGCACGAAGGAGAAAGAGCTGACGCTCTCGATCCTGCCGGAGATCACGGTCGACGAGCTCAACGGGCTCGCGAAGAAGTTCGCCGGTGGCGACAACCGCGTGATCGTGATCAGCGGTCCGGAAGGCAAGCCGCTGCCGGCCAAGGAGCGTGCCCTCGCGATCATCGACGAGGTCTCGAAGCTCGAGATCAAGCCTTGGGAAGACAAGACGAGCCAGCAGGCGCTGATGGCGAAGCCGCCAACGGCCGGCAAGATCGTCAAGGAGACCAAGAACGATGCAGTCGGAGTCACCGAGTGGACGCTGTCCAACGGCGCACGCGTGATCGTCAAGCCGACCGACTACGAGGTCGATGCGGTCGCGATCTCGGGAAGCTCGCCCGGCGGTGAAGCGACCGTCGGCGACAAGGAGTACAACGATGCACGGTTCGCAGACGAGGTCGTGCAGGCCGGCGGTGTCGGCGAGTTCGATGCCGAGCAACTCGGCAAGGTGCTCGCCGGCAAGGAGGTCAACGTAGCGACGGGGATCTCGGAGACGACCGAGTCGGTGAACGCGCGCGGCTCGGCCCACGATCTCGAGACGATGTTCCAGTTGATCCACCTGCGGATGACGGCGCCGCGCAAGGACGAGCAGGCGTTCAACGTCTGGAAGGCCAACTCGATCGAACAGCTGACGAACGCGATGCGCTCGCCGGAGGCGAAGTTCCACCGCGAGACCGTCGCCGCGCTCTACAAGAACAACATCCGGCGCACGATCCCCGAGCCGACCGACATCGAGAAGGTCAACCTCGACAAGGCGCTCGCGTTCTACAAGGCGCGGTTCGGTGATGCGTCTGACTTCACGTTCGTGATCGTCGGCGCGGTCGACGTCGCCAAGCTGAAGCCGCTCGTCGAGACGTATCTCGCGAGCCTCCCGGCGAAGGGCCGCAAAGAGACCGAGAAAGATCTCAAGATTCGCAAGCTCGGCGGCGTCGTGACCAAGACCTGGAAGCTCGGCCAGGAGCCGAAGGCGTCCGTGATCATCGACTTCCACGGCGACGAGGCCTGGTCGCGCGACAAGGATCGCGACCTGTTTATCCTCGGTCAGGTGCTGTCGATTCGGCTCCGCGAGATCATGCGCGAGGACATGGGCGGCGTGTACGGGGTTGGCGCGTACGGATCGCTCGCTCGGTCGCCGCATCAAGAGCGCAGCTTCACCCTACGGTTCGGTTGCGACCCGACGCGCGTCGACGAGCTCGTCAAGGCTGCGTTCGCCGAGATGGACAAGGTCGCGAAGGACGGCATCCCCGACGACTATCTCGCGAAGGTCAAGGCGACGTTCCTGCGCGCACGAGAGACCGAGATGCGCAAGAACGGCTTCTGGGCGTCGTGGCTGTCGTCCGCGTATCGCTACGGCGACGATCCGGCGATCGTGCTCGATCCGAGCAAGATGATCGCGCGGATGACCGCGGATAACGTCAAGGCCGCTGCGAAGCACTACCTCGATCGGAAGGCGTACGCTGAGGCCGTGCTGCTCCCGGCGACGGAACCGGCGCCGGCGAAGCCGTAAGCTTCGGACGCATCACGCCGAGCACGAAGTTCTTGGTGTCGAAGAACCGTCGCGCGGCGGCTTTGATATTCGCGCTCGTCACGCGCTTCTCGACCGCCTCGACGTCGGTCTGCGCCTTGAAGTCGTCGCCGAAGTAGTACGCGTCGTGCAGCTGGCTCTGCCACCAGCGGTTCTCTTCGAGATCGGTCTCGTGCTTGCGGCGGAGCTGCTCGGTGACCTTCTCGACGTAGAGAGGGCCGATGCCGTCCTTGGCGATCTTCGCGACTTCGTCGAACACCGCGCTGCGAAGCTTGTCGACGTTGGCAGGATCGCAACCGAAGAACACGCTGAACCCGTGCCGCTGGGTTGGCTCGCGCCCGAGCCACGCGGACACCGACACGTGATAGACACCGCCCATGTCCTCGCGCAGGACCTCGCGCATCCGGATCCGGAGCACCATCGAGAGGATCTGCGCATCGCGCTGACCTTCGAGCGTCCACTTGTCGGGAGCCGTCATCGATAGCGACACGAAGCTCTTCGGCTCCGTGCCCGCGAGGATGCTCTTCGTGATCTTGGTCGTCGGATACTTGATGCCGATGTCCTTCCAGTGCTCCTTGCGGCCCTTCGCCGGCAAGCTGCCGAGGTAGATCGCGACGAGTGGCTTCAGCTTCTCGAGATCGAGATTGCCGACGAACACGAACGAGAACCCGGTGAAGTCGGAGAACCTGTCGCGATAGATCGCGAGGGCTTTGTCGAGATCGACCTGTTGGATCGTCGTCTCGGTCGCCGGGCGGCGCCGCAGGTGATCGCCGGACTCGACCGCGTTCATCTCGTCGAAGAACTTCACCTCGGGCCACAGGTCCTTGTGTCGCACCCACTCCAGCTGCTCTTGCTTCCATTGATCGAAGGCGCGCTGGTCCCTGCGCGGGCTGGTCAATCGGAGGTGCAGGAGCTGCAGCGCGCTCTCGAGATCGGCGGGTCGCGCAGAACCCTCGACGGATTGCGTCAGCTCCTCGAATGCCGTCGACACGTTGACGACCTTGCCGGCGAGCACCTTGCGAAGGGCGATCGGATCGAAGTCTCCGGCCCCGGATGCGCCGACGATGTCGCCTGCAAACCGCGCATGAACGAAGTCTTTATCGGAGATGAGAGAGCTACCACCGAGCTGCCAACCGTCGAACGTGATCTCGTCATTCTGAAACGTCGTCGGTTTGACGACCACACGCACGCCATTGCTCAGCGTCCACACGGTCGCATCGGCCTGGTCGTCGTGCGTGGTCGCTGTGACTTGACCCGGTGTCGGCTTGGTCGCCATCAGCGGGCGATCCGCGCCATCATCTTTCCACGGGTCGATCGACAGCGCGGTCGAGGTCGCGATCAGCGACTGCACGTCTGAGTCGGTCGGTAGCTTCGCAGCCGCCGGTCCGCTGATCGCGATCACACGGCCGTGCTCGCCACCCCAGTTGCGCGCGAGGTGATCGAGCTCGTCGAGCGTGATCGTCGGCAACAGCTCGCGGTCGTACGCGAGCTCCGTGTTGCGGCCGCCCATCTGTTCGTGCTCGAAGAAGTGTCGCGTGATCTCGTCGGCGATGTCGGGGTCGGGGGTCTTCGCCCACTCGAGCGCGCTGTTCTCGGCATCGCTCAGCGTTTGTTTGCGGGCGCGCTCGAGCTCGCTCGGCAGGAAGCCGTGGCGCTCGACGCGCGCGATCTCGCGGAACAACGTCGAGAGGGTCTCGGGCAGCTTGCCTTCCTTGGCCTGTGCGCTGCGGAAGAACAGATCGCTCGTCCGCACGAACGAGGTCGTGCCCGATCCCGCGGACAGAAACGGGGAGGTCGCATCGAGCGCGAGCTCCTGGAGCCGGGCGCGCAGCATCGCGTGATAGATGCCCTCGACGAGCATCCGTCGATAATCGCCTTTGGTCAGCTCCGGGCGATGATCCAGCTTGTCGTAGATCGTGACCTGCGAGAACGGCATCTCCGGATCGGTCGTCGCGATCACCGTCGGTGGCTGATCGTGCGGCACCGGAATGACCTCACGTGCGCGCGGCTTGTCGGGACCGACGAGCGTCCCGAAGCGTTCCGTGATCTCCTTCTCGATCGCTTCGGCATCGAAGTCGCCGACGGCGATGATCGCCATCTGATCCGGCCGGTACCAGTCCTTGTAGAAACGCACGAGCGTGTCGGGCTTTGCCGTCTTCAAGATCTCGGGCTCGCCGATCGGCAAGCGCTTGCCATAGCGCGAGCCCTGGAAGATCACCGGGAACTGCTTGTCCTCGATGCGCGCGAACGCGCCGCGTCCGAGCCGCCATTCCTCGAGAACGACACCGCGCTCCTTGTCGACCTCGACGGGATCGAAGCTGACGTCGCCCGCCCAGTCGCGCAGGATGTCGAAGCCCTTCATCAGCACACCGTGATCGTCGGTCGGGACGGTCAGCATGTAGACCGTCTGATCGAATGAGGTGTACGCGTTGACGTCCGCGCCGAACCGCATGCCGACCTTTTCGATGTAATCGACGATTGCCTGCTTCGGGAATCGCTTCGTGCCGTTGAACGCCATGTGCTCGCAGAAGTGCGCGAGCCCGCGCTGGTCTTCGTCCTCGAGCACCGAACCGGCGTTGACTGCGAGCCACAGCGAAGCCCGTCGCTCGGGCTTCTGGTGCTTCATGATGTAGTAAGTGAGCCCGTTCTTGAGATGACCGAGCTTGATCTGCGGATCGAGCGGAGTCAGCTGCGCGAGCGGATCGCTCGCAAGCGGCGCGGGTACCGGCGTCGCGACCGGCTCAGGAGCCGGACGCAGCGGCGTGACAGGTTTTGCCGGCGAGCTACAGCCGGCGGCGATCACGAATCCAAGAACCAGAGCCCGCATGTTCACCTCGATGTCTATTCCCGCTGACACCCGACCGTTCCGCGAATTGCAACGACGGGGCCCGAGCATACTCGTGCGAATCCATGAAATGGCGCATGCGAGCGCGTGTCATCTCGTCGCTGCTCTCGGAGTCCGTGCGAGACCCGCGCTGCCGAACTGACAACGCATTGCACGCGATCGCGCAAACGCGAGTCGTGGAGGATCAACGGGATACGTGACACCGGCGGACTTGCGCGCTATGCAGGTCCCCAGGGATGAGCGGCACGACACCAGCGCAACCGAGTCGCGCACCGTATGTCGATCCGGCAGAGGACGAAGGTCCGGATGGCAAGCCGCGCGAACGCCGGCGCCTGGCCGTGCTGTGGCGACTGACGGCGCTGATCAGGCCGCATCGCGCCCGCTTCGTGCTCGCCGTCGCGACGCTGCTCGGTGCCTCGGCGATCACGCTGTCGTACCCGCTCGCCGCGCGCTACGCGATCGATATCGGGATGAGCAACGGCTCGCATCAGACCGATGACCTCGATCTGATCGTCGCGGCGCTACTCGGTCTGTTCGCGCTCAATGCCGCGCTCGTGTGGCTGCGGCATTACAGCATCAGTTGGCTCGGCGAGCGAGTCGTCACCGACCTGCGCGGCCTCGTCGTCGATCGCGTGCTCACGCTTCCGCTCGCGTGGTTTCACGAACGCCGGAGCGGCGAGCTCGTCGGGCGGCTCGCTTCGGATGTCACCGTGATCGAAGACGTCGTCGGCAGCGATCTCTCGATGGCGACCCGAAACGCCGTGCAGATGCTCGGCGCGCTCGTGATGCTGTTCGTGATCAAGGTCAAGCTGACCTTGTTGATGCTCGCGATCGTTCCACCGATCGTCCTGTCGACCGTGTTCTTCGGCCGGAAGATCCGCAAGATGACGCGCGGCGTGCAGGACCAGCTCGCGCAGGTCTCCGGTCACGTGCAGGAATCGATCGGCGCGATCGCGACGGTGCAGGCGTTCGTCCGCGAGCAACACGAAGCATCGCGCTATCGCGCCGGTGTCGAGGGCGCGTTCAAGAAGACGCTCGATCTCGTCCGCTCGCGCGCGTGGTTCTTCTCGACCGCGATGACCGCCGGATATGTCGGGATCGCCGCGGTGGTCTGGCTCGGCGGCCGCGAGCTGATCGCCGGTCATCTCAAGGCCGGAGAGCTGACCTCGTTCTTCCTCTATACGTTCATCGTCGCGGGTGCGGTCGCCGATCTCGCCGGGCTGTGGGCGTCACTGCAGCGCGCCGCCGGTGCGACCGATCGCCTGTTCGCGGTGATCGACACGGTTCCCGAGATCCGCGATCCCGAGCACGCGAAGCCGCTGCCGGAAGGCAAGGGCGCGATCCGGTTCGAGCGCGTCAACTTCACGTACGCGGCGAGGCCGGGTCAACCGGTGCTCGTCGATGTCGATCTCGAGGTCAAGCCCGGCGAGGTGATCGCGCTCGTCGGTCCATCCGGCGCTGGCAAATCGACAATCTTGTCGCTGCTTTATCGGTTCTACGATGCGAGCTCGGGTCGGATCACGCTCGAGGGCGTCGACGTCCGCGATCTCAAGCTGCAAGATCTACGGCGCTCGATCGCGATGGTGGCGCAAGAGCCCGTGCTGTTCTCCGGCAGCGTGCGCGAAAACATCGCGTATGGCCGCGAGGGTGCAAATCAGCTCGAGATCGAACAAGCCGCGCGCGACGCCAATGCGCACGAGTTCATCTCCGGCTTTCCGGACGGCTACGACACGCTGATCGGCGAACGCGGCACGAAGCTGTCCGGCGGTCAGAAGCAACGTGTCGCGCTCGCACGCGCGCTGATCGCGAACCCGCGCGTGCTCGTCCTCGACGAAGCGACCTCGAACCTCGACGCCGAGAGCGAAGCCGCCGTGCAAGTCGCGCTCGCGCGGATCATGGAAGGCCGTACGACGATCATCGTCGCTCATCGGCTCAGCACGGTTCGCGACGCCGATCGGATCGTGGTGATCGAAGGCTCGCGAATCGTCGAGCAAGGCGCCCACGACGAGCTGATGGATCGGCGCGGCACCTATCGCCGGCTCGTCGAGCATCAGCTGATCTCGGATCGCGCCGCGTCTTAGCGAATCCGCACCGCGTGAAACGCGATGCCCAGCGAGATCTGCAGCGATGGCGTCCGCGGCGTGCCGTCTGGTGCGAGCACGTTGACATCGCCGGCGAGCAGATCGCGGAACGTCTTCGAGGTCGCGAGCTCGTCGGCCGTGAGGACACCGTGTTCTCGCAGGCGCGAAGCGAGTGCTTCTGCGCCTTCACGCGATGCTCACGTCACGAGCAAAGGTCGGACCATGGTGTGGTGAAACACGGCTGCCGATTCTCGCCAATCGACAGCGACGTAGGCTCAGGGAGTACGGCCGACGACAGATCGTGAACGAACGTTGGCGGCACGGCCGTTGCCATGTGCTGCCGCATGAAACTCTTCGCGACTCTCGTGATGCTCGCCCTCGGCGCGCGCAGCGCCTCTGCCGGTGAGCTCGATCTCGATCTCGGGCTACAAGCGACCACCACCGGTTGGCCCGACGATCACGGCGGCGGTGCAGCGCTCGCCGCGACCTGGCTGATTCGCCCGTGGATCGGCGCGAGCTTCATCGGAAAAGAGCAGTACGCGAAGGTCGACGATCGGTTCATGAGCTACTTCTCGTTCAACGCGGTGCTGCGTCACGCGCTCGGCCCGCTGCGGCTGACCGGCTCGCTCGGCTTGGTTCACCAGCACGAGGAACCACGCGCCGCGGTGATGGAACAACCATTCGGGTCGCTGTTCGGCGTCGGTGACGGCATCCGGCATCGCATGGGCGAGCGCGCCGGGATCTCGCTCGCGCTACCCGTCAAGACGCACGGCCACGGCGACTACTACGTCGCGTTCGATCTCGACGGCACGATGTTCATGGACACCGACAAGGGCCCGCATTGGATGACGAGCGCCGGCCTCTCGGTCGGCTTTACCTATGACTTCGCGAGGACGAAGTGAAGCGACTCGCGCTCGCGCTGCTGGCGTCTTGCGCTACCGCGCCACTCGAGATCCAGGATTATCCCTGTCCGCCGCAGGGCACGACGCTCACCTACGCGTCGTTCGGCCAACGGTTCATCGACACGAATTGCAGCACATGCCACTCCGCCAGCGCGGGCTCGCGACACGGCGCGCCCGAGAATTTTCAGTTCGACACGATCGAAGACGTTCATCACCGGGCCGATCGAATCTTCGTGCGCGCGGCCGCGACCAATACCTCGATGCCACCGGGACCGGTGGATCCGCCGCCCGACGAGCGCGATAAGCTCGCCGAGTGGCTCGCGTGTGGCGCGCCTTAGGCAAGGGGGAACGGCGGCTCCGGCGATGAATCGTTACGCGAGGTTGGCTACGCAGGAGTGGCTGGTCTCCCCAGCCATGGCTACTGGAGCTGCCGCTGGGACGCGGGCAACTAGTGGAACGATCGAGCTCACTCGATGGCACGACCCCTGCTCTTTCCCGGCCTTGCAGTATGCGTAGCCAGGACTGTTCTCTCACGGGTTACACGTTGCCAGCCGTCCTGGCGCTGATCGCGGTGGCCGCGACGGCGATCTTCTACGGCGGCTGCGCGGTGACGCCGGAGCCCCCAACCGACCCGAACGCGGGTCTGTTTCGCGATTTTCTCGATGGCAAGTTCGATGGTGCCGGTCATCCGCTCAACGCGGTCGTCACCCACGCGTCGGCGATCTGTGGAAACACGAGCATCGCAGCAGCGTGTATCGGCGCACTCGCGGGCGGCGAGCAGACCGGCGACCTCGTCGCGAGCACGCGTGTCCGCGTTCACGCGCATACCGGCGACGTCCTCACGATCGAGATCCTCGATCAAGACACCGTGATCGCGCACGACACGCTGACGTCTTCACGCGTCCGCCATCTCGATAGCTGGTTCGACTTGCCCGTCTCGTGGTCGAGCGACGGCAAGCCCGTTCGCGTGCGACTCACGCCCGCGCCCGGAGCTCAGCTCGAGGTCGACTACATCGAAGTGTTTCCGAAGCGCTTCGGGCTCGTGCTGTCGCCCGGCTCGGGCGCGATCGCCGATACCGATCACATCACGTTCGAGCTGCCGCGCAATCACAAGGTCGATCGCATCACCGCCAACGGCGTGGACATCACGGCGCGTCTGCAAGCGCTGCTCGCATCGGGTCACGCGACCAAGACGACGACCGCGTATCGCACGCTGATCGATGTCGGGGTCGGAGACCTGCTGGAAGCGCGCGCCGCGGTCACCGAGCTCGAGCTGCGCGCCGGTGAAGCCGCGCGCATGCAACTCCTCCAGGTGACCCCGGCGTGCCACTACGAAGGCGATCCGAACGGCAAGAAGGTGATCGTCACCGGATTTCAACCGTTCCCGGCCGACGCCTCGCACGAGAATGTCTCCGGCGTCGCGGTCACCGCGCTCGATCCCGCGGCACTGCACGGTGCGCAGGTGATGCGTCTCGTGATGCCCGTCGAATACGATCGCGCGGCTGCCGAGGTCACCGATGCGATCATGCGTTGTGCACCGGACATCGTGATCAGCTTCGGCCAAGGTGGCGGTGCGATCGCGCTCGAAGAAGTCGCCTACAACCTGCAAGACACCGGCGAGGTCGCCGGCGGCGTTCCCGACAATCGCGGCGTGATCCGCGCGGCGATGCCGATCGACGCGACCGCCGCAGCAACCCGCGATACGCTCCTTCCGATCGACGCGATCGAGCACGCGCTCGTCGCGATCGGCGAGGCTCCCGAGCACAGCCGCGATCCCGGCCGCTACATCTGCAACAACGTGATGTTCGCCGACATCGGTGCGATGACCGGCCGCCACGCCGGCTTCATCCACCTACCGTACACGTCGCAGTTCGACGAAGCGGTCCGGGCTCGCTTCGCCAAGGTCGTACAGACCGCGATCCAAGCCGCCGTCGACGCGCCGTAGCGAAGGACACTACTTCTACTACTTGCAGCCGAAACCCGGCCAGACGACGAAGGATCGCCTCAGTTGTGGCCGAAAACCGGCGACAAGTGATGCAAGTAGTGTCTGACCCTTAGAAGTAGTAGCTCGCGCCGATCGTCATCAGGCCACCCGACTGCCTGTCCGTGCTCATCGCCGACGGCGGCGTTGGCGGTTGGCCAGACGGCTTGCCCGGCGCGCCCATGACGGGCGGCGGTGCGCCTTGCGCCTGATCCTGCGGCGGGCCGACGCCGATGCCGCGGAGCTCGGCCTGGAGCGCGAATCTCCGGAACCGGCGTTCGATGCCGACGCCGAATTCGCCCAGCGGGCGTTGGTTCGCCTTGAGCTCGTCTTGGCTCGCATACTGACTCGCGACGGAGATCGCGCCGAAGCCCGCCATCAGCCAGAAGTTCCAAGGCTGTTCGATGCTGAATCGATAACGTGCCGCGAGGAGGCCCATGTTGACTTGACGATCGCCCTGCGTGCCGTCGGCGAGCTGTTCGCGTCCTCCGCCGAGCGCGGCCTCGAGCTCGAGGTGCGGCGTCGCGCGGAACCGCAGCGACAGCTCGCCGACGCCGAACTGCGTCTTGTTATCGGGCGCGGCGTCGGGCGCGATCGCGAGCGAGCCGACCGAGAACCCGATCGCCCAGCGATGCGCCATCACCGGCTCGCGTGCAGCGGAATACCCGCAAGGGTTGACCGGTGGCGCGAGCGATGGCGGCGCGACCACGACCGTGTCACCCGGCGCTTGTGCGTGCGCGGTGGCGGCGATGAGCAATGGAGCAAACGCGAGCAGACGGAGCACCATGGCCTCTATTGTTCCACAGCCCGTGCCACCGTAAGCAGCTGAAATATCGAAACGCGATCGTTGCGAGAACCGACAGCTCAGCCCGCGAATGTCGCCGGTTCCTACACTAAGATGACGTGGTGTCGGGTCGGACCTTTGCCATCGGCGACATCCACGGTGATCTCGCGGCCTTGCGGAAGCTGTTCTCCCGCCTGCCCGCTCTTACCTCCGACGACACGGTCGTGTTCCTCGGCGATTACATCGATCGAGGTCCGGACTCGGCGGGAGTCGTCGCGTGGCTGCTCGAGCTGATCCGGACCTGCCCCGCGAAGGTCGTTCCGCTTCGCGGCAATCACGAGGACGCGTGGCTACAGGTCGTCGACAAGGGTTGGGCCGAGTTCGTGTTGCCGCGCGGCAATGGCTGCCTCGAGTGCTACCGCTCGTTTCGCGGTGAGCCGATTCCCGGCGACGACGATTTTCCGACCAACGAAGAAATCGACGGCATGATCGCGGGCACGTTCATCCCCACCGAGGTGTTGGCGTGGATGCGCACGCTGCCGTTCTTCTACGAGGACGAGCACGCGATCTACGTGCACGCCGGGATCAAGCGCCAGCATGCCGCGTTCCCGCATCCGCGCGAGGTCAAGCCGCAGCGCGCGCTGCTGTGGCTTCGCGACCGCGACTTCTTCGAGAACTACCGCGGCAAGCTCGTCGTGTTCGGGCACACGACGACGCGCACGTTACCGAACGAGCTGTCGACT
Source organism: Myxococcales bacterium (assembly GCA_028287115.1). Classification (GTDB taxonomy): domain Bacteria; phylum Myxococcota_A; class Polyangia; order Haliangiales; family Haliangiaceae; genus JABFXX01. The sequence goes on from JAQBQF010000197.1 coordinate 12,244, forward strand.
CACACGCCTGAAGATCCGACGGACATGTGGGCCGGCCCCGCGTGCATCGGGCTCGACACCGCCTGCGGGAAAGGCGGGTTCCTGACCGCGTTCGAGCTTCCCGCCAAGACGGTCTACGAGTCGCGTGACTAAATCGACGACCGACGTCCGCAGCTCGGTCCGGATCGGCCGCGCGCTCGCGTCGCCGGTCGGCGTGCTCGTCACGGTTCCGTTGCTCGTCGTCGCGGTCGGCGTCGGCGTTCTGCTCGTCGGGCGCGATGCGACGCGCTCGGCTTCTCAGGCGATGGCTCGCCGCGAGCTCTCGGATCAAGCCGCGAGCGTGCAAGCGGACGTCGCGTTCGCGCTCGATCAAGCGGAGCCGCTGATCGGTCGCGTGCGCGTGCTTGCCGACGAGCAGCGGCCGCTCGAGGACGTGTTGCGCCGGCTGCACGACCTGCTCGTCGGAAGGCCCGGGGTCGCGTATCTCAGCATCAGCTTCCCAGACGGCACGTTTCGCGGCGCGTACCTGACACCCGAGGGCGGGATCGAAGCGCAGGAGAGTACGCTCGCGGAGCACTACGTTCGGCGATTTTCGATCGAAGGCGAACAGCTCGTTCCGGTGCGCACGGAACCCAATCAGTACGATCCGCGGACGCGCGAGTTCTATCGGCTCGCGGCCTCGACCGGCGCTCGCGCGTGGACCGAGCCGTACACGTTCTTCAAGAGCCACGAGACCGGCATCACTTGTACCGAGCCGGTCTACGACGAGGCTCACGCGTTGCGCGCCGTGATCACGGTCGATTTTCATGTCGGCGCGCTGTCTCGGTTCATCGCGAAGCCGGCACTCGACGAAGCGCGATCGTTCGTGTTCAAGCGCGATGGGACGATCCTCGCCTCTTCGGCGGCGCAGCTCGCGACTCCGGCAGGCGGCCAGCTCCTGCGCAGCACGGATGTTCACGATCCCGCCCTCGATGCGGTGCTCGCCGAGCAACTCACCGACGACGTTCGAGAGCTCGACACCCGCGACGGTGCGTACCTCGCGCGCGTCACGCCGATCGGTGGCAAGCGCGCGGGCGTCACGGTTCCCCTGGATTGGTTCGTCGCGACCGTGGTGCCGACCCGAACGTTGCTCGGTCCGACCCACGCACTCGAGCGTTCGAGCATCATCGCGAGCGGAGGTGCACTCGCGATCGCGTTGAGTCTCGCACTCGTCCTCGCGTGGAACCTCGTCCGCATGCGTAAACAGGTCGCGGCGTCGCGCGAGCAAGCACGCACGGCCGAAGCGCGCGCTCGCGAGCTCGGCAGTTATCGGCTCGTGTCGAAGCTCGGCACCGGCGGCATGGGCGAAGTGTGGCGCGCGGAGCATCGGCTGCTCGCGCGTGAAGCGGCGATCAAGCTGATCCGTCCCGAGGTGCTCGACGATCCGAAGTCGGTCGCCGACGTGCGCGAACGATTTCGGCGGGAAGCACAAACGCTGGCCTCGATGAAGTCGCGGCACACGATCGCGATCTTCGATTTCGGAGTCACGGTCGAAGGCATCTTCTATTATGTGATGGAGCTCCTCGACGGGCTCGATCTCGAGTCGCTCGTGGCCCGGTACGGAGCGCAACCCGCCGGGCGCGTGATCGAGCTGCTCGCGCAAGCGTGCGCGTCGCTCGCAGAAGCCCACGATGCGGGACTCTTGCATCGCGACATCAAGCCGCCGAACTTGTTCGTGTGTCGGGCCGCCGACGAGCTCGACATCACGAAGCTCCTCGATTTCGGCATCGTGCAGACGGTCAACGAGAAGCCAGCGCAGTCGACCGCGAGCACGGCGTTACCGGAGACGCCGAAGCTCACGCGCGTGGGCGCGATGCTCGGCACGCCCGGCTTCATGGCGCCCGAACAGATCCTCGGCATGCAGCTCGATGGTCGGGCCGATCTGTACGCGCTCGGCTGCGTCGGGTGGTGGTTGCTCGCAGGCCGCGAAGTGTTCCCGCGCGACGGCAGTGAAGCCAAGTTCCTGCAGCGTCATCTCTACGAGGCCGTTCCACCGCTCCGCGATCACGTGACCGGCTGGTTGCCGGCGGAGCTCGAGGCCGTAATCGCCTCGTGTCTCGCGAAAGATCTCGACGAGCGGCCGGCCGACGCACGCGCGCTCGCGGCTCGCCTGCGCACGATCGAGATCCCCGAGGACCAGCGCTGGACCGAGGAGCGCGCGCTCGCTTGGTGGCAGGCGTACAGCCCGCCGGTGCACGCCTCCAAGGGGCCATCCGCCGAGATCCGGATCGTGATGCCCAACCGCACCGCCGACGAGCTTCCGGGGACTGCAGAACGCTCGGTCGCCAAGACGATCATCGACTAAGAGCTACGCGGACCCGATGTTCCGCGACAGCGACCGCACGAGCCGGTGCAGCGGATTGCGCCGCTGTGCGCGCAACACTGCGCCCGACTTCGCGGCCCGTGCGCGGACCACGTGCTTGTCATGCAGCGCGCGCTCTTTCTCGGAGCCGACGAACACGTCGCGTGTGCCGCGAAGGCTGTCGAACCACGACCACACGACACCGAAGTTCTTATCTTGATCGCCCATGTGGTGGTCGTAGTGCCACGACAGGTGATCGCGGCCCCATTGCGGATCGAGGTGCGCGCGGCGGTGGTTGTTGCGATAGCGCGCGAGGCAGTACCACACCGTCGACGTGTAGAACGGCGCGATCGGAAACAGCGGTGCATGCAAGAGGCCGATCGCGACCAGGCCGATGGCTTCGCGTGCTTGCGTCGGCGTGCTCCACACCGGGCCCTCGTAGGCCGGATCGTAGCCACCATTGCGACGCACAGCTTGATGGTGCTCGTGATAGTGAAACGCGAATCGACTCGTCTTGTCGCGGCCAAGACCGTGCAGCAGATACTTGTGCGTCGCCCATTCGCCGACACCGAACACCGCGAGTCCGAGCGGAATCCCGATCATCGCCTCGATGTTACTTCGGCGCCGGCAGATACGCCCGAGGAAGTGGTGCCTGGAGGAACTGGCGTCGTCGAACGCGGCGCGTAAGCCGGGACAGGCCGAGGATCGTTCCAAAGCCCGCGAAAGCGCCGACCGCGGCCACCAAAGACCCGACACCGAGGAGCGGCAACCCGACGCCGGCAACCATGATGACGACGGTCCCCGAGAGCGCCTGCCAGACAATATCGGAGGCGTGGCGGCGCACCCACTGATCGTAGTTGCGCTCGCAGTCCGCGCACCACTTCCGCGATCCGGCGGTGACTTCGGCGTGGCAACGCGCGCAGGCCATGCCGGAGTCTAACTCGTTACCTGCGATTCGGATCCAGCCGGAACTGGAGCTCGCGTCGCCGAGAGGCAGGTGTGGCGCTCGAGCTACGCCGGCGAGAAGCGGAGACGCGCGATCAAGCTCGAAGCGACGCAGCAGCGCCGGCTCGCCGAGGTCGAGCAGTTGGTGAGCCAAGGGCGCACGCTGCGCGAGCTGGTCACGGTCGGTTTGCCGCAGATCGCGACGGCGCTCCAGCACAGTTCGGCACGGTCAACTACACCTCGATCGGCGGATCTGGAACGGGAGGGCCTCTCGATGCCATTCCGACGGCACTCGCGCAACTCTTGACGCTTGCGAGGAGCTTCGGGCTCGAGCTCCCCACGCGAAAGCCGGATGACGAGTGATGTGCCGCCGCGCGCGCCGAGCGGTCGTGTCGCAGGCCGAGCGCCGAGCCGGCGGCATGTGACTTGCCAGAACCAGCCCCATGTCGAATCGCGTGTGGTTCCGCCTGGCGCTGGTCACGAGCCTCGGGGCATGCGGCAACGATTCTTCGAATGTCGCAGGAGATGGCGGCGTGTCGAACGATCCAGATGCAGGCGATGCCTCCGGTCCTGATACGACCGCACCTGCGCTGGTCTCGATCACGCCGACACCGGGTGCGAGCACGTGGCTTCACGAGCCGATTCGTTTGGTGTTCAACGAGCCTCTCGATCCGGCATCGCTTGCAAACGCTGTCGTGACGGCGAACGTCGCCGGCACCGTTGTTACCGCGCAGCTTGCGCTCGAGAATCCCCGGACGATCGCGGTGACGATCGATCCGGCCGCGCGCGGCATGGGCTCGCTCGCCGTGCACGTGTCGGGGCCGATCGCGGATCCGGCGGGCAACGTCACGACGGCGCCCATCGATGTGCAGCTCACGCTGCCGGCATGGAGCCGGTTGGCCGTCGATCGCGGTGTCGCGGCGAGCTCACCGGTGCTCGCGGTCGCGGCGAGTGGAGTGGTCTACGCCGCCTGGATGGTCGGAGCCGCCGGTTCGCGACACGTCGCCGTCAGCATGCTCGATCGCGGCGCCTGGCGAGATCTCGGTGGCGAGCTCGGCGCGAGCGACGCAACCTCGCCGGCGATCGCGCTCGATGCGAGCGGCCGGCCCGTCGTCGCGTGGAGCGAAGCCGGGCAGGCACAGGTCGCACGCTGGGACGGAAGCTGGACATCGTTGCCATCCCCGGGCGCAGCGACGTTCGTCGCGCTCGCGTCACCGAGCGGCGGCGATCCGATCGCCGCGATGTTCGGCACGACGGTCGCGGTCCGGATGCTCGTCAATAACGGCTGGCAGCCACTCGGTGGCGATCTCGCGATTCCCGGTGCGATCGCCGGCGAGCCCGCACTCGCGGTGCCCGCTGCGGGTCGCGCCACGGTCGGCTGGATCGACACCACCGGCGGCGTGCCGCGACTGCGCGTCTATCGCTACGATTCGAGCTGGACCGCGATCTCGCCGATCGTGCTCGGCGCGCCGCCGTCGGGCTTCGATCGGATGAGCCTCGCCGCGAGAGACCAGACGATCGCCGTCGCGTGGGATCAGTGGGCCGGATCGTTCGGCGTGCTCGCCGCCATGGTCTCGGGTACGGCGACGACGTGGACGCGTCTCGGGCACACGCTCGACGTCGATGTCCAGGGTGATGCGCTCGCACCGGCGGTCGCGATCGATGTGAGCGGTGCCCCGATCGTCGCGTGGACCGAGCTCGTCGAAGGCAAGTACCGCGGCATCGTCGCGAAGTGGGCGTCCGCAAAGTGGAACGTCGTCGGTGGCGTCACGTTCTTGGCCACCGCCGAGGCAGCTCCTGCGCGAGCGCAGCTCGCCTTGCATGTCGGGCAAGCGCCGGTCGTCGGATTTTCGGCGAACGGGGTCTCCGTCGCACGGTTCAACGGACCCGCGACCGCGGCGTTCGGCATCGATCAGCGGACCTCGATCGCAGGTTGCACGATCTCCGCGACCGCTCCTCCGCAACACCTGGCGCAGACCGGCTGCTTCACGATCGCCATCGCGGGCCGACCGACACCGCATGCGGGACTGGTTCCGTACGACATCGTCAACGAGCTGTGGACCGACGGCGCGAAGAAGCGGCGATGGATCGCGCTGCCCGACGGCGGCTCGATGACGACCTCGGCGACCGGCGCGTGGAATCCGCCGAACGGCACGATCATCATCAAGGAGTTCGCGCTCGAGATCACGCCCGGCGATCACACGACGCGTCGCGCGATCGAGACGCGGTTCCTCGTCAAGGACGCGCAGCTCGGGTGGCAGGGATTCAGCTACAAGTGGCGCGTCGATGGCACCGACGCCGATCTGCAGACCGACGGCGAAGAACGCTACGACTGGCAGCTCTCGAACGGCACCTGGCATACGCACATCTATCCGAGCCGCAGCGAGTGTCTGTCGTGCCACGAGAATTCCTACGGTCCGATGCTGGGGCTTCGCCCCGAGCAGCTCCAGCGCTGGAACGATTACAACGGCGTGATCGCGGAGCAGCTACCGACCCTCGCGCATCTCGGCGTCGGCCCGGCATCTCCCAACGCGGTGCCGTTCATCTCGCCGCACGATCCATCGGAGACCGCGGAGCACCGGATGCGCGGCTACATGGCCGCGAACTGCGCGCACTGCCACAACCCCGATCACATCGCGATCAAAGACTTCCGCTACACGACTCCACTGTCGCAGACCCGCCTCTGTGAAGTGGTCGTACCCGGCTCGCCTTCGCAGTCGCGCGTGTATCAACTCGTCTCGAGTAGGCCCGGGATGCCGGCGCTCGGCAGCGCATACGTCGATCCGCTCGCGGTCTCGATGCTCGGCACTTGGATCACCGGCATGACATCGTGTCCCTGAGGCAGCGATCGTACTGACAACGACCTACGAAGATCGCCAACGTCGTTGACGAGGACAGTTGTCCCCACACGTGTAAGGTCGCGTGGTTAGCGTTGGCCACTTCGTTGCACCAGGTGCGGGGCCAATGCGCGACTTATCGAAACTTGGCTTACTCCTGTTCTCCTTCGCCGCGTGCGGCCACGACATGGCGAATCCCGGTGGTGGCAGCGATAACGCCGATGCCAGCGTCACCCCCGGCAGCGGTGACCCGCTCGGAGGGCTGCCCACCGGGGATGCGCAGTGGTCGGCCGTGTGCGGCAAGCACTACGGTGACATGATCACCGCGAAGTTTTGCGCGGGCACCACGCCACCGGTACTCACGTCGCTCGCGGATCTCGAAGCGCTGCTCGGCCTCACGGTGCAGCCGAATCCGAACAACGACCCGGCGATCAATCCGAACATCCGCATCACGCTCAACAGCGAGTCCGAGAGCATCGGGATGCGGCACGTGACGGCGATCAACCCGCGCGCGTTCATCATGACGGCGCCGGTCTCCGGCGCGAATCCGCAATACCAAGTCCTCGCGTTCTCGCGCGGTGAACCGTTCGTCGAGCTCGTCGCGAACGATGCAGCCGCGCATACGCTGCGGTTCTTCCTCGTGCGCTTTCATCCGTCATGCGAGCCGACCTGCAACAACGCTGATCTGCTGACCCCGACGATCGAGGCCGGCTGGACCGGCTACTCGCTCTACGATGACGCGACGATCAAGAACACGACGCTCGACTGCCTCAACTGCCATCAGCCGGGAGGCCCCGCATCGCAGAAGATCCTGCGCATGCAAGAGCTGCAGAATCCGTGGGCGCACTGGTTCTATCCCGAGCGTCCGCAGACGCTGCAGACGGTGCACGAGTTTCAAGCCGCACATCCCGCGGAGAATTACGGCGGAATTCCGTACCAGAACGTCTACGCATCGCGGCCGTTCGTGCTGATGCAGCTCGCGCAGAATAACGGGTTCGCGCAGCAGCCGAACGCGTTCAACACGCTGCAGATCAACACCGAGATGACATCGAGCGGCAGCTCGGCGACCTGGGATTCGCTGTACGCGAAGTCGGTCGCCGGTCTCGAGATCCCGGTGCCATACTTCATGACGCCGCACACCGATCCGACGAAGGTCCAGGCGATGACCGCGGCGTATCAGCAGACGATCGCGGGCACGCTACCGCGCGACCAGATGCCCGACATCAACGACACGGTGCTCGACACGACGCTGCCTTTCCTGTCGGTTCGCCCGAAGCCGGGGCTCGACGGCCGCGGCATCCTCACGCACATGTGCCGGATGTGTCACAACTCGCAGCTCGATCAAACGATCTCTCGCGCGGCGTTCAACATCGACACGCTCGATCAACTCCCACAAGGCGAGAAGGACTTGGCGGTCGCGCGGCTGATGCTGCCCACGACCGACGCGCATCACATGCCGCCGGTCCGGTTCCACGAGCTGTCGCAAGCCGAGCGCGACCTCGCGATCCAAGAGCTGCAGAAGTAGGCGAGCAAATCGTCGACTGCCCACGAGTGTGAGCACTCGAGCGGAGGTCACTCGCCCGTCGCCGAAGCCGATTGAACTCGCGACGCCGATCTGGCAGCGTCGCAGCGCATGAAAACGTTGCTGTCGACCCTTCCCTGTGCGGCCGGAATCTTGATCGCGCTCGCGGCCTGTAGCAGTAACAGCGCCAAGCACGACGTAGACGCCGGCCACCAGCTGGATGGTTCCGGGCCGGGATCCGATGGAGCGATGTCGCAAGACGGTGGATCGGACTCGGGGCAGACGTGTGTCGCATCGATGTTCGGCGCCCAGGACATCGTCGACCCGGGTGATGACACGGTGATCGTATGGGGCGGCCCGCTGACCAACGATCTCGGTGATGGCGGCTCTTCGTCGTTCGAGATCCAGTTCTACGGCGACGCCGGCATGACCAATCTCGGTACAACGGTCGACCTCGCGGCCGGTGCTCAGGCCAACTTCTCGACCTGTAGCGCCTGCTTGCTCGTGCTCTCACACGACGCGAATGGCGGCGTGGCCCGAACGTTCTATCAATCGGGCGGCACGCTGACGCTTACGCAAGACCCGCTCGGCACGAAGCACTTGCTGGGCTCCACGGCGAACCTCGCCTTCACCGAGGTCACGATCGACCCCGACACCTACGTCTCGACGCCCGTCTCCGGTGGCAAGTGCCTCAGCGTCGGCACGCTCACGCTCGACAAGAACTCGGTCCCGAACGCGTGGACGTGCGGAGCGAACACCTTCAACGACGGCACGACCTGTAACTGCATGTGCGGCGCGCTCGACCCGGACTGCGGCATCACGAACGCACCGGTGCTCGGTTGCACCGGCCAGCAGTACTGCTCGAATGATGCGTGCGTCACTCCACCCGCAAACGACACCTGC
>JAQBQF010000213.1 GCA_028287115.1 Myxococcales bacterium
CGCGATCAAGGTGCTCGCGCGGAAGTTCTCGGTCGATCCGGAGATGGTCTCGCGGTTCGTCGCCGAGGCGCGAGCGGTCAATCAGATCCGCAATCGCCACATCATCGACATCTTCTCGTTCGGTCAGCTTCCGGACGGGCGCCACTACTACGTCATGGAGTATCTCGATGGCGAGACGCTCGATGCGCTGATCGAGCGCGAGTCCAAGATCGCGATCGCGGAGCTGTTGCCGATCCTGCGCGGCATCGCGAAGGCACTCGATGCGGCGCATGCGAAGGGTATCGCGCATCGCGATCTCAAGGCCGAAAATGTGTTCCTCGGCAAAGACGGAGACGGCGTCGTGGTGAAGCTCCTCGACTTCGGCATCGCGAAGCTGATGGCATCCGACGAAGGCCTCAAGCACAAGACGCGCACCGGAGTTTCGATCGGGACCCCGTATTACATGTCGCCCGAGCAAGCGCGCGGCAAGGAGGTCGACCACCGCACCGATCTCTACGCGTTCGGCGTCCTCGTCTATCTCGCCTTGACCGGGACGTATCCGTTCGACGGCGATGACTTCATGACGATCTTGATGGCGCAGTGCTCCGAGGAGCCCGAGCCACCGAGTAAGCGACTTCCGTCGTTGCCGGCGTCGATCGATGCCGTCGTGCTGAAGCTGATGCAAAAAGATCCCGCCGATCGCCCGAGCGATCTCAAGAGCGCGGTGAGGGCCCTCGAAGAAGCCGCCGATCAAGCGGGCATCGCGACGATGCCTCCGACGAGCGCGTGGGACGCCCAGACCGGACCCGCCCTCAAGCAATTCCAGACTCGGCCGCCGAACGTCGGCAGCGCGCAGACGGTAGCGTCGGCATCCGCTGACTCGCTCGATTCCGGGTCACCGAAGTCTCGGACCAAGCTGTTCATGGGGATAGGCGGGGTCGCGGCCGTCGCGATCGGCATCGCGGTGATGCTCGCGATGCGCGGCGATCACGATCGGTCCGCGCCCGCGAAGGAAGCACGACCGACCAGCGCGCCGGCCCCCGCACCGACCCCGGCGCCAATCCCGGCCGCGTCATCAACGCCAGCGCCACCGCCGTCGCCCGCCGCCGTGATCGTGACGATCGCCGGCAGTGTGCCCGAGGGAACCGACGTGCGGGTCGGCGCTCAGACGATCGGCGTGGCGCCCGGCCCGGTACAGCTTCCTCGCGGCGACACTCCGGTTGTTCTCACGTTCAAAGCCGAAGGCTATCTGCCGGTCTCGAAGTCGGTGGTTCCGGACAAGGATCAACCACTCGCGGTGGTGATGAGGAAGAAGCCTCACGCCGGCGGAGCCAAGACGACGAAGGACGACATCATCGACGTGTTCGGGGGCAACAAAAAATGATCAGATGGCTTATCCCGATCGTGTTCGCAGGCGCGTGCACGAGCTTCGATCCGGTGGCGCGTGGGACCTGCGGCAACGGCTTGCTCGAGCCGGGCGAAGACTGCGACACGACGGATGCGACGTGCGTCAAGTGCGCGGTCGTCTGTGCGTCGGCGGCGACGTGCCCGACGTCGGATTACACGTGCGGAGTCGACGGCTTCTGCCACGCACCCAGCGGCACCCTCGCTCCGCCGACGGCGGTCGGCGCATTTCAATACGACGAGTACGAGGTCACGGATATCGATCGCGATCACATCGGCGACGTGATCGGCGTCTCGAAGAGCTCCCTCGTGGTCCGTCACGGCGATGCGACCGGCTCGCTGGTCACCACGGAAACGCAGGTCACGCCCGCGCAGACCGGGACTGCTGGATTCGGCGATCTCGATCTCGATGGCTCGCTCGACGTGACGATCGGCACGCCGGACGGAGTCGTCGCATATACCTCGCCGTTCGGAGAGCTCTCGCCGTTGATCGTGGAAGGACCCATCACCCCGCCGGGCGGCACGCAGAACGTCGACCTTCGGATGCTGTTCAGCATTTCGCCTTTCGCGGTCGGCGCCTTCGTCTCCGATCCGAACGGCCACCTTGCCCTGATCGTCGTCGACTTCGTCAGCGGCGCGGCGCCAACGGCCATCCCGTGTAACCAGCTGATCACGGCGAGCGATTTCTCGATCTCCCAGGTCGACATCTACCAGGTCAACAAAGACAGCGACGTCGCCTCGGACACGGTCGTAGCGATGGTCACGGGCACCGGCGCCGCTGCGAAGCTGTGCGTCATGTCGTTGCACAAGGACAATCTCCTCGCGGCGGCAACGATCGCCGACATCACGCCTGCCGGTGCACCGGTGATCAAGCGGCGTGCTGTGTTCGCCGATCTCGACAACGACAACGACCGCTGCCCCGATCTCGTGACGAGTGAGATCGGTGCAGGCTCGTTGCGCCACTGGAATGGCACGATGCTCGCCGGTCACTGCGCCCTCATTGCGGTGCTGCCGAATGGTGACGTGCTTCCGGCGGTTGCGGGCGCGACTACGTCGGCGGTCGGCGTCGGACACGCAACCTTCGATCCACCGGCCAGCTTCTACGGTACTGCCTTTGCGCCAGACGCTCTCGTCCTCACCGACGGCCTCTATGGCTACGCGCCGGCGGCCGGCGGTTCGTTCACGAGGTTCTATCAGTCTGCACGTAAGCTCAGCCGCGCCGTCAACGCAGACCTCAACAACGACGGAAGAAGTGACGTCGTGCTCTCGGCCGACACGCAGAGTGATCTCGACGTGCTGTACCGCGAGGTATCGTTCCTCAACAGCGGCTTTCAACAGCTCCGCATTGTCACCGCGAGCGAGGTCACATCGGTCACGCTCGATGACTTCGATGGAAATGGCATCAAGGACATCGCCTACACCGAGCGTCTGTCAGGACATCAACGCCTGAATCTCGTGTTCAGCACGACGGATCATCCGCTCGATCCGATCACGGTCGGGACGTTTGCCGATATCACGAGTGTCGTCCGCATCCAGTTCCTAGCGTCCGACGATCCGCTGCTGCAGATCGCGGATCTGATCGTCGTCGAACCGGGGCCACCGTCGACGCTGGCGCTCCTCACCGGCAGCACGCAGCGCACGATGATCCCGTACCTCGATCCCCGCTCGAATACGCCCGACAACGTGCCTCCTGTTCCGTCGAATCCGCTCGCACAGCTGAAGAACCGCACCACGTTACGCGCGGCCCTCATCGGGCACCTCGCTCCAACGGCCGGGATGTTTCCGGACGTCGCCGGCATCGCGCCGAACTCGTACAGCACGGCGGTCCGGGGCTGGCTCATGGCGGGGTCGAGCAAAGGGCTCGACGCCCACGCGAACGATGGCTTCGCGATGACGGGCGTCGCCGATTGCTCGTCTTCGGCAACGGGCAGCGTCTGCCTCGAAGACGCGCGGTTTGGGCTGCTCCCCGTGTCACCGACGCGGGATCTCATCCTCGCGATCGATCGGCCCACGTCAGCCGCCGTGGCACCGAACATCGCGTTGATCGATCCCTCGACCAGCGCGAGCGGCACCGTCGGCACGACGCCCGTTCCGGCCATGGTCGTTCCCGCCGGCAACCTGATCCGGACGCTGCGGGTCGCGGATGTCGATGGCGATGGCGCCGTCGATCTCGTCGCTGCGTTCGAGCCGAAGACCACGGCGACAAAAGGCACGACGCTCGTGTGCAAGCTGGCCGCAGGGATCCCGCAGATGTGCCAGGACCTCGTGCCGCTGATCACGACGCTGGCGCCGAGCACGAAGCACTGTCTCGATGTCGCCTTGGGTCACTTCGGCTTCCGAGATCCGGCGACAACCACGAATCCCACCCCGGATCTCCTCATGCTGTGCCGCGACACGGTCAGCACGGTGTATCGGGTGCATCACGAGGCCGATGGCTTTCATGCCGACGCGCTCGTGCACTCGGCCAGCAATGTCACGTGGTCGGCCGTTCGCGCCGGCGATGTCACCGGCGATGGCGTCGACGACGTCCTGATCGTCGACGGCGACAAGGGCTCGCGCTCCCTGTTCGTGTATCGACAATGTACGTCGCACGACACGAGCGGATGCAAGACCGATGGGAGCAAGCCATGACACGCATCCGCATCATGATCGCAGTGGTCGCGTTCGCAGCCGGAACCGCCCATGCCGAGGACAAAGCGGCGGGCGAACGCTACTTCCGAGCCGGCGCGAAGGCCTATTCGGCGCAGAACTTCGCCGCCGCAGCGACCGACTTCGACGAGGCGTGGAAGGCATTTCCGATTCCGGAGATCGCGTTCTCTGCTGCCCAGGCCTACCGCAAGCTCTATCGCATCGATCCGAATCCAGGCCACGTGCGCCGCGCGATCGAGCTCTACCGCAGGTATCTCGAGAAGGTGAAGAGCGGCGGGCGGGTCGGCGATGCGGTCGATAACCTCGCGGAGATGGAGCGC
>JAQBQF010000226.1 GCA_028287115.1 Myxococcales bacterium
TGCGCGAGCGCATGCTCGCCATCGTCCGTCTCGTGATCGGCGAGCTCGCGGCGACCGATCCGGCGCGGCTGGCACATGCGCGTTTGTTCGAGGCATGCTGCACGCGCCAATGGCCCGGCAATGTCCGCGAGCTGCGCAGCACGATCCGGCTCGCCGCGACGACCGCACGCGCGGCGAATCGCGACATCGTCCGCGCCGAGGACTTGCCGGCCGAGGCAGGGCAAGCGCTCGCACCCGAGCACGACAGCAGCGACGAGGCCGCGGGACGGCCGGTCCCGGCGACCGTCGACAAAGCCGCGATCGCCGCGGCGCTCGCACGCGCCGGCGGCGTCGTCAGCGTTGCGGCGCGCGCGCTCGGCTTGCATCGCACCCAGCTCTATCGCTTGATGGACAAGCTCGGCATCGCGCGCGACGAGTAGCTACTTGCCGCGCCCGCCCTTGACGTATCCACCGTTGTCACAGTGGTCGCGATCGACGCCGTACGTTCCGGAGATCGCGAGCCACGCCAGCCTGTTCGTCGAGTGTGTCCATTGCCAGCGCCCGTGGAGATCCTCGTAGTCGACCGTCCCGGTCGCCATGTTCCCCGTGATCGTTCCTTTGATCGTCCCAGCCGGGGTACCGGAGTTTAGATACTCGCGGGTGCCGGTGATCTTGTTGCCGACCTGCTTCATATGAATGACGATCTTCTCGTCGCCCCACTGAACGGTGTAGTCGCCGCTGACGTTCGGCACGCTTGGAAAACCACCGGTCTGTGCGCCCGTCCATGGCTTGTCCGCGGACGCGCTGTCTTCTTTGAACGTGCCGTCGACCTTCTTGCCGGCAAACGCGAGCGCGATCGGATAGCCGTTGGACGCGGACTCTCCACTCGACGTCTGCAAACCGGTGAGCTTGCCGGCCGCTAGCGTACCGCCGAGCCAGCCGTCGCCGCCGCCGTCGTCGCCGGCATAGGTGCCGCAGACGAAGTCGCCGTCCTGCACGATCCTCATCGTGCCGGGATACTCGCCGAACTTGATCTTGTAGACACCGGACACCGACTTTGCACCGGCGCCATCCTTGGCGAGCGCGACCGTACCAGCGAGCAGCAGCAGACCGAGAGATACCTTCTTCATGGGCCGGCGTTGATTGCAGCGTCCATGCCACGCGAGCGAGAGCAAGATCGGCCGACGAACGATCGAAAGATCGTCAGGTTCGACGAGCTTGGTCGGGCCGGTGCGGGGCCACGAGCGTCACTTGTGACGACACACGTGACAGCATCCGTCGGTTCCACCGGCTGCACCTAGGATCGCCCGAGCGCGTGGCCGATACTCGAGGCATGACCGACGCCTACCGCACCGCAGGGTTCGCGTGCCCGAGTTGCCCGAACGCGCCGTTGCGCGAGTTTCAGAACCGCCTCGTCTGCGACACGTGCAGCGGCATGTTGATTCGAGACGATGACTTCGCTGCGGCGATTCACGAGCTCGATGGCTCGAGCGACCCACTGACGTTTCATGACCGCAACGAGCCGGGAAAGCCGTGCCCGCGATGTGCCGGCCCGATGGTGTTGTCCGATGTATCGGTCGGCACGATCGCGCTGAAGTCACCGCTCTTGCGGTGCGAACCGCATGGCCTGTGGGTGTTGCAATCCGAGCTCACGGCCCTGTTCGCACGGGTCAGTCGCCGCAGACGGATGATCGGCGGGCACTCGTCCGGGCCCGGTGTGTACGGCCCCCCGACCAGCGGCGGCATCGTCGCGGCGATGCAATCGATCCACGACGCCTTTGGTGGCAGCGCGCCCGCGACCTCGGGACTCACGATCAGCCAATGGAGCAACACCAGGCCTCGCGTCCACACGCTGTTTGTCAGCACGTACAAGGATCGCCGGCTCGGCTGTCCTTCGTGCAAGGAGGTCGCGCTCGATTATCGCGGCGATCGCTGGGCATGCGACACGTGTTCCGGATCGTTCGTCGAGAACGCGGCGCTGACGGCGATGGTGATGGACATGACGAACTCGCCCTGGGAGCTGCCGGTCGGCGTCAGCGACAAAGCCGGTGAACGCGCGTGTCCTGTGTGCTCGGAGGCGATGCGCGTCGAGGTGCTCGAGGCGGTGACGATCGATCGCTGCGCCGCGCACGGGGTGTGGTTCGACGACAAGGAGCTCGAGGCGGCGCTGCATCACGTCGGAACCGGCTCTCCGACGAGCATCGGTGGCTGGCTGAAACAACTGTTTCATCGCCACGGAAAAATCGAAGACGGCGGCTCCTGAGCGCGTGTGTGCGATAGCGCCGCGTTCGCTGCGGCAATCGAGCGCGTGCGCCGCAGTTGAACGCGAGTCGCCTGCTGTGGCAGCTGGCCGCGCGCTTGCAGCACGAGACGCCATGGACAAGACAGATACCATGAAGAACAAGATCGACGTCGTCGCCGACAAGGCGAAGGCGGCCGTGGATAAGACCGGGCAGGCGCTTCAGGGAGCGGCGGCGAAAGTCGCTGACAAGGTGCACGGTGCCGCTTCCACCGTCGGGGAGAAGATCCGCGACGTCGCCGCGAAGATCGATGACAAAGTGCACGGCGCCGCGACCAAAGTCAGCGACAAGGCCACGCACGCCGAGGACAAGATCAAGACCGCGAGCTCTGACGCCGCTAAGAAGGCGGACTAGTCATGCTCGGCCTGATTCTCGTCGCGTTACTGGTGCTCGCGCTGTTCGGCGGCGGTGTTGGTCACCGCAAAGCGGGTCTCGCCGGCTGGTCGCCCGCGGCGATCATCGCGGTGATCCTCGCGATCATGCTCGTCACCGGTCGCTTCTAGCGACTGGCGAGCGCGCGCACGTCGTCTTGCGTATCGATGTCGAGCGCGCCGTCGGGCCAATCGACGCCGATGACGTCGCCTCCGCGGAGCAGCCGGCCGGCACCTTGATCGCCTTCGAGTCGGGCGAGCTGCGACCAGCGGGAGCGATCGAAGATCGCCGGCGCACCGAGAATGCCGGTAAAGCGCGACGCGGCGATCGGCGCGCCCGCGAGCCACGCGTCGCGCAGCGAGGCGAGATGCTCCCCCGTGACGAGTGGCTGATCGCCGAGCACGATCAGCAGCGCGCCCGCA
Source organism: Myxococcales bacterium (assembly GCA_028287115.1). Lineage (GTDB taxonomy): Bacteria > Myxococcota_A > Polyangia > Haliangiales > Haliangiaceae > JABFXX01. The sequence goes on from JAQBQF010000226.1 coordinate 3,074, forward strand.
TTCGTCGACTCGGCCCAGCGGACACCGGTGCGAATCGACGAGGCGATGCCTTCTTGCCAGGCTTCGTTGTCCACACGCGCGACATGGAGCGGTTCGAGCGCCGCGGCAACCGCATCGGCCCGCGCGCCGATCACGACGCCGACAGGCCCGGCGTGCATCGCGACGCACGCCGCGGCGATCCGGCGAACGAGAGGCTCGCCTTCGAGCTCGACGAGCTGCTTGGCGTGGCCGAGGCGTCGCGAGCCACCGGCGGCGAGCACGATCGTCGCGATGTCGGCGTGCAGTGCGCGCGCGCGATCGCGAAGCATGCCGCCGCGAGTCCGCCGCATCACCGCTTGTGCTTCGCCGACGATCGCGAGGGCGATCTGTTCGGGCGTCTCGGCACCGACGTCCAGGCCGATCGGGGCGTGGAGTCGCGGATCGTCGGGATCAGCGCCGAGCTCGCCGAGCAGGTCGCGCGTGCGGCGCGCCGGACCGAGCACGCCGATGTAATGCGCGCGAGATGCGAGTGTCATCGCGAGAGCCGCGCGATCCGCGGCGAGCTGATGGTGCATGATCACGACGTACGAGTCGGTCGCGTCGATCATCGTGGCGAGCTCGGCGAGATTGCCCCCCGTCGAGATCGCACGATCCGCTCCGGTCGGCTTCCCGATCGAGAATCGTGAAGGCTCGCGGATCGCGCGGTCGGCGACCGTGACGCGAAATCCCACGGACTTCGCGAGCGCGACGACCGGCGCGGCATCGTGGCCGCTACCAAGCACGAACAATTGCGGCGATGGCGCGATCGTCTCGACGAGCGCCGTGACACCAGCGCGTTCGTACACGCCGGCAGGGCCATGCGCGAGCACTTCGAGCGCCGCCCGAACCGCGGGATCGCGTACCGGCTTCGTGAGCGTGCACGCCGGGCCGAGCGAGATGCGCGTGCCCACCGCCACACCCGGATCTCGCGATGCGATCACCGTGACGAGCGTGCCCGACTTCTGTTCGGCGAAGCACGCCCGCGCGAACGCGAGCGCATCATTGATTTGTCCGGCGGCGACATGCTCGAGCAACACGTCGACGATGCCGTTGCACCCGAGCCATGGCTCGCCGCTCTCGATCGTCGAGTCATACGTGACGACGACGGCACCGTCGCGGCAGCGGTGCGCGCCGCGCAACATCACGTCGCCCTCGAGACAGCCGCCGCTGACGCAGCCCGAGACCCAGCGATCGCCGGCGACGAGCATCCGCGCACCCGGCCGGCGATACGACGAGCCCGACACGCGAACGACCGTCGCGAGCAAGTACGGATCGCCGGTCAGCGCCGTCGCTTCACGAACGATTCTCTCGAGCTCGTTCATCTAGCCGCGAGCTATACCGCGCTCGGCCCGCTGCGTCGACGCCGGTTCGGATCGCGGTGAAACCCCTGCCGCGCTCCCGTCAACCACCCAAACGTGCAGGTCCCGGATGCTTGACCACTCGCGGTGGCGGGCCGAAGCTCCCTCCGGATGAAGCTCGACATCAATGGATCCGTTCGCGAGGTCGATGCGCCTCCGGACATGCCGCTGCTGTGGGTGCTGCGTGATCTCGCAGGACTACCCGGAACGAAGTTCGGCTGCGGCATGGCGCAGTGCGGTGCGTGCACCGTGCATCTCGACGGTCACCCGGTGCGCGCGTGCGTCACGCCTGTCTCGACGGTCGGCGACCGCAAGGTCACGACGATCGAAGGCTTGTCGGCGGACGGCTCGCATCCCGTGCAGCGCGCATGGGCCGAGGCCGACGTCGTGCAATGCGGCTACTGCCAGTCGGGCCAGATCATGACGGCGGTCGCGCTTCTCGAGAAGAAGCCGGATCCGACCGACAACGAGATCGACGCAGCGATGTCGGGCAACGTCTGCCGCTGCGGGACCTACGTGCGGGTTCGCGAGGCGATTCATCTCGCATCGCGGCTCAAGCGAGGTGCCAAGTGAGTCTATCGAGACGCGGGTTCTTGAAGACATCGGGAGCGGCGACGACCGGGCTCGTCGTCAGCTTCTACGTTCCGCAGATCGTCCGCGCCGCGGGCGCCGCGATGACAGCGCCACCGTTGCCTCCCGCGAACGCGTTCTTGCGGATCGGCACCGATGATTCGATCACGGTCGTCCTCGCGCACTCCGAGATGGGGCAGGGGATCTGGACCGGTCTCGCGATGCTGATCGCCGAGGAGCTCGAGTGCGACTGGACAAAGGTCCGCTCGGAGCACGCACCCGCCGCACCCGTCTACGGCCATCCGATGATGGGCATGCAGATGACCGGTGGCTCGTCGAGCACGAACGGCGAGTTCCAGCGCTATCGCAACGTCGGTGCGATCGCCAAGGACATGCTCGTGCGCGCCGCGGCTGCACGCTGGAAAGTCTCGCCCGCGAGCTGCAAGGCCGCGAACAGCACGATCACGCACGGCACGTCGACGCTGACCTACGGCCAGGTCGCGGCGGAGGCGATGAAGCTGAAGCCTCCGGCGTCGGTCAAGCTCAAGGACCCCAAAGACTGGAAGTTGATCGGCACGAAGGTGCGCCGGCTCGATACGCCGGAGAAGATTACCGGCAAGGCGATGTTCGGGATGGACGTGCAGTTTCCCGATCTGCGCACCGCGGTCGTCGCGCGCCCGCCGGCGTTCGGCGCGAAGCTCGTCAAGTTCGACGGCGCCGCGGCTCTGAAGGTACCCGGCGTCGAGAAGGTCGTGCCGACGGCGAACGGCGTTGCCGTCGTCGCGAAGCACTTCTGGGCCGCGAAGCTCGGACGCGATGCGCTCGTCATCGAGTGGAGCAAGCCGGAAGGTGGCGGCGTCAACACCGACGCGCTGCTCGCCGAGTTCCGCAAGCTGGCGAAGTCTCCGGGCGCGATCGTCGCGGACATCGGCAAGGTCGAGCCCGCGCTCGCCGCCGCGAAGTCGCGCCACGAAGCGGAGTACGACGTCCCGTACCTCGCGCACGCTGCGATGGAGCCGCTCAACTGCACGGTCAAGATCGACGGCGATCACGTCGAGATCTGGACCGGCACCCAGATGCAGACCGTGGATCAGATGGTCGCGGCGAAGATCGCCGGCACGACCCCCGACAAGGTCCAGATCCATACGATGTTCCTCGGCGGCGGCTTCGGCCGGCGCGCGAATCCAGCCTCGGACTTCGTGTCCGAAGCCGTGATCGTCGCGAAGGCCGCGGGGGTTCCGGTCAAGGTCATCTGGACCCGCGAGGACGACATGCGCGGCGGCTACTACCGGCCCGCGTATGTCCACCGCGTACAGGCTGGACTCGACGACAAAGGCATGCCGGTCGCGTGGGATCACGTCGTCGTCGGGCAGTCGATCATTGCCGGCACGCCGTTCGAGGCCTTCGTGATGAAGAACGGTATCGACGAAACGTCGGTCGAAGGCGTCGGTGATTCGCCTTACCTCGAGGGTACGGCCGCGAAGCGGGTCTCGCTGCATTCGCCGAAGACGCCGATCACCGTGCTGTGGTGGCGCTCCGTCGGGAACACGCACACGGCCTTTGCGATGGAGAGCATGATCGACGAGCTCGCGCATGCCGCGGGCAAGGATCCGCTCGCGTATCGGCTCGCGTTGCTCGAGAAGAAGCCGCGGTTTGCCGCCGCGCTCGCGCTCGCCGCCGAGAAAGCAGGCTGGGGCACACCACCACCGGCCGGTCACGCGCGCGGCCTCGCCGTGCACGAATCCTTCGGCAGCATCATCGCGGAGGTCGCCGAGGTGTCCGTCGAAGACGGGCGGATCCGCGTCCATCAGGTCACGTGCGCGGTCGATTGCGGAACGGCCGTGAACCCGCTCGCGATCGAGGCGCAGGTCCAAGGCAGCGTCGCGTTCGGCTTGACCGCGGCGCTGCACGGCAAGCTGACGTTCGCCGATGGCGAGCTGCAGCAGAGCAACTTCCACGACTATCCGCCGCTGCGGATGTTCGAGATGCCGAAGATCGCGGTCCACATCATTCAGAGCGGCGCGAAGATGGGCGGCATCGGTGAGCCGGCCACCGCACCGATCGCGCCGGCAGTTGCCAACGCGGTCTTCGCCTTGACCAAGCAGCGGTTGCGCACGCTTCCGCTTCGCCTCGCCTAGGAAGCCATCATGCGTATTGCACTCCTCCTCCTTCTCACCGCCGCGGCTTGCGGCAAAGGGCCAACCGCCTCGACGTCGCCCGTGCAACCGGTGGGCGCCGATCGGACCGCGGGCCTCGCCGCGTTCGAGACCGTCCGCGCGGTGCTTCAACACCCGCGCTGCCAGAACTGTCATCCCGCCGGCGACGCGCCACTCCAGGGCGACGACGGTCACGTCCACAACCAGAACGTGCAGCGCGGTCCGACCGGCAACGGCATGGTCGGCGAAGAATGCTCGACGTGCCACGGCCCGGCGAATCCACCGAGCGCGTACGGCCTCCACGTGCCTCCCGGCAACGCGAAGGGTTGGCACATGCCTGCGCCCGAGATGAAGCTCGTGTTCGTCGGCGTTGCGCCGGGCGCGCTATGCGAACAGATCAAGGATCCTGCACGCAACGGCGGCAAAGACATGGCGGCGCTGCGCACCCACCTCGACGATCCGCTCGTCACGTGGGGCTGGGCACCCGGCTTCGGTCGCGCTCCGGTTTCCACCCCGCGCGAAAGTTTTCTCGCCGCATGGGAAACGTGGGCCGCCGCCGGTGCACCCTGCCCGAACTAGCGCACACGCGCTGACAGTCGCTACCCCAAGCCGAGGATCCAGCTACCCCACGCGCGTCGATACTCCGATTGGCAGCTCGGTTGTGGGGGCGTAATGTCGAGATCAGCGACCACATGGGGAGCACACAACGCGCGCCTCGGCACGTGCTGATCGTGGAAGACGATCGAGTGACGGCGCTCGTGTTGTCGGAATTCCTGGCTGCTCAGGGTTATCGAACGTCGGTCGCGACGAGCGGGCCTGACGGACTGTCACAGTTCGTGTCCGGTAAACCGGATCTCGCACTGGTCGATGCGCTGTTGCCGCGCATGAATGGCTTCCATGCCTGTTACGAGATGAAGAGTACCGATCACGGAAGCCACACACCCGTCGTCCTGATGAGTGCGGTGTATCGCAGCACGGAAGCGACCGCGCGTGCGCACGGCGTCAAGGCGGCGGGCTTCCTGATGAAGCCCTTTGATCTCGACGTGCTGCTCTCGCACGTGCATCAGTTGGTCGGCGAGCCCTAGCGGGTCGCATGTCCTATCGCACGTTCGTCGAGGAGCTCGCGCGACTTCGGAATCCGCGCACGCTGATGCTCGGCATCGTCAGCGGTTATGCCGTGACGGCGTGCTTCGGCGCGCTCACCGCGATCGGCGTCGGCACCGGCGTGCTGCGCTGGCATTGGGCATTCGGCGCGCTCCTCGGTGCAAAGCTCTGTACCAATACGCTCGCGTTGATCGCGCTACGCACGGATCGCTATCCACTCGCGTTCGCCGGGATCAACGTCGCCGCCGACGCGGTCGTGATGACCGGCGCGATCTGGGCGACCGGCGATACCGCGAGCCCGCTCGCTGCGATCTACACGATCGAGGTGACCGTGCTCGCGCTGCTCACGAACCTGTCGGTCACGATCATGGTCGGCGGCTTCGCGTTGATCATGTTCGTCGTGATGGGCCTCCTGACCACGTGGGGCGTGCTTCCGCATTTTCCGACTCCGGCCGAGTGGGGTGGCCGCAGCCCGGGCTACCTCGTGCTCGCGTTCCTGTTCGTCGCATTCGTGATCGGTGCTCCGACGTTCTACACGTCGCAGATCCTCAATCGATTGCGCGAGAACGAACGCCGGCTCGAGGCTCGAACGCATGCGTTGATCGATGCCGGCAAGGAGAAGGCGCAGTTCATGGCAAACGTCACCCACGAGCTCCGCACGCCGCTGCAGGGCATCATGGGCCTCTCCGATCTCGTCGCGAAGGGCATCTACGGCACGGCGAGCGACAAGCAACGCGAAGCGATGCGAGAGCTCAAGGCGAGTGCGCACCGGTTGCTGTCGCTGATCGACGATCTGCTGCAGCTCGCGACCTACGATGCCGGCAAGCTCGGGCTGAAGCTCGCCGAGGTCGACCTCGGTGAGGTGCTGCCAAGTGCGATCTCGACGGCGCAGTGGCTGGTCGCCGACAAGCAGCTGCAGATCGCTCTCGATCTCGAGCCCGTGCCGGTACTCGTTACCGATCGCGGCAAGCTCAATCAGATCGTCCTCAACCTTCTGTCGAACGCGATCAAGTTCACGCCGGATGCGGGATCGATCACCTTGCGCGCGCGGCGAGACGGAGACGGTGTACGGATCGAGATCGAAGACACCGGCATCGGCATCGCGCCCGCGGATCTGACGCGCGTGTTCGACGAATTTCACCAGGTCGACGGTTCGACCTCGCGCGAGTACGGGGGCGTCGGGCTTGGCCTCTCGCTCGTCCGCCGGCTGCTCGTGCTGCTCGGCGGCACGATCTCCGTCGAGAGTACGCTCGGACGCGGCTCGACGTTTTGCGTCCGACTGCCTCGCTCGGCACCACCGGCCATTGAGAGCGACTTTGCGACGGACGCCATCGTGAAGTGATGTCGCGAGCTATGGCGTCGCGGTTTTCTTCACCGCGTCGAGCGGCACCGTGAACATGTCGTCCATCGTCTGCACGGTGTCCGCTGTCGTGTTGCATGGCAGCGGCTGAGTGCCGAGGATCTTCTGCACGGTCTTCAAGTACGAGCTCGCGTTGTAGCTCGTGTTCGACGTGTACCCGCGCTTCGCGTTGGGCGAGATGACGATCATCGGCGGATCGTCCTTCTGGTTCGAGCCTTCGTCGAACGTCAGGAACAACACGCCACCCTTGTTGAAGGCGTCCGACCCGAGGATCTTCGGGATCTCCTTGGCGGCCCAGGCATCACCCTGCGCGACCGTCCCGTCGTGCATGTCGTTGATCATGTTCGGCGTGATGAACACGTACTTCGCAAGCGTGTTGGCCGCGAGGTCCTTGTCGAACTCGGAGTAATCGACGACGTGCTCTTTGCAGCGTTGCGACGGCATGAACTTCGTGCCGTCCCAGCCGTTGACGTCGTCGAAGTAGACGAAAGGATCGTGCTTGGGCTCGTACGGGTACTTCGACTCGAGCCCGCACGCCGTGCCCATCGATTCCATATACGCCTTCCACGTCAGCCCCTGCATCTCGAGTTGATCGACGAGGTGCGACTGCGAGTCGATGTGATGAGTCGCGGGCGCTTCGTCATCGAGGATGCCGAAGTTCTCACCGGCAACCATCCAGATGTAATTCGGCTCGCTCGGGTGGACCAAGTTGTCGCGGTACCCAGCGGCGACCGCGTTGTCCTTCATCAGGCCGTTGATAAACGGCGCGTCCTTGTTGCCGAAGATATCTGCCTGGCTCTTGTTCTCGAGCACGACCGTGAAGACCGTGCCTTGCCACGAAGGCGACGGAACCAGATCTTGCGCGACGATGTCGCTGCAGGTCTGGGTTGTGCTTCCGGACGTGTTTGCCGCACATCCCGTGGCAGCGGCTAGACCTATCGATAGCAAGACCGTCCCCGTCGGTTTGAGCATGGCAATCAATATGGGTCGACATCGCAGCACTGCCAATCAGCAGAACTCTCGCGGAGTGCACCGCGCGCCCGCGCTCACCTGACCGAGCGGCCTCGTCACGAGACCAGCGCCAATACGCAGCATAGCCACAGGAAATTCGCTGACAGTGATGGACTTGGTCTTGCACAAACAGCGCTCCGTTACGTGCCGGCAACTTTCGAAACTCGGTCGGAGTGACTCTGCAAATGGCTGCAACACCAGCCGTATTACGTCGGAGTTGCGTGCAGCGTGCGCTCGCGATTGCGTGCGTTCTAACAGCCATCGGCCTCACGGCCACGGCGAGCGCCGACAAACGTCCGCGGCCCGACTACGACGGGCGCGGCAACGTCGAAGCACATGACGAGAGCCCCGCACTCTGGATCCCGCGGGTGGTGCTGTTTCCATTCTACGTCGTCAACGAGTATGCGTTTCGCAGACCGCTCGGCGCTCTGATTACCAGGGCCGAGCGCGATCGCTGGGTCGATGCCGTCACGAACCTCTTCACGTTCGGACCGAGCAACAACTACCTGATCATCCCGACCGCCCTGGTCGACTTCGGCCTGCTGCCAAGCGTCGGCATCTACTTCGCGGGCGATGACATGTTCCATCCCCACAACAGCGTTCGGTTGTATGGGGCGACGGGTGGGCTTCACTGGCTCACGGCGAGTGCGCTTGATCGCTACAACTGGAACAACTACAGGACCTCCGTCAGTGGCCGGTTCGAGCTCACGCGGCGGCCCGACCTCCTGTTCTACGGCATCGGTCCCGATGTCAGGGACGACCGGCGCTCGCGGTACGCGTTGCAACGGATCGAAGGCAGCACGAGCTTTCATCAGGGCTTCTTCGGAGAATCGTTTCTGTCGGTCGGCGGTGGCATCCGTGCGATGGCGTATCGCGGCGACGTCTGCTGCTCCGAGCCTTCGATCTCCCAACGCATTGCCGATGGAACGATCGAGAGACCTCCCGGTTATGGAACCGACTACACGCTCGCGTTCGGACGAGCGGCGCTGATGCTCGACACGCGCGACCCGCGGCCAGCGCCGGGGACCGGCGCGTATCTCCAGCTTCATGGCGAGCTCGATTCGGACGTGAAGAACGATCGCAACTGGATGCACTATGGCGGCATCGCCGGCGTTGCCATCGATCTCAACGGCCGCCAGCGGACCATGAGGCTCCAGGCCGGTGCGGACTTCGCCGATCCGACCGGAAACCGAATCATTCCGTTTAGCGAGCTCTCGACGCTCGGCAGCGACGCGATGCCCGGGTTCATCGCCGGCTGGATGACGGGCCCCAGCACGACGTTCGCGCAGCTCGGCTACACGTGGCCGGTCTGGATGTATCTCGACGGCCAGATCCGCGTGTCCACGGGCAACGCGTTCGGACCGCACCTCGAGGACTTTGCGCTGAAGAAGCTGCGGATGTCCTACGACGTCGGCTTGACGTCGGTCGGCGCACGCGACAGCGCCTTCGAGATCCTGTTTGGTCTCGGCACCGAGACGTTTGAACAAGGCGGAAGCATCACGTCCGTGCGGTTCACGTTCGGCTCGAGGCGAGGTTTCTGATGAAGACTGTCCTGTCCCTGCTCGCGATCACGGCGGCATGCGCGACGGCGCCGCGTCGGTTTCCGTTGCGCGCGCCGCTCACCATCGATACCGATCTCGCGCCGGTCTCGCTGCCGTGTCGCCCGGATCCAACGCCGAAACAGCCCGAGCAGATGAGATGCATGCCGGCGGAGTACGTCTCCCCGTTTGCATGGAATCAGATCGAAAACACGTTCTTCGCGCGACTGTCACGGTTCTTCTCGATCGACATCGTGAAGGAGGCGGAGAACGCGAACAGCCTCGACGAGGTCGCTGATTCTTCGTGGTTCACGAATCGGATCGGCGAGCACGCCCTGACGATCGAGCAGAAGGCGGCCGGCGGTTGCAAGCCCGAGGACTTCCTCCCGCCCGAAACCGACGTTCCCGACGGCGCCTGGGTGATCGACAAGGGCAAGGCAAATGGCTCGACGCCCGGGTTCCGCATCGACGTTCCGGGCAAAGGTAAGTACCTCCTCAAGGCGGATACGCCGGGCGAGCCGGAACGCGCGAGCGCAGCCGAGGTGATCGGCGCCGCTCTCTATCACGCGGTCGGCTTCTCGACCTCGTGCGAACAGGTCGTCTACATCCGTCCGTCACAGCTCGAGCTGACACCGGGCCTGATCTCGATCGACAACGCGGGTGTCAGCCACCCGTTCGATGCTGCGGCGCTCCAGAAAGTCCTCTCGTCATCGACTCCCGACGGCAAGCTCGTTCGGATGGCGGCCTCCAAGTGGTTGCCGGGCGTGCCGCTGGGACCGTTTCGTTATGAGGGCGTCCGCGACGACGATCCGAACGACATCATCCCTCACGAAAATCGCCGCGAGCTGCGCGGGAGCAAACTACTTGCCGCGTGGATGAACCATTGGGATGCCCGCGAGCAGAACTCGATGGACTTGTGGTTCGCGAGCAACGAGAAAGCCAAGCAATCTTCGCCCGGCGTCGTTCGCCATTACGTCATCGACACCAGCGACACGCTCGGTGGCCCGGTCGATCCCAGGACGTCGCCCAGGCTCGGTTACTCGTACACCGTCGACTTCGGTTCCATCTTCACGGATCTCGTGACGTTCGGGCTCGTCGAACACCCGTGGGATCGCGTCGAGAAGGTGCACGGTCGCGAGAAGTTCGGGTTCTTCGCCGCCCGCGACTTCGATCCGGCGGAGTGGAAGACGCTGTATCCGAACCCGGCGTTCCTTCGAATGACCGAGCGTGATGGCGCCTGGATGGCGCGGCTGATCGCGCGGTTCGGCCCGGAGGACGTACGGGCGATCATGAAGGCCGGGCATTTCAAGGATCAGAGCGACGTCGACTACCTCACGCAGGTGATGATCGATCGGCAGAAGATCATCCTCGCGCGTTACCTGACGGTGCTCTCCCCGATCGCCGACATCCAGCGGCAACCAGACGGCCGGCTCTGCGGTGTCGATCTCGCACGACTCCGCGGCGTGTTCCCCGAGACGAGCTTCCACTACACGGCGGTCCAGATCGCCGGCCATCAGCGGTGGACCGTCCCGGTCGCCGCCGGACCCGAAGGAGCCGTCTGCATCTCACCGCAGTCGTTCTCGAAGCCCGGAATTCCCGACGACGCGCCGGAACGACTCGCGGTGTTCAGGCTCGACAACGGCACGGATGCTGGGCCTCTCGAAATTCATGCGTATGACCTTGGTTTGGCGCGTGGCATGCGCGTCGTTGGCTTGATTCGTTACGAACGGAGGCAGTAATGGAAACGGCTGCGATCGAAGCCAACACGGGGTCGCGTCTAGGTCGCACGATCCGAGGACTCATCCCCGTCAATCGCAAGGAAGTGATCTCGGTCGTTCTGCTCACGCTGAACGTGTTCGTGCTGCTGACTTGTTATTACGTGCTCAAGGTCGTTCGCGAGCCTTTGATCCTGCTCGGCGGCGGCGCCGAGCTCAAAGCGTACGCGTCGGCAGGACAGACGATCCTGCTGCTTGCCGTCGTGCCCGCGTTCGGCATGCTCGCGAGCAAGGTCAGCCGCCTGCGCCTACTGACGATCATCCAGCTGTTCTTTGCCGGCTGTCTGGTCGCCTTCTACTTCCTCGCCCAGGCAGAAGCGCCGATCGGCCTGGCGTTTTACTTGTGGCTCGGCATCTTCAACGTGCTCGTCGTCTCGAACTTCTGGTCGTTCGCGAACGATCTGTACACCGAGGAAGAGGGCAAGCGACTGTTTGCCATCATCGGCGTCGGAGCGAGCGTCGGGGCGATCCTCGGCGCGTTCGTGCCGCAGCTCCTGCATCGGCTCATCGGAACGCGGCCGCTGATGCTCGTCGCAGCGGCAGGTCTCGGCGTTTCGGTCGCGCTGTACCGTCTCGTCGATCTCCGGGAGCGCAAGCGGCGCGATCCCGCTGCCAAGGCGAAGGCCAAGGCCGATGCAGACGCACCGGTCGGCAAGGAGGGCGGCTTCAAGCTCGTCATCAGGGACAACTATCT
>JAQBQF010000227.1 GCA_028287115.1 Myxococcales bacterium
GACCGCCGTCGTGGCGTGGACCGCCATGCACGGCATCGTGTCGCTCGCGCTCGTCCTCGCCAGTGAATTTCGTGCAGGCACAGCGCGTGAGCGTTGGACGTTACTTTCCAGTTACTTCGCTCGCTGCATTCGTACAGTCGATACCAAGACGTAACAGCGTCACGCACGGACTTTGATCAAGATGCGCGCCGCATGAACGCCGCCCGAATTTACCTGTTCGGAGTGCTGTCGATCGCCGGATGTGTCGATCACCCAGCGAATCCTGGACTTCACCTCACGATCGAAGAATCGTCGGTCAAGGGAACCTTCGTTTACGATGGCGCAGTCATCGAGCTGCATTCGCAGTCTTTCAATCAAGGACAGCGTGCCGTCGCAGAGCTCGATATCGATGGTCGCAGGCTCGAAGTCACCGTCGACCTCGCGGCGAAGACCTTGATCGAAGATGCGAAGGACAACACGTTCGGCTTCGAGCATCGCGCTCTCTTGCTCGCGTTGCGCGACGCCGCGATCGCTGGGCATCCCGAGCTGATGGAGTCGCTCGAGGGAAGCTTGCTCGTCAAGATTGCGGATCGGTATGCAGAGGTTCCGATCGATCACGTGATGACCCGGCACTTCGTCGATCTCGCTGCGCCACCTCCGGGCGACAGCAAGTCCGACCAGGTGTTGAGCGGATGCGGCCCGAATGGCGTGACCTGCCTGCCGGGAGAGAGCGGAACGTCGTGGGCGGTGTTCTCCGCCGGTGGGGTCTGTCGCGCGGAGCAAACACCGTACGGCGACGCCATCTGCCGTGGGCGGTGTGGCGTTGGCTGCAACTGGCTCGACAACGACTACACGTGGGACTGCCTCGATCACGACGTCTGTCTCGACTACTCCTCGGATTGCAACGACGAGTTCAACGATGCCGCCGACGACTGGATCGCAACCGTTGCGCCGTTGTGTTTCAGTGGAACGGCCCGATCGAAGCCGCCGAGCGTACCGGTGCCCAAGAAGATCTTGGTCAGCCTGCAAGGCAACAAGTGCCTCGACGTCGCGCAGATGAGCCCGAACAATGGTGCAATCACGTGGCTGTGGGATTGCCATGCTGGCGGAAACCAGCAGTGGACGTACCGTCCAGCCGCCGATGGCACGGTGCAGATCGTCGTTGCACACTCCGGCAAGTGCCTCGAGGTGTCGTCCGACTACCTGGGCAACGGTGCACGCGTCCAGCAATGGGATTGCTGGGCCGGCGACAACCAGAAATGGGAAGTCCGGCAGCTCGGCACCAGCCTAGCGCTCATCAACAAGGCGTCTGGGCGCTGCCTCGACGTCGAGAACCAGCACACCGAAAACGGCGCGAAGATTCAGGTGTGGGACTGTTACTTCGGCGCAAACCAGCAGTGGCGCCGCGAGTGACGTCTAGCGCGGATCCTACGTCAAGAATGCTGGTCGCGCGATCGCGGTGCTACCAACGCTGGCGCTCTACAGCCAGCGGATGAGCTGCGCGCGGCCAGTCTCGATGCCCTGGGCGAGCCGCTGGGTAGCAGACGCCGCCCGGCGAGCGAACGCCGATCATGATCAGGCGCGGTACGGCATCCCTGTTCCGCTTTCGACAAACGCGCTGATGCTCGCGAGAAAGTGATCCCAGCCGAGCTGACAGCTATCGAAGCACTCGAGTGCTGGCGTCAGTCCGAGATGGCGGAGGCGAAGGTCGCAGGCGTCAGGACCGTGTTCGACCAGATCGAACACGATCTCCGTCCCGTTCCAGTCCGGTAAACCGCTGTGCCGAACACAAGTCCATCGGACCCGCTCCGCTGTCTGAGTCTCATCGATCCGCATCACGATCTGTTCGTCGACGCCCTCGAACCCGAAGACCCATTCGGTGCCGAGCTCACCCGCCCCGTCGACGAGAGGTGTCCACCAGCCCTGGAGTCCCGACCGGCTCGTGATGGCGTCAAACACCTTCGACCGCGGCGCCTGCACGATCTGCGAACTCGCGTAACTCTCCATGCCAGTCTCCTTTTCCTGTTTCGGACGAGACTTTGTGCGCGAGGGCTTCACTTGCCCCCTCCGCGAACGAACCTGTGCGCCTCTCGCGCAAGCGACGACCAGTCGGCGCCCGAGTCAGCAACTAGCCACTCCTTCATCACGCGTCCATCCTTTCGAGGATCGAACCTCGCGCCCGCCCCCACGTTAACGAGCTCGTCGACTCGGGCTCGCGGCAATTTCGCTACGAATCCGACGCTGGTAAACAGCGCAAACATTTTTCGTCCAACGGATAGAACGAGGTTCCCATCTCCCCAGCCCGGCCGAACGGCGATATCGCGTGCCCCAGCAAACGCCGCGACTACGGACTCGAACTTGGTTCGATCGGTTGTCGATGAAGAGGTGCGCGACCGCATATTCGGCGCGCGCGAGCGAGTTCTTGGTAGACGCGTCATCCCTGACTTCCAAAGCCGGCAGCCCGCAATGCGGCGGTGTCGTGGACCTGGCGAATGCGCTGAATGCGTCCATCGTTGACGGTGAAGTGCTCCGCCACCCGCAACCTGCCGATGGGCAGAGTCATATCGTAGAGCAGCAGTGCCTCGTCATCGCTCCCGAGAGCTGCGAGCAATTCGACGGTCGAAGTCATCTCTGCGGTACGCCGGACGGCTTCGAGGAAGTCTGCCTTGCCCGCGTACGAGTTGATGGGCACCTCCACGCGGAGGTCATCCGAGAGAAGTGGACCAGCGCTGGCGTGATCGCGCGTGCTCCACGCGCGGTGATATGCCCGCGCAACCAACAAGCCGTTGTTCTCGGTCATCGCGCTCCTCACACTTGTTCTAGCAAGTCGGCGCTCGTCGTACAAGCTCGCGCTTGTACAAGTTGCTACTGGAACGTGTTCTAGAGCGATGGCACTATCGCGACGATGAGCAGCCAGGCAGTACTACGCGCGCTAGCCGAACCACACCGCCAGGCGATCTTGCGCCTCGTTCGCGACACACCTCACTCGGTGGGCGAGATCGGGGAGCACTTCGACATCAGCCAGCAGGCGGTGTCTCAGCATCTGCATGTTCTGGCCGAGGCCGGGCTTGTCGACGTCATGCCGGAAGGCAAGCGGCGCCTGTACGTCGTCAATCCAAACGGGCTCGCCGTACTGGAGCGATTTCTTGACGAGCTCTGGCCAACCGGATTGCGGCGCTTGAAGCGCGCGGTGGAGTCGGGTCGTGGCCGCTGAGGCGTATCGTGACTCGATCTACATCGAGGCACCTCCCGAGATCGTGTTCGACTATTTCACCAAGCCGGAGGCATTGGTTAGCTGGATGGGCGATCGCGCGATCCTCGATCCGCGTCCCAATGGAGAGTTCACGCTGTTCTTCGACGACCGTTGCGTGGAAGGCCGATATCTCGAGATCGAGCGTCCGCGCCGCTTGGTCATCACATGGGGAAGACAGGGCTCGGGCGAGCTTCCGCCATTTTCGAGCACGCTCGAGGTCGCGTTCGCGCTCGAGGGCGCGGGCACCAGGGTCTCGATTGTCCATCATGGGTTGCCGATGAGTGAGATCAGGCGCCACGCCCTCGGCTGGCAGCACTACCTCGAGAGGCTTAGGGTCGTAGGCTCGGGCGGGACTGTCGATCCTCACCGAATGCCGGCCGAGCTCGCGGAAGGCGCGGACTAAGGCGGCCGCGTCGGCGAGTGCGAGCTCGCCGGGAGGAAGGCAGCGATCCTAGGGCGGCGACGGGAACATCGCGAAGGCAGCACCCGCGCGCCAAATCGTGGCAGGCCTGATTGAACGGCGAGCTTTCCGAAATCGGAATCGTGCGTCACGACGACACGTCCGTTCGCGTGCGCGTGTCGAAGGATCGCGACATCCTCACTTCCACGCAGACCTTCGTCCTTCACGCAGGTCACGTCCTTGCCGCGCTTCCGCAAGCCGGCAACGACGTCTGGATGAATCATTTTGGCGGAAGTATTTGCGAAATCGACGCGCGGATGTGTTGACGCTCGATCGAAAATTTTCCACGGTGGGGGCATGAAAAAGCTCTCCATCGTGTTCCTAGCCTCCCTCTCGCTGGCTGCATTTGGTTGCAAGAAGAAGGGTGGCGCCGATTGTGACAAGGCGATCACCAACAGCATGGAGGTCTCGAAGGCCGACATGGCAAAGATGCCCGGCGTCGACGACAAGATGATGCAGAAGATGAAGGACCTCGGCCTGCAGCACTGCAAGGACGACAAGTGGTCCGATGAGGCCGTCAAGTGCATGTCGGACGCGAAGACCCAGGCCGAGGCGCAGGCTTGCTACGGCAAGATGTCGCCCGAGCAGAAAGACAAGATGTCCAAGGCGATGATGGAGATGATGACCCCGCCCGGCGGCGGCGGCATGGGTGCCGCCGGTGGGTCGGCGGCCGCTGGTGGTTCGGCGGGCGCTGCGACCGGAAGCGATACCGGTGCAGCCGGCTCGGCTGGTGCGGGTAGCGCCCCGGCTGGTGCGGGTAGCGCCCCGGCAGGCGCGGCGGACACCGGCGGCTCGGCAGGCAGTGCCGCTGCGCCAAAGTAGCTCGCGGTCGTAGACGATCGACCTTCGTGAGCTTGGGTAGCCGGCTCGCAGTCGACGACTGCGTCCATCTACATGATTGCCGGCGTGCTCGCTCGCAAGCCAACACGCAGGTTGATCTCTTCATCGAATCGCGTCGCACTCAACTGCCGCGTGATGTTGCTGTCTGCATAGAAGATCACCAGGCGGTCGCGTTCGGGGGCCGTGGAGCGGAGATCGAATCGACCATCGTCATTGCTGGACGCATCGTCTTGGCCCTCGCCGCCCGCGAGCGTGACCTGGATCCCCGCGACGGGTTCACCCGAGGTCGCGTCTCGAATCACGCCGTACACGTGGCGACTCGTGCAGCCACGCGCGGAAGCCGGTGTCGGCGCGCGAAAGGCTGGTGCGCTGGGCGACGTCGTCGGGCCGCACGCAACCACCAATAACAGCAGCACCCTCACCTCGCCCTCATAACACACGCGTGCGGTGCGGCCGACGAAGTGTCCTCGACCCGTGACGAGAACGTGTCGCCGTGCGCATCGCTATCCGACTTGCGCGGTCCGCGTGATCTCGCCCATGCGCCCCGACTGGAAGTCGCGGAACGCCTGCACGAGCTCCTGCTCCGTGTTCATCACGAACGGACCATAACGCGCCACTGGTTCCCGATGCGGAACTCCGGCGAGCAGCAAGACTCTGCCCGATGCGGAGGCGCGGAGTCGGACGACATCGCCATCGCCCAGGACCGCGAGCTGACCATCGCGAACCTCGCGTCCACCGATCTCGACCGCACCTTCGAACGCGTACACCAGCGCACGGTGGTCCGCGGGTATCGCGATGCTGACGTCAGCGTCGCGATCGAGCGTCCAGTCCTGGTAGACGATCGGCGTGATCGTATCGATCACGCTGCGCACGCCCAGTGCTTCGCCCGCGATGATCACGCCCCGTGCACGACCATCCGGGGTTTGCGCGCGCGGGATTCCCGCGGCCTGGACCTCCTGATAGCGCGGCTTGGTCATCTTGAGCTTCGCCGGCAGGTTCACCCAGATCTGGAACCCGTGCGCACGTCCGCCCTTCTCGCGGACGTCTGGCGACGGCTCCTCCGAGTGCACGATTCCTGCGCCTGCGGTCATCCACTGGACATCGCCAGGCCCGATTCGACCACGATGACCTGCGGAGTCCTCGTGCTCGACCGCCCCTTCGAGGATGTACGTGACCGTTTCGAACCCACGATGAGGATGGTCGGGTGCGCCGATGGCCTCGCCGGGTCCATATTCGACGGGACCCAGCTCGTCGACGAGCAGGAATGGATCGAGATGGTCGACGCCTGCCGTCGGGAGCGGCCGGCGAACCTCGAAGCCGCCACCTTCCAGCTGCTTGTGGGCCGTGATGAGCCGTTCGACTGTGCGTTCTCTTGTCATCACGCCTCTGTAATCACCGTTCAGGTGCGCGGAAAGACCTGCGGCATTGCACCGGCGGCACAGTGTTTCCTACGCGGCGGCCTAGTGACGCGAGAGTGCGGCCAAGAGTCCTTCCTCGTCCCAGTTCCCTTCGAACCGCACACCGTTGATGAAGAACGTGGGCGTGCCGTTCACGCCACTGTGCGACCCGCTTGTTACGTCCTCGCGAACCTTCGGCAGGTGCACGCGGCGTTCGAGCTCGGATGCGACGCGACCGACATCGAGGCCGAGGTTGGTCGCGTAGACAATGAGATCGTCGATCTCGAGCGCGCCTTGGTTCTCGAACAGCGCGTCGTGCATCTCCCAGAACTTTCCTTCTCCGGCCGCCGCCTCGGAGATCTCGGCAGCGGCTTCGGCGTGGGGATGCATCGTAACGAGCGGGAAGTTCCGAAATACGAAGCGCAGCTTGTTGCCGAGGCGCTTCTGCACCGCCTTGACGATCGGATACGCGCGCCCGCAGTGCGGGCATTCGTAGTCACCATATTCGACGAGCGTCAATGCGGCGTGCGAAGAGCCTTGAATGTGATCGCGCGCGCCGACCGCGAGCGTGAGGTGAAAGCCGGTTGCTTCGGGCTTCATGTTCAACGCCCCGGGTTCGGATGCTTTATGAGGTTGAGCCCGACGAGCGCCCCACCGAAGTGTTGAAGCCGACCACCCTCCGCCACTCCGCCGAGCACGACCGGCGCGAAGCCGAGGCGCTCGACCAACGCCGCGACCTCCACGTTTGCTTGCTCGTCGTTGCCGGAAAGGAAGACGACGCGGTGGCCACCGCTTTGCGCGGGATCCTGTGCCAACACGGCGGCGAACATCGTGTTGAAGGCCTTCACCACGCGGGCGCCGGGAACGGCTTCTGCGACGAGCTCCGTCGACAAGCGACCGCCCAATTCGCCGGGCGGAACCCCCACCGCGTTCGTCGCGTCGACGACGATCCGTCCACCCCAACCCTTTGCCTCGCGAACCGAGTCGCGAACCGCCGAGAACGGAACGGCGAGAAAGACGATGTTCGCGCTCAACGCCTCCTGCAGGGAAACCGCCTTGACGCTCGGGCCTAGATCGCGAACGAGGTTGGCGAGAGACGCCGGTCCGCGCTTGTTCGCGATCTGAACATCGATCCCCTTACGAGCGAACTGGGAAGCAAGTGCTCCGCCGATATGGCCCGAACCAATAATTGCATAGCTCATCCTGTCCCTTCACCGTGCCACGAGAGCCCGGGAGGTTCTTGGAAAAACTTGCGCGTTCTTTCTCGAGACCAGGCGTCTCGGTGTCCTGGACGTCTTGTTACTCGGACTGCCGTCGGCTCATGTACGCCGTCGGAGTCATCCCGTGCGCCTTCCGGAACGCATTCGTGAAGTGCGCTTGGTCGTAGAACCCCGTCGCGAGCGCCACAGCCGCGAGATTTACCTCAGCTGCGAGCAACCGTCGGGCTCGCTCGAGTCGGAGTGACAAGACAAATTGGTGGGGCGCGCGACCCGTGGTTGCCTTGAACAACCTCGCGAACTGAAAGGGTGAGTAGCCGATCGCGCCGGCAAGCATCGGCAGCGTCAGGTCGGACGCCAGGTGTTCGTGCGCGACATCGATCACCGTACGTAGCTGTACCGCATCGAGCTTGCCCTTCGGCGCGAGGTGTTTGTGCCGGGACATTCGGCCGTAGTCGGCGACGAGATGGAGCACGAACGCCAGCGAGAGCGTTTCGGCGTACAGCGGCTCCGTCGGCGACGCGAGCTCCTTCGCGAGCCCCCGCGCGAACGCGGCTGCCGTTGCGCCAGGAACGCAGTGTACCTTCGGAAACACTTCTGTCGTCGGCGGCGCACGGTCGCCGAGGAGCGCGTCGATCATGGATGGCTCGATCGAGGCGGTCGCGAACAAGAGCTCACCTCGCCAGCGCGGCGCGTTCGAATCGCCATCGGACTGAATGCAGATGTGCTCGGGGCGCAGCACGGACTCATGACGCCGCTCGCCTTCGAGCCACCCGAAACGCACGGAGCCGCCCAGGTTGATCATGAGCTGATGTCCGACGGTCGTGTGCTCGTCGTACTCGTGCGACGCCATACGGTGAACTTCGAAGATGAGGGGCGATCGCCAGGTACGCTGCGCCTTCGAAGTGAGGATGACCGCCGCGCCTGTCGCGGTCGCGGATGACCGACCAGTCCTGGAATCGATGAGACGAATAGAGCTCTCGATCTCGCAACCGTGCGAGCCACCCGCGTCTCGATCACGTAGCGGATCGCCGTGATTGACCATCGGGCTAGCCTCCACGGAAGTAGTTGAAGCTCGTCGTTCTAGCACGAGACTCCCAACGGGATGCGGGTTCGCGACGGCGCGCGAGCTCGTCGTAACGTCGTGCGACGAGACCGTGCGCGACGACGCGCCGTTCGTCGCGAAGCGGAGAGCGCTCGTGCCCGCCCCGTCGCCGCGCATGCCGGCGGCAGATCCAGCCGGCAGACGCGGCTACTGAGCGATCGGATCGACGCGATCCACCCCAGCCGCTGGCGGCTCCCCGAGGAACTCGACCCATGCGCGCTTCATGCACGGGTAGTGCTTCGCAGCCTCAGCAAGTGAAAGGAAGGCCGCGATGGTCTTGTCGAACCGCGCCGCGAGCGCGTCGTCGGCGAGCCTGTCTCCAGCGAAGGCTTTGTGCGCCATCGATAGCGAAAACATGTCCGGAAAGATCCTCGCGCCGAGGTGCTCCAGCGGCATCCGTAGCGACCACAGGCCGCGATTGCCGCCCGCGAGCGACGGCGACGCCGAAACCAGCAGCCCGTGACGCGTGTCGAACGGCTGCGGACGAAACCGCGATACCCAGTCGATCGTGTTCTTGAGGCAGCCGGGCATCGACGCGTTGTACTCGGGCGCCGAGATGATGAACGCATCGCTCGCCTCTAGACGACGACGAAGCTCGACGGCACCGGTCGGAATCCCGTGTGCGCCTTCGAGATCGCCGTCGTACGACGGCGTGTCGAACTCGCGCATCAGCGCTAGGTCGACGGTGGCTCCATGGTGCTCCGCGCATCGGGCTGCGAGGGAAGCGAGCCTCGCGTTCAGTGACTCGTGGCGGAGGGACGCAGCAAAGATGAGAACGCGAACAGGCGACTGCTTGCTCGCCTGTGGAATCTGAACGGCCATGCCCTAGCTCTATCGTTACTCGCGCGCGGGCGCCTAGGTCATGGCGCGGAATTTCGCGCATGTAGCGTCGCGACTCCGCGAGGCCATCGGGCATTCGCACGATGCGGAAGAGCCGGGGGCCGAGGGACCGGTTGGCGGTCGCTGCGACGGCTCGCATCACACCGGTGACTTCGCCGCCACTGACGAACCACTCACCAAGAGTGCTGATATGCTCGAAGCACGGGATGGAGCTCTCGAGAAGCTGTGCCGATGCGGCGGAAGCAACTCGAACCCATTCTGCGATGGCACTCACAAGCGGATCAGATTCCGCTCCGATCAATGGTGGCTCATGGATACGTCTCGCATCGAGAACGCACGTCATCACCTCATCGCTCTTCACAAGGCGATCATCGACGCCGAGCGGCTGAACCTGGAACGACTAGAGGGCCGGCTCACCGGCGGCGAGATGCTGCAACGTCTCGTGACCGACGCTCGCTTCAACTGGCTTCACGCGCTGACCGAGCTGATCGTGCGGCTCGACGAGATGTTGGAGTCCGACACGGGCGAGGACGTCGATGCGTGCCTTGCGCTGGCGCTTCGGCTCCTTACGCCCGAAGGCGATGCCGATCCGTTTCGCAAGGAGTACGCGCGGCTCCTGCAGGAAAGTCCTGATGTCGTGTTGGCGCACGCATCGGCGACCCGCTCGTTGAGTGGCGGCAAGGCTGCCAGCCGGATGCCGGATTGAACGTGCGATCGTGCGGTGCTAAGCAGAAGTTGACGGCGGTCTTTGTTGCGGTGTGTTGTGCGGCCTGTGCGCCGGCGTGTCGTTCGACGACGCCCGCTGCGATGTCACGCGGTCTCGAGCAGCCCGCGCTAGAGGCGGTCGCGCGCGGCCGACAGCAGCGGCAGCAGGAGTGTGGTGGCTCGGTCGAGGACTCACTCTCGTTCGATGGCTACACGGCGCGTGTGATCGCGCGAGACCAGGGGCCCATCATTGGCGTCGCTAGCGATGGAGCTCGGGTGTTCTGGGCAGTCGGCGAACTCGGCAAGGAGTCATCGATCCGCGTGCTCGAGCCAGGTGCCTCGAGCGGGCGCGAAGTCGCGCGTGCGCCGACGTCGCGAGCGCTCGCGGTGCACGCGGGTACGCTGTTTTGGTTATCGTTCGGCACGCAGACTCCAGCGACGGTGATGAGCATGCCCGTGACCGGCGCTGCCCCGCGGCCGTTTGCCGAGGCGGCGGTCTATGCCATCGACACGGATGCGTTGATCCTGGCGACTAACCATCTGCTCATGCGCGCACCGCTCGACGGGACCACCCCGACTCGCTTCGCGGAGCTCCCAGAGGACTCCGACGTCATCGCGCTCGCGGTTTCCGACGACGCGATCTGGGCATTGAGTGACATCGGCGAAAGTCAAAGTGCCGTGTTCCGGATCTCGCGTGCGAGTGGTGAGGTCGAGCGTCGTGCCGACGTGCGCTTGGGCGCGACGCTGACGATCGCGGGCGAGGATATCGCTTACACGACATTGACCGAAACGTGGGTCGTGCCCCGCGCGGGCGGCTCGCCGAAAATGATCGGCAGGATACCCCTCGACCCGACGAGCTTCGTCACGGCAGGTACGCGTGCGTACGGTGTCAGTGATTGCGGTGGGGTGTTGTCGGTGGTCGATCACGGCCACATCGAACCAATCGTGCGCGGGCTCGGGGTTTCGTTCAGCGTAGCGATCATGGGCGAGGAGATCCTCGTCGCCGATTCAAGCAGCGGCTTGATCCTCGCGTTCCGCCGATCGCCGTAACCGCGCGATCGTCGCGGGATCCTTGCCCGAGACGATCGCGGCCGAGGTGCGCGCGTTGCTGCTCGCCGCCGGCTGCTCGCCGACGACGTGCTGATGGCCTGGGAGGAAGTCGGCGCATCACCGACTTCTCGACCAACCATGTCGCGGCTCCGACGGAACGCGATACGCCGGACGGAGCAAGACCTACGCGATCCGAGCAAGCCGCGTCGTGCCATTCATCGTTATCAACAAGACTGATGATTCGTGTGGATCGATCGCCACCGATGCCGCATGGATGGGCAGGAGGCCCACTGATGACTCATCCATTGTCGATTCCGTCCCAACGCGGTCTGCTCACGAACAAGGTGGCGCTGGTGCTCGGCGCGAGCCGTGGCATCGGAGCGGCGTCCGCGGCGGCACTCGCGCGAGCAGGTGCGAAGGTCGTTGTGGCTGCGCGCGATATCCACGCCCTCGAGGAGGTTGCGTCGAGCATCCGCAAAGAAGGCTCGGAGGCACAGGCGGTCCCCACGGACATCCTCGACGTCGCTCAGGTCGAGCGCCTCGTGGCCAGGACCGTCGAGATCTTCGGACGCCTGGACATCGCCTTCAACAACGCGGGCTCGGGACACATGCCTGCGCCGATGGCCGAGCTCAGCGTCCAAGACTTCGACGACGCGATCGGCGTGAATCTCCGCGGCATTCTCGTCGCGATGAAGTTCGAGCTCACCGCGATGCTCGCCAGCGGAGGCGGCTCGATCGTGAACATGTCGTCGACCGCTGGCGTCTCGGGCGTCCGAGGAATGTCTGCCTACTCCGCGACGAAGCACGCCATCATCGGCGCGACAAAGAGCGCCGCGCTCGACTACGCGGCCAAGAACATCCGTGTGAACGCCGTCGCTCCAGGCCCGATCTTGACCGACCGGCTCCGCGCCTTGCCGGACGATCGGCGCGCTCTCGTCGAACGCGCCGTGCCCATGGGAAGGGTCGGCCTCGCAGATGAAGTCGCGAGCGCCGTCGTCTGGCTCGCGTCGGATGCGGCGTCGTTCGTCACCGGCTCCGTCGTGGCCATCGACGGAGGACGAACCGCCGGCGCGTGAGCGGCATCCAGGGAGGCCGCAGGAATCTATGAGTCAGCGATTCATGAACCTGGGATGAAGCTTGCGCGCCGTTAGGGCTGCGTGGGTTCACGCGTCTTCACACGCCCAATCGCTATACCTAGAGCATGGGCGACACCACGACCGGCTGGGGCAAAGTTCCAGAAGCCACCCTCGGCTTCTGGATCATCAAGATCTTCGCGACGACGCTCGGCGAGACCGGCGGCGATGCCGTGACGATGTCGCTCAACCTGGGCTACTACGTCGGCACGGCGATCTTCGCAGCGCTGTTTGTCGTCGCGGTGAGCGCGCAGGTCGCTGTCACGCGGTTCCATCCATTTTTGTTCTGGTCCGTCATCGTCGCGACGACGACGGTCGGCACCACACTCGCGGATCTTCTCGATCGCTCGCTCGGCATCGGCTACTTCGGCGGCAGCACGATCTTGATCGTGCTCCTGTTCGCGACGCTCGCCCTCTGGCGTCGAGTCTGCGGCTCGGTCGCGCTCGCATCGATCACGTCGCGGCGGGCCGAGGCATTCTACTGGGGCACGATCCTGTTCTCGCAAACGCTCGGCACCGCGCTTGGTGACTGGGTCGCCGACGAAAAGACCGGCCTCGGGCTCGGCTACACGGGCGGCGCGCTCGTGTTCGCGGCAGGTCTCGCGATCGTCGCAGCGCTCTATCTGTGGACCAAGCTGTCGCGCACGGCCCTGTTCTGGGCGGCGTTCATCCTGACCCGTCCGCTCGGGGCGACCGTCGGCGACTTCCTCGACAAGCCCACCTCGAGCGGCGGCCTCGCGCTCAGCCGCTACACGGCCTCGGCGGTGCTCGCGGCGCTCATCGTCATGTGCATTCTCGTGATCCCGCAGCGACCCGAGAAGATCGAAGCGCGCGCTCAGCCCGTGTGAATCTGGATGAAGTAGTTGGAGCGCATCACGAGGCCGATCCGCCAAGACGTGCCATGCACCACTGGCGCACGCTCCGCCCGCGTGTTCGCCGCAGTCACGGGCTGAGCAGCGGATCTTGAAATCTCACTCGCGACAACGCATCCGCACTGCGCGCGCCGTGACCAAGGCGCACGCACAATCCGAGCTCGGTCGTGCGCCGCTGTAGCGTGCGCCATCGGCGCGAGCGCTGATGATGCGCGGCTCTCCCGCATCGGCCTCGTCGCGCGCGCGGGTGGTTCATTGAATGCACTTGCGGCGCGAACACGCGGGGCAGTCTGCCTCGTGAAGCAGGGAGGACCATGTTGGGAATCCGAGGTTCGTGGTCGATCAGCCAACTCGTCGCGGTGTGCGCGCTGTACTGCGGCTGCGGCGATAACACCGTTCCGGCGCCGGGCGACAACCCCGTTCCGGTGCCTGGCGACGGCAGCACGACCATCACACCCCTCGACGTGGCGCTCACCGTGAACGTCGTCGGCCCCGACGGTGAGACGGTCACCGGCTTCCGATGGCTGCTCGAGCGCGACCTCACCTACCGCATCAACCCCGGCGTGCCCGACCCGGCCACGCTGGCAGTGCGGTTCCACCGGAGCCAGATGCCCGTTGTGCAGGCGGGAACCGCCGCCGTGCAGCCCATGATCGACATCGCGAACGCGTACTTCATCTCGGTGTTGCCCGACGCCGGCTATGCGATGGGCGGTGCGCAGATCGCCCCAGGACAGACCCAGACCACGGTGGTCGTCAACGCGCTCCCAATTCCTACAGCCCAAGCGACGGTCCTCGTGTTCCGCGACGACGCGCCGATCAACGACGAGATCGATCTTCCCGGTGAAGACGGGCTCGCGGGCTTCACGATCAAGCTCGAAGACGCCGGCGGGCGCTACGGCCAGAGCGGCGGCCATCAAATGATGGACGCGTTCGGTAATCCGCTGGGCACGACCTACGACGCCGGCGGCAACGTCGTCATGATGGGCGACGGCATCATCCTCACCGGGCCCGACGGGACGGCCACGATCAAGAACCTATCGCCCGGCAAGTACGGGATCACGGCGGTGCCGCCACCCGGATCGAGCTGGGTCCAGACCTCGACCCTCGAGGGCACCAGGGTGATCGACGTGTTGGTCAAGGCCAACGAGCCGCCCTACTTCATGGAGCTCGGTCCACCCGGCTATCACGCGACGATCGGTTTCGTTCAGCCGATGAGGGACACCACGGTGCTCACCGGCGGAAGCACGATCTCGGGTCAGGTCGTCAACCTCCACATGTCGCGACCGCCGGGTCCGTACTTCGGCGGCGCGCCGCTGACGCACACCAGGGTGTGGGTCGGGCTCAATGCAGGACCCGTCGGCGCCGGGCGCGGCGTGTTCGCGGGGAAGGCGGCGCCCGATGGCTCGTTCGCCATCTCCGATGTTCCTCCCGGTAGCTATCAGCTCGCGATCTGGGACGAGGCGCTCGATCAGATCTTCGCGTTCCACACCGTGACCGTGAACGGGGACGGCTCGTGTGGCGCCCCGGGTGGATCGTGTGCCCTGGGCCAGATCCCGGTGTTCCAGTGGTTCACCCGGCTCCAGCACCAAGTGTTCAACGATCTCAATGGCAATGGATTCCGCGATCCGGGCGAGCTCGGCATCCCGGAGACGATGATCAATCTGCGCTGGCGCGACGGCTCGATCTACCAGTCCTATCCCACCAAGGTTGACGGGGTCATTCCGTTCGACGAGGTGTTCCCGTTCTTCAACTATCTCGTCGCCGAGGTCGACAACACACGGCTCGCGCCCACGGGCGTGACCGTCACCGTCGACGACGGTGGCGCGATCGATCCGAGCGACCCGTGGTCGTTCGGTGGCCAGCTCAATCCGCAACCGCAATCCGAGAACGGTGGACTTCCCTACCGCACCGAGACCGGCCCGATCCTGAGCCAGGCTTTCCAGGGCTTCATCGGCCAGACGAGCGTGATGCAGTGGGGCAAGCGCGCATACCAGCCGGGCCAGAACGGCGGCATCAAAGGCATGGTCCACTACACGACCACGCGCGCCGAAAACGACCCGCGATTTGCGGCCGCCGAGAACTGGGAACCTGGCATCGCGAACGTGACGGTCAACCTCTGGGATGCGACCGGGACCGTCCTCCTCAACACCGTCAAGACCGACAGCTGGGACGAGAATCAGCCGACCGGTTGCCAGGGACCGCCGTTCGTGTTCCGCGGCGTCCCGACCGACTGCTTCGACGGCCTCAAGAACTTCAACCAGGTGCGGCCCGGCTTGTTCGACGGCACCTACGCGTTCTCGTCCTACTTCCCCGCCGGCGTCGGCACCGGCTCGGAGGTGCAGGGACTGCCGCCCGGCAAGTACCTCGTCGAGGTCGTCCTACCGACGGGCTACGAGATCCAGAAGGAGGAGGATCGCAACGTCGACTTCGGTGACAGCTACACGCCTACGCCGCAGCTCCTGCCTCCCGAGTGCGTCGGCCCGATGCACACCGTCCCGACCCAGTTCGCGATGTTCCCGCTGTTCGACGAGAACAACCAGCCGGTCGCACCGTTCCGCGCCGGCCAGCAAACGCCGCTCTGCAACCGCAAGCAGGTGACACTCAACGACCAGCAGAACGCCTCGGCCGACTTCTTCCTGTTCACGTACGTGCCGCTTGCGGCGCACGTGGTCGGCTTCGTGCTCGACGACGCGGCCAACGAGTCCGACCGCAACTCGCCGACGTTCGGCGAGAAGTACGCGCCGCCGTGGCTGCCGATCTCGTTTCGCGACTGGACCGGCCGCGAGATCGCCCACACATATAGCGACGAGTTCGGCACGTACAACGCGCTGGTGCCGTCGACGTACACGGTCAATCGTCCGGCGCCGAGCGGTGTGTCGCCGAACATGCTGACGATCTGCATCAACTCGCCGACGCGAGCGAGCCCGAACGATCCGAACGCGTTCGTGCTCGATCCGCACTACAACCCGCAGTACAGCCAGTTCTGCTACACGTTCCAGTTCATGCCGGGTACGACGACGTACCTGGACACGCCGGTCCTGCCGCATGCCGCATTCGCCGGGCCCGATCAGCATCCGCTGGACTGCGAGCTGGTTACCGGCACGCCGCACGTCTTCTCGGTCGACGGTCCCGAAGGCGGGCCGTACGTCTCGGTTGCCGACGGAACGCAGACGCTGACCATCGTCGCCCCGCAGAACGGGATGGTCGAGGTCGCGAACCCGGCGTACGACGGGACCAACGCACGGACGATCGTGCGCGACTTCGGCTTCGGCACGACGCCGGGAACCGTGACGCTCGGCAACATCTCGCTGCCGATCGGCAGCTGGAACGCGGGCTCCATCGTCGTCACCGTCCCCACCGGCGCGACGACCGGCCAGCTCACGGTGACCCGAGGCGACAACAGCATCGCGAGTGTCAACGCCGTCACCGTCTCGGTCGGCGCCAACGGACTACCGCTCCATCACGTCACGCCCGGCGAGACGATCCAACAGGCGATCGACGCGGCCGCACCGGGAACGTTGATCCTCGTTCCGCCTGGCCTCTTCGAAGAGGTCGTGATCATGTGGAAGCCGGTACGGCTACAGGGCGCCGGTGAAGGCACCATCATCAACGCCCTCAAGGCGCCGGCGGAGAAGCTGGCTCTCTGGCGAGCTAAAGCTCAGGCGCTAGTCACCGCGGGCTCGGTGGACCTGTTGCCCGGGCAGCCGAGCGGCGTGCCCGATCTCGGCGAGCCGGTGACGCTATTCTCCGAGGAGGGCCCGGGCATCCTCGTGCTCGCGAAGAACGTGCCTCCCGCGCAGGGCGGGTTCGGTCTTGCCGGCGGCGAGCCCAACGGCCGGATCGATGGCTTCACGATCACCGGCGGCGACAGCGGCGGCATCATCGTCAACGGCTACGCGCACCGGATGCAGATCGGGAACAACCGGATCGCCGGTAACGGCGGTGCGTTCGGCGGCGGCGTCAGGATCGGGCACGCAAACCTCGTGCTCGAAACCGCGCAAGGGCTCGTTCATCAGGGCGCCTTCAATGATCACATCGTCATCCATCACAGTCAGATCTCGCGCAACGGCGGGCTCGACGGCGCGGGCGGCGGCATCTCGCTCTACGCCGGCAGCGATCGCTACGCGGTCACCGATAACTTCATCTGCGGCAACTTCAGCCAGGGCCAAGGCGGCGGCATCGGCCACCTCGGCCTGAGTGACCTCGGCGTGATCGCGCGCAACACGATCGTGTTCAACGAGAGCTTCAATCAGGGGTCGACTGTCGCCGGCGGCGGCATCGCGTTGATCGGTGCTGATCCGCTGAATCCCGGCGAGCAATCGCCAGGCACCGGCTCGGTGCAAGTCACCTCCAACACGATCCTCGGCAACGCGGCCGGCGCGGGCGATGGCGGCGGCGTGGTGTTGCGCCGGATCAACGGCAGCGACGTCGCCGCGTTCCCGAATAACCCGAACTTGTGGCACCGGGTCGACCTCGTCAATAACCTGATCACGAACAACGTGGCCGCGCTCGCCGGCGGCGGCATCTCGCTCTCCGATGCCGCGCGCGTCCGGATCCTACACACGGTCGTCGCGAACAACGACAGCACCGCCACCGCCGGCGATGCCTTCGCTCCGGGCAGTCCTAACGAGTCCACGCCACAGCCGGCGGGCATCGTGTCGCGCCGGCACAGCCCGGAGCTTCTCGCCGCGCTCGCAGGAACCCCCGAGCCGGCGTTCTCGAGCCCGCAACTCGTCAACGACATCATCTGGCACAATCGCTCGTTCTACTTCCAGGTCGACCCCACCGTCGATCCACCGAGCCACGCGCTCGCCCCGCTACCGAACGCGCCGGTCTACGCCGACCTCGCCGTGCTCGGCGCCGCCGGTGCGCTCGATCCGAGGTTCTCGATCCTGACCGATACCACCGGCTATCACGTGTCCAATCGGTCCACCGACCCGCAGTTCGTCGCCCAGTATTTCAACGGTGCACGCGGCGTCACCATCGCCGCACCCGACGCGACCACGGCCTTGGACGTCCCGGCCGCGTTCGACGAGGGTGGCAACTGGATTCGCGTCGGCTTCGGGCCGCTCACGCTGGCGGACACCACGACGCTCTTGCGTCTCGGCAACTATCGCATCGCGGGCGGCTCTCCCGCGCGCGACCAGGGCCTGACCCTCAACGCGCCACCGGAAGTGAACGCCGACATCGACGGCCAACCGCGGCCGGTCGGGCTCGGCGTCGACATCGGCGCGT
The DNA here is from genome assembly GCA_028287115.1 of Myxococcales bacterium. Lineage (GTDB taxonomy): Bacteria > Myxococcota_A > Polyangia > Haliangiales > Haliangiaceae > JABFXX01. Next base: position 18,087 of record JAQBQF010000227.1, read on the forward strand.
TCGAGCTCCAGTAACTCGACGCAGAAAGGAACCTGTCATGGATCGAACTATCCAGCAGTCACTCGGAGCCTGCGTCGCGTTGACGCTGCTCGTCCCGCGGGACGCACCCGCTCAGACCGCGATCCAGTGCCCGGGAGATCTCGACAGCGACGCGATTCCCGATCCGCTGCTTCCCAACCTGCAGCCCAATCCCACCTACCGGCCCGAGGTCAAGTGCAAGCACCTCAGTGCCGGCGACGGGTTCGTCACGATGGCCGACGGCCGCGAGCTGTACATGTTCGGTTTCTCGGATCTCACCGGCGTTCCGCAGGCCGACGCCATGATGACCGGCATGCTCAACGCATCGTTCCCGGCGCCGCTGATCACGGTCGACGAGGGCGACGAGCTGTACCTCACGCTGACGAACGTGGGGATGAACAACCGACCGGACCTGTTCGATCCGCACACCGTCCACTGGCACGGGTTCCCGAACGCGGCGCCGATCTTCGACGGCGTTCCGGACGCCGCGATCGCGATCAACATGGGCGCGTCGCTGACCTACTACTACAAGGTCGTCGAACCCGGGACCTATATGTATCACTGCCACGTCGAGGCGACCGAGCACATGCAGATGGGGATGCTCGGCAACCTCTACGTCAATCCGGCGCAGAACAAGCTGGCCAACGGAACGGTGTTCGCGAACGGCTTCGTCCACCAGAGCGGTTTCACCTACGCGTACAACGACGGCGACGGATCCACACGCTACGACGTCCAGTCCGCGATCCAACTCGGCTCGTTCGATCCGGACTTCCACGACGCCGACCAGACGATTCAGCCGCTGCCGTTCGCCGACATGCGCGACCGCTACGCGATGCTCAACGGTCGCGGCTATCCCGACACGGTGAACCCGGGAGCGCTCGCGCCTCCCGAAGGCAACGGCGGCAAGCCTTCTCAGCTCCAGACCTCTCGCGTCCAGGCGGTGGTGGGTCAGCGCATCCTGCTGCGGTTCTCGAACCTCAACGTGACGCGGTTCTACACGCTTGGAACCGTCGGCGTGCCGATGCGCATCGTCGGCCACAACGCTCGGCTGCTGCGCGGTCCGAGCCCGAACGGAGTGACTCCTGGGCACGATCTTTCGTACGTCACCAACTCGATCACGCTCGGTGGTGGCGAATCGCTCGACGCCTTGATCGATACGTCGAGCCTGTCGCCCGGAACGTATTTTCTCTACGCGAAGGACCTCAACTACCTCAACAACGACACCGAGGACTTCGGCGGAATGATGACCGAGATCGTCATCACGAATTAGGGGCCGGCCATGACCAGACAAATGCTCCTTACGCGCGTCGCGTTCGTCCTCGCTGCTCTCGCGACTGCATGCGCAGAGAAACCACACGCGGAATCGCCCGCGGAATCGACGAAGCGCCACTTCGCGATCGCCGGCCCCACCGGGACCACGTTCTCCCTGACCGCGAAGACCGGCTTCATCAGCACACCGGACGGCGGCTCGATCCTGACGTGGGGCTACGCCGCCGGAAACGCGGTGATGCAGTACCCAGGACCCACGATGATCGTCGACGAGGGCCAGGACATTACCGTGAGTCTCACCAACGAGCTCGCGGTGCCTGTCTCGATCCTGTTTCCAGGTCAGCGCGTCACGGCGACCGGAGGTGTCGACGGCGAGCTCACTCGCGAAGCACCGCCGGGCCAGACCGTGATCTACACGATCCATGCCGCGAGCCCCGGTACGTTCGTCTACTACAGCGGAAGTCAGTCCGAGCTCGAGACCGAGATGGGGCTCGTCGGCGCGCTGATCGTCCGCCCGTCGCTCGGATCGGGCTACGCGTATAACCATCCGTCGACCGCCTTCGACACCGAGTTCCTGTTCCTGCTCACCGAGATGGATCCCGTGATCCACGAGCTCGCCGCGGACGAGAACTTCGGCGCGATCGACTTCACCGCGCGCTGGCCGGTCTACTGGTTCATCAACGGCCGGACCGCGCCCGACACGATGCTCCCCGACGGTGTCGGTTGGCTGCCGAATCAACCCTACGGTTGCATGCCTCACATGATGCCCGGTGAGCGCCTGCTCATGCGCGTCGTCAATGCCGGTCAGGATCTGCATCCGTTCCACCACCACGGCAATCACGCGCGCGTGATCGCGATGGACGGCAAGCTCCTGGAGAGCCAACCCGGAGCTGGCCCCGATCTATCGCACGAGGTGTTCACGATCCAGTCGGTGCCGGGAGAGACCGTGGACGCGATCTTCCAGTGGACCGGCGAGAAGCTCGGCTGGGACATCTACGGCGATCCGGCCGAGTACCCGCATCAGTGCACCGATGCCGACAACGACACGTTCGACGACGTCACCAAAGAGTATTGCCCCGATCACGGCAAGCCATTCCCGGTCGCGCTCCCCCAGCAGCCACACCTCACGTTCGGTGGGCACTACGGCGGTACTCCGTTTCTCGGCGTCCCCGGCCTGCTGCCTCCCGGCGAGGGTGGAAACAACCCGGACGGCGCGTTCCCGTACATGTGGCACTCGCACACCGAGAAGGAGATGACGAACGACGACATCTTCCCGGGCGGAATGATGACGATGCTGATGATCGAGTCTCCCGTCCCGATGACGACCCCCTAGGAGGCATCCAGATGATTTCTAAATCGCTCCTCTTCGCTCTCGTCGTCGCCGCGCTGGCGAGCCAGCCGGCCACCGCTGCGGTCTACGATCTGCGAGCGGCGAGCACGACCATCACGATGGCCGACGGCGCCCAGGTTCAGATGTGGGGCTTCGGGCGGATCACGGATCCGACGGTCTCGATCCCCGGCCCCGCGCTCGAGATCCCACCGGGCGACGACACGCTGATCATCAACCTCACGAACCAGCTTCCTGTCCCCGTGTCGATCGTGATCCCCGGAATCCCGGCGCCGCTCACGCCGGTGTGGGACGACGGCACGACAGGAGCTCGCGCGAACCTGACGCAACGAGCCGTGTCGTTCACGTACGTCGCCCAACCCGGGCAGACGGTGACCTATCAATGGAACAACGTCCAAGCCGGCACCTATCTCTACCAAAGTGGAACGCACCCGGCGGTTCAGGTGCCGATGGGGCTCTATGGCGCGGTCAAGCACGATGCGATCGCGGGGCAGACCTACGGCGTCGCTCATGATCGCGACGTGGTCCTCGTCTACAGCGAGGTCGATCCGGTACTCAATGGCGCGGTCACCGGCGGTACCTACGGGACGCCGAGCTATCCGAGCACGATCGGCTACCGGCCGCGCTACTTCTTGATCAACGGACAGGAGACGAGCAACCCGCCCGCGCTGCAGCAGAACGTGAACGAGCGGGTGCTGCTGCGCGTGATCAACGCAGGCCTACGGAGCATCGTGCCGACGCTCGCGTCCGGATCGATGAGTCTCATCGCCGAGGACGGTCAACGCGCGCCGTTTGCTCGCGAGAGCTACTCGATGCTGCTGCCCCCCGGCAAGACGCGCGACGCACTGCTGGTGCGCACCGAACCGGGAGACACGGTGCTGTTCGACAGGCGCGGCACTTCGAAGCTCGCGCGGATCACCGCGGTCGAGGTCCCCCCGATCGCCGTCGCCGACGACTACGCCGCGACCGAGGATACTCCGCTCGACACGGCGGCCTCGGCGCTCCCCGGCGTGCTCGCCAACGACACCGGCGTTGCCGCCGTGCTCGACAGCACCACCAGCGCAGGCACGCTGATGTTGCAGCCCAACGGATCGTTCGCGTACGCGCCGGCACTCAACTTCAACGGAGTGGACAGCTTCAGCTATCACGCCACGCGCGGTGCCCTCGCGAGCAACGTCGTGACGGTCTCGATCCATGTGGCACCGGTCAACGATCCGCCGGTGGCGGTCGCGAACGCGTTCACCGCGTCAGGAGGAACGCTCGCCGTTGCGGCTCCCGGCGTGCTCGCCAACGACAGCGACGTCGACGCCGATCCGCTCTCGGCCGAACTGGTCGCGGGACCCAGCGGTGGCACGCTGGCGCTGGCAGCGGATGGATCGTTCCACTACACCGCGAACGCAGGCACGACGCAGGACAGCTTTACCTATCAAGCCAGCGACGGCGTGACGGTCAGCAACGTTGCCGCGGTGAACATCACCGTGGTGGCAAATGTTCCACCGATCGCCGTGAACGATTTCGCATGGACCCACCTCCACACTGCGAGAGTCATCAACGTCGTCGCGAACGACAGCGACCCCGACGGCACGATCGATCCGGCCTCGGTCACCGTGACGAACCAGCCGACGGGAGGTACCGCAACCAGCCTCGGTAACGGAACGGTGCGATACCGGCCGCGGCTTGGCTTCTGGGGCCTCGATACGTTCCGCTACGTGGTTCGCGATAACGATGGAGCGGTCTCGGCGGTCGCAAAGGTGCGCGTGTTCGTGTGGTGAGATCGATTCGCATCCGACGGATGATCGGCCGACACAAGCGATCGTTCGCGGTCCTTGTCGGCGCTGCCGCGGCGGTGCTCGTGGCCAGATGCACGTCGCCGGCGACGCCGACGGCGAGCGAACGCTGTGGCATCGACGAGCTCCACATTCGTCGCACCGCGGAGGGGCACTTGCTCGATCTTCGCTACCGGGTCGTGGACTCCGAGCGCGCAACATCGCTGCTCGCGAAGAAGACCACGGCCTACGTCGTCGACGACAAGTCGGGCAGGCGACTCTCGGTACCCACGACGCCGAAGGCTGGTTCGCTGCGCACGACGGGCGTGCCGCGCGCCGGACGCTCCTACTTCGCCCTGTTCACGAACCCCGGAGGTCTGGTGCGGCGCGGCGATCAGGTCTCGGTCGTGCTCGGCGATCTCACAACCCGGTTGACCGTGGAGTGAGCGACCTGCGGCGCGGATCTGCGTTCGCTGCGATGCTCGTTCTCGCGGAGATGTCCGCGTGCGGCGACTCCGGCATCTCCGCGTGCGAGCCACCGCTCGACACGATCGTTCGTCGGCCACTCGGCGGCGATCCGACGGCCGTGATCATCCACTACGCGCGCGAGGTCGATCTTCCGGCACGCGCTGCGTCGGGCCGAGCGGGGCGCCGTAGCTTGATCGAGGCGCTGCACCGGGATGCTCGTCGAGCTCAGGCGCGGACGCTCGCGCTGTTGCGCCGTCACGGAGTCGAGCCGCGCGCGCAGTTGTGGACGATCAACGCGGTCGCGGCGACGCTTCCCACCTCGATGATCGACGAGATCGCGCGACTACCCGAGGTCGAGCGCATCGAGCCCGACCTCTCGATCAGCGCGCCGACGACGAACATCGGCAATGTCACGACCACCGCCTGGAATCTTTCGGCGATCCGGGCTCCCGATCTGTGGGCCACTGGCCAGCGAGGCGCCGGGATCGTCGTCGCCGTTCTGGATAGTGGGGTCGACGTCGATCACCCGGACCTCGCTGCTTCGTGGCGAAGCCGCGCGGGTTGGTACGATCCTTACGATCAGCATTCGTCGCCGTTCGATGGGAGCGGCCACGGAACCCAAGTGATGGGGCTCGTCGTCGGCGGCGCCACCAGCGGTGAATCGATCGGTGTGGCACCCGACGCACGGTGGATCGCAGCGCGGATCTACGGCGACAACGGCGTCGCGTCGCTCAGCGGAATCCACCTCGCCCTGCAATGGGTGCTCGACCCGGATGGCGACCCGACGACGGAAGACGCCGCCGACATTGTCACCGCCTCGTGGGGATACAGCGAGCGCGTCAACGAGTGCTACCTCGAATTTGAACCGGACCTCGCCGTACTCCGCGCGGCTCAGATCGCCACCGTGTTCGCCGCCGGCAACTCCGGTCCCTACCCCGCTTCCAGCATCAGCCCGGCGAACAATCCATCTGCGTTCGCTGCCGGCGCCGTCGACGAGGATCTCACCGTGATCACCAGCAGCAGTCGCGGCCCGAGCGCCTGCACCAATTCGATGTTCCCCGAGCTCGTTGCGCCGGGCGCGAACGTGAGAACCACCGACCGGACCTTCGGCGGCCAGTTTCCGAATTCGTACGTCGTCGTGAGCGGGACCTCGTTCGCGGCGCCCCACATCGCAGGCGCGATGGCGCTCTTGCGCGGCGCTCACCGCTCCGCCACGGTGACCCAGCTCGAGCGCGCGCTGACCTCGACCGCGGTGGATCTGCTTCCAGCGGGCGCCGACAACGCCAGCGGGTTCGGTCTGCCCGATCTGCTCGCCGCCGAAGGCCGCCTCGTAGCGATGCCGAGCTGCACTGACGCCGATGCGGATGGCTACTTCGCCGACCCCGACTGCGGTAGTCCGCTCGACTGCAACGACAACGACGCCGCCGTCCATCCGGGCGCCTGTGATGTCATGAGAGACGGTATCGATCAGGATTGCGACGGCGCGGATCGGGTCAACGGCACGTGTTGTCCTCCGTAGCCGTATTGTCTTCGGCCCCGAACAGCGGACATGCCGCCGCGCGTGATCAGTCCGAGCACCACCTCGCCCTGCGGTTCGACGCGATACGAGGTCGTGACCCCGTGCATCAGCACAAAGGGTGCTTCGGGGACCGGCCGCCAGATGCGTACGCCACTCTCCACCGCTCGCAGAATCTACCTCCTCCTGAAAAGCGAAATCCACGGCACGATCAAACCCAGCCGTCGCGGCTCGCCGCGTAGAGCGTGCCTCAAGGGGCCGGCCTGAACTTGAATGGCCAGGTCACCTCGACGAGGTCGCCCTCCACGAGCGGCGGCAGTTGCAGCTCCTGGAGCGTGCCGCGCAAACAAGCGTCGAGCTTGGTCGGAAGCGGTTGGTCGTACTGGTCGAAGAGCTGTGCCGCGTCGATGAGCGTGCCGACGTCCGGATCGCCCCTCAACGTGAGGCCCGCTTTGATCTCGAGTATCGGGTTGGGCAGCGTATCCATCGCGGCCTCGTAGCACTCCGAGAGGAACGGCACGACCTCTCGTACCGCGGAGCGGAACTCCGTCCTCGTCATGCCGATGTCCTCGAGATCCATCGCGGCATCGCTGCGCTCTTCCAGCGGAGGCAGCCGGGGAGCCGGCCCTGCGCGAAGCGCGGCGCGCGCGGCATGATTCGAGTCGATCTTGTCGGAGATCCGCTTGCGCTCCTCGGGGCCCGAGAGCTTCGTCACCAACCGGTGTTGTTTGGTGTTCGTGCCTGAGGTGTTCGTGCGCGAGGTCGGTAGAGCTGCTGCCTCGGTCGGTCGCGCCGCTGGTGGTGAGTCGCTTTCGCGCAGGTACCAGATGCCGGTGGCGACCAATGCCGCCAGTACACCGACCGCGATCGCGAGGCGACGGTTCATCCGCTGCATCCTACACCGGCGTAAGTCCGAGGACGGCACGATTCCTCGTCGGCGTGGGTTAGATCCAATGCCGATCAGATAGGCGCAACCCCTCGACGGGATTCCGGAATCTAGGGAGTTGTCGCGAGGGGTATCCGGAATGGATCCGGAGGATCATGCTGCGTCGTCGTGGCACCGGTCCAAGAGACGTTCACTGAAGCACTCGAGTTCACATCGGAGTTCACGGCGCGAGCCTGGCCGAATCTGATCAAGCACTTCGATCCTGTGTTGATCGAGGAAGCGTTAGCGGCGACCGGCACAG
>JAQBQF010000246.1 GCA_028287115.1 Myxococcales bacterium
TGAACGGAAAGCGGCTCATGAAGACGCTGGCGATCGATCCACCCGCAAACCTGGTCCTCGCGATCGCGATCGAGCGGCCCGTGGACGGGGACGTGTCGTGAGGATCCTTGCGATCCGCGGCTGCAACCTCGCGAGCCTCGCCGGTGAGTTCGAGATCGATCTCGCGCAAGGGCCGATCGGAGGCGCGGGCGTGTTCGCGATCGTCGGGCCGACGGGCGCGGGAAAGAGCACGCTGCTCGACGCGATGTGCGTCGCGCTGTTCGATCGGACACCACGGTTGGCCGGCCGCAGCACGGTGTTGATCGGGCGAGGCGAGGATGATCCGGCGGCACTCGGAGCGCAGGACGTGCGCGGGCTGTTGCGTCGCGGCGCGAGCGCTGGCTACGCGGAGGTCGACTTCGAGAGTGGCGATCTGCGCCGGTATCGCGCACGGTGGTCGGTGCGGCGTGCGCGCGGCGCGAGCGACGGAAACATTCAGGATCAGCAGGTCACGCTGACGACGATCGACGGCGGCGAACGGTTCGGCGGCACGAAGACCGAGACGCTCAAGGCGATCCATCAGCGGCTCGGACTCACGTTCGATCAATTCCGGCGTTCGGCGCTGCTCGCGCAGGGCGAGTTCGCCGCGTTTCTGCGTGCAGACGGCAAGGATCGCAGCGAGCTCCTCGAGCGGATGACCGGCACCGAGATCTATTCGAAGCTGTCGATCGCGGCACATCAGCGTGCAGCGCTCGCCGAACAGGACCTGCGCGAAGGGCGCAATGCCGCGCTGGCGATTGCCGTCCTTGCCGACGAAGCTCGTGCGGCGAGTGAAGCGGAGCTCGCAGTCGCGCGCGAAGCCGTGGTCGCGGCACGCACGAGGCTCGCGAGCGCCGATGCCGCCGCGAAGTGGCTCGCCGAATCGAAACTGCGCGAACAAGCGCTCGAACAGGCGGAGCTCGCTCGCCGGGCCGCCGAGGAAGCGGTTGCGGCCGCGGCGCCCGAATGTGCCGAGCTCGCGCTGCGCAAGCGCGCGGAGACCCTGCGTCCCGCGTGGGACGAAGCCGCGCGCCTCGATCGGCAGCTCGCGATCGCGCGAGGCGAAGTTGTTGCCGCGACCGCGGAGGTCGCGCGTGCGGTGCTCGCGCAACAGGCGATCGTCGCGAGGCGGGCTCGCCTCGTCGAGCTTCACGCGCCGGTGCGCGAAGGCCGGATCGCGGCGGGTGTCGTCGAGCGCAAGCGGGCGGACGCGGCAAACCTCGAGGTCCGAGCGACCGCGGCCGGCACCGATGCCGCGTGGCTGCTGGCGCGACAGAGCCTCGCCGGCGAGATCGGGACCTGGCGCGATCTCGACGCGAAGTTCGCACATCACGCCGCACTCACGAATGAGATCGAAGCGGCGGATCGTGCGCTCGCCGATCAATCGAAGCGCCGAGTCGCACTCGACAAGCAGCGCGCAGTCGCCGTGACCGAGCAGCAGTCTGCGAACGGGCGACTCGAAGAAGCCAAGCGCGAGGTGACAGGGTTTCAGCAACGCCGTGGCCTCACGCTCGATGCGGCGCGGCGTGAAGAAGATGCGGCGCGCCTGCGCTGTGGCGAGGTCGAGCGCTTGTCGGCGATCGCGGCCGAAGCGCGCGCCGCCGTGACCGCGCGTGTCGAATTCGATCGTCAGCTCGCCGAGCTCGTCGCAGCCGCCGCAACTGACACCAAGTCGCGCAAGTCGGCAGAGCGCGCGCGCCTTACCGCGGTAACCCTGCGCGCCGAGCGAGAGCGCGTGATCGGCGAGCTGCGACGAGCGGCCGGTTACGAGCACGCGCGCACCGAGCTCGTCGACGGTGAGCCGTGTCCTTTGTGCGGCGCGGCCGAACATCCGTGGCGCGACCGCGGTGCGTTCGACACGCTGATCGGTGAAGCGGATGCGAGGCTCGGCGAGGCAACCCATGCACACGACGCCGCGGTCGCGACCCTCGCGGCGATCTCGGCGCGCGATGACCAACGCGTGATCGAACGCGCACGGCTCGCTGCATGCCGTGCCACGGCCGAGACCGCTGCGACCAGCGCGATCGTGAAGTGGCGCGACCAGCTCGCAAACCTCGGCGAGCTCGTGCTCGTCGCAGAGCCGGCGACTGCGGCGGCGCAACAGCTCACCGAGGAGCGCACCGAGATCGCGCGCGCGAAGCTCGAGGCGGCACGGCTCGCACGCAGCCAAGCGGAGGCGGTCGCGAAGGCATCGCAGGAGGCGCAAGCGCGGGTGCAGGCCCGGCAGAACGAGCTCGAGCTCCACGCAACGAAGCTCAAAGAGCTCGAGACCGCGATCGGCCAGCTCGATGCGGCGATCGAGCGGCTGCGCGGCGAACGCACCGGCAAGGTCGCGCGACATGGCGAGCTCGCGACCGAGCTTGCGGCGGCGATCGCTCGATGGACGGCTTCGTTGCCTGAATCGATGCCGTTGAATCGCCAGCGGATGAGCGAGCTCGTCGTTGCGTGGCAAGTCCGCGTCGAGGTCGTCACCGAGATCGACGCGGCGCTATCGGCGGCGCTCACCGACATCGAGGTGGCCTCGCGCGAGATCGAGCGCACAGTTGCGGAGCACTCGGCGCGTCGGGTCGATGCCGAGCGCCGGCGCGACACGCTCGCCGGCGAGCTCGCGGAATCCGTGAAGCGGCTCGATGCCGCTCGCGCGAGCACTGCATTCGAAGCGGACGAGCTCCGGCGGCTTCTCGATGGCGATCTGTCGCGCGTGCAGAACCTCGTCGATCATCTCGCGGCGATCGATCTCGCCATCGAGCGCGCGCGCACGGTGTTCGTCGAACGGCAGCGGCTGGTCGCGGATCACGAGCTCGCGCGCCCCGCGTCCGTCGCAGATGCGGCCGCTGTCGGAGAGCTCGCGGCCGCGGTCGCGGCCTCCGAACAACACGCGGCGACCCTCGCGGCGATGCTCGCCGCAGATCTCGATGCGCGCGCCCGCCGCGCGGCTGCACTCGCGAGCCTCGCGGCCGCCGAGCAAGCCGCGGAGATCGATCGCGTGCTCGGTGCTGTGATCGGATCTCACGACGGCAAGCTGTTCCGCAGCTTCGCGCAGAGCCTGACGCTCGACGGCTTGCTCGAGGTCGCGAACTCGCATCTCGAGGAGCTCGCGCCGCGTTATCAGCTCGAGCGCGTACCGAAGCACGATCTCGAGCTCCAGGTGATCGATCGCGATCTCGGTGGCGAGGTCCGCTCGGTGCAGAGTCTGTCCGGTGGCGAGAGCTTCCTGGTGTCGCTCGCGCTCGCGCTCGGGCTGTCTTCGATGTCGGCGCACGACGTCCGCGTTCGCACGCTGCTGATCGACGAAGGTTTCGGCACGCTCGATCCGGCGACGCTCGATAGCGCCCTCGCCGTGCTCGACGCGCTGCAAGCCACGGGACGCCAGGTCGGCGTGATCTCGCACGTACCCGCGCTCGTCGAGCGGGTCGGCGCGCACATCCGCGTGTCTCCGCGCGGCGGTGGTCGCAGCGAAGTCATCGTCGCTTAGCGTCGAGCAAATACGATCGGCCAAGCCGCGTAGCCGCGGCCGAAGCCCATGTATGTTGCCGCGATGCGCACGCTGATCGTGATCGCGCTCCTATCCAGCTCGTGCAAGAAGGAGCAGCCGAAGCCGCCGCCGCTACCGGACGGCGTCGTCTGCTGGGGGCTCGGTACGATGGGGCAAATCGGCAACGGGAAGTCGATCCAAGCAAATCCACCGAGCGCGGTCGCGGGGCTTGGAAGCGCGACGGGGCTCTGGCTCGGTGCGGACTCGAGCTGCGCGCTCGTGGCAGGCCACATGCAGTGTTGGGGAGATCTTCAGGGCGCCGCCGGAATGAGCGCGGTGCCGCGGCCATTCGTGCTCGTCCCCGACACCGTCGAGGTGCGCGGCAGCACGTCGTCCACGTGCGTGAGGCAAGCCAGCGGAGCGGTGATGTGCTGGGGATCGAATCTGGTCGGCCAGCTCGGGAATGGCGGCGCGCCCGATCCGACCAAGCGCGTGCCCATCGAGATCCACGGGCAAGACGTCAAGCTGCCGCCGATTCCGAACGGCTTCAGCGACCAGCCGGTCGCGGTGAAGGGGCTCTCCGACGCGACGGCGATCGTCGCCGGTAAATCGCATGTGTGCGCGCTCCGCAAAGCGGGCACCGTTGCCTGCTGGGGCAGCGACAGCGGCGGCCAGCTCGGCGACGGTCACCACGAAGATGATGCCGCGCGCGATCATCCCGTCGATCTCGCCGAGCTCGCGGGCGTCACGGCGATCGCCGCGGCTGGAACGGCGACCTGCGCGATCACGGCAAACAAAGTGTGGTGTTGGGGTGCACTGCACCCTGACGGCGACGTCGTGACTTCCTCGACCCCCGTGTGGCCAACTCCAAAGGAGATCGCAGGTGTCGATGGAGCGCTCGAGATCGCGATGACCTCAGACAAGGCTTGCGCTCGAACCGCCGGCGACGTGCTGTGCTGGGATCACAGCGGCACGGCGAGCTCACTCGGCCTCAAGGGCATCCTCCAGCTCGCAGCGGGCCCGACTCATATGTGCGCCCGCATCGCCGGCGGTCACGTGATCTGTTGGGGCAACAGCTACCAGGGCGCGCTCGGTGTGTCCTATTCCGAGGAGCACTACGTCCATGTCGACATCGATCATGTCGTCGACATCGCCGCCGGTGGGCTGCACACCTGCGTGATCCGAAAATCGACGTAGCTCGTCGCGACTTGAAATTTCGTGCGGCCATCGAGCACTGTGGCGGTCCATGCGATGCTCGCGCCATGGCTCGCATGACGCTCGAACAGCTCGAGAAGCTGATGGATCAACACTTCCCGACGTGGCGGAGTTTCTCCGCTATCACGTCGCTCGGCGAGCACGACATCACGGTGAAGATGCCGTTTCGCAAGGACCTGATGCGTGCCGGCGGCACGATCTCGGGGCCGGCACTGATGGCGCTCGCAGATACGGCCGCGTACTACCTGACGCTCGTCCACGCCGGCCCGGTGCCGAGCGCGGCGACGGCGAACCTCGACATTCACTTCCTGACGCGGCCGAAGCCGGGTGACATCATCGCGACCGCGAAGATGTTGCGCCTCGGCCGCCGGCTCGCGGTGTCGACGGTCGATCTGCACGCCGGTGACGATCTGGTCGCGCACGCGACCGTGACGTACGCTCTGCCTTCATCGTGACCACCGATCTTCGAGCCTCCCGACGAACGTGTGCGGCGTTCGGGGTGGCGGCGACATCGATCTACGTCTTGCCGACCGGATGCGGCCAGTGATCCGCGAGCGTCGCGAGCGGTGTGCCCGTGAGGCGCTGCACGGTCCAGTCCGCCATCTGCTTCGCGCCGAGTGACTTGTAGAACTCGAGTGCGGGCTCGTTCCAGTCGAGCACGCTCCATTCGAAGCGACCGTAGTGGCGCTGCATCGCGATGCGAGCACACGCGGACATCAGCGCTTTGCCGACACCCTTGCCGCGCGCCGGCGGACGCACGAACAAGTCTTCGAGATAGAGCCCCGGCTTGGCGAGGAACGTCGAGTAGCTCTCGAAGAACAGCGCGAAGCCGACCGCTGCCCCGCCGAGCTCCGCGATCAGGACCTCCGCGGCAGGCCTGACAAAGAGCGTCGTCCTGAGCGACGCTTCGTCTGCGATCACCTCTTCCGACAGCTTTTCGTATTCGGCGAGCTCGCGAATGAACGCGAGGATCGTCGGCACATCGGCGACGACGGCCAAGCGAATGAGTAGATCGGCGGGAAGCTCCACGCCGCCTACGATGCCACAAGCCGCGCGAGCACGGCCGCAAAGTCGGCGGGCGGTTCCGCCGAGAGCTGAACACGTGCGCCCGTCACGGGATGCTCGAATCCGAGGGTCTGCGCGTGCAGCATGAGGCGCGACGAGGTCAGGAGGCCACCCGTGAAGTCGCGAATGTAGACCGTCTCGCCGACGAGCGGATGCCCGGCTTCCGCGAGGTGAATGCGGATCTGATGAGTCTTGCCGGTCTCGAGGCGAATCGCGCACAAGCTCGCGTTGCGCATCACCTGGCGAACCTCGACATGCGTCACCGCGCGCTTGCCCTGATCGATCCGGCTCGTCGAGCCGCGCAGCCCATCACCGCGATCCTCGACGAGGTACGACTCGATCCGCCCGGGCTTGACGGCGCCGTGCGCGACGCACAAGTACTGCCGCTCGATCGTGTGCGCGCGCAGTTGTGCCGCGAGGCCTTGCTCGGCGCGCTTGCTCTTGGCGAACATCAGCAGGCCCGAGGTCGCGCGATCGATCCGATGCACGATGTGCAGCGGCACGCTGGTCGCATCCTTGCCTTGTCGCCGCCACGCGCCGCGGATCAGATCCATCGCGGTGCCGGTCTCGCGCTCCTCGTAAGGCACGCTGTTGACGTCGACCGGCTTGTCGATCACGACGACATGCGGATCGTCGTAGACGAGCACGCCTTCGCGTTCCGGATCGTGCGGCCGCGGCGCGGCGAGCCTCAGCTCGACCTGTTGCCCGACCGAGAGCCGATGATCGACCTCGGTCACGCACACGCCGTCGACGAACACCTTGCCGCTCGTCACGTGACGCTTCGCGAGCGAATTTGGGATGTTCGCGTGCGCTTTGACGAAGGCCGCGACGGTCACGCCTGCGCTATCGGCGTTCCAGCTAGACACGGTCGCAGCATGACATATGCGCCGTTCATCACGAAGCTGCGCGAATCCAGTACGTCGCGGACACGGAGCTAGCTGACGATGCTAAGACGAGACATGGACCGCACGCTGTTCACCGAAGAGCATCAGACGTTTCGCAAGGCGTTCCGCCAGTTCGTCGAGCGGGAGATCGCGCCGCATCAAGCGCGGTGGCGTGACAACGGACAGGTCGATCGCGACATCTGGCGCAAGGCGGGCGCGCAAGGCTTTCTATGTCCGTGGCTCGAGGACAAGTACGGCGGCGCCGGAGCCGACTTCGTGTGCTCCGTCATCGTCATGGAGGAGCTCGCGCGCGCGTACGAGAGCGGGTTCGCGATGGCGCTGCACTCCGACATCATCGTTCCGTACATCTACTCGTTCGGTAACGACGAGCAGAAGCAGAAGTGGTTGCCGGGTTGCGCGTCGGGTGAGATCGTCACCGCGCTCGGAATGACCGAGCCCGGTACCGGCTCCGACCTCGCGGCCCTCGCGACGACCGCGGTCAAGCAGGGCGACGAGTACGTGATCAACGGCAGCAAGACGTTCATTTCGAACGGTCAGCTGTGCGACCTCGTCGTCGTCGCTGCGAAGACCGACATGGATCCGGCGAACGCGCACAAGGGCATCTCGCTGTTCGTCGTCGAGGCCAATCGCACAGGCTTCACGAAGGGCAAGCGCCTGCACAAGATGGGGATGGCCTCGCAGGATACGAGCGAGCTGTTCTTCGAAGACTGCCGGATCCCCGCGTCGAACTTGATCGGCACCGAGGGCGGCGGCTTCATGATGCTGATGCAGAAGCTGCAGCAGGAGCGGCTGTGCGTCGCGATCGGCGCGGTGGCCGGCGCCGAGCAGGTGCTCGCCGATACGATCGCGTACACGAAGGAGCGCAAGGCGTTCGGCAAGCCGATCAGCAAGTTCCAGAACACGCAGTTCAAGCTCGTCGAGTGTCTCGCGAAGGTCGAGGTCGGCCGCGCGTACGTCGACAAGGTGATCGCCGAGCACGTCTCGGGCAAGTACCTCGTCAAGGAGTGCTCGATCGCGAAGTTCTGGACGACCGACATGGCGCAAGAAGTCGTCGACGAGTGCCTGCAGTTCTTCGGTGGCTACGGCTACATGACCGAGTACCCGGTCGCGCGCGCGTTCATGGATGCGCGCGTCCAGCGGATCTACGCCGGCACGAACGAGATCATGAAGGTGATCGTCGCCAAGCAGCTCGGTCTGTAGCGGCGGTCGCCACCGCCGCTTGCTTGCATGACACGAGCGGAGACGGCCAGGTTCGTGCTATCGTCGAACAACGATGAAAGCCGCGTGCGTTCCGGCGCTGCCACCGGCCGCTCTCGATCTCGACTCCGAGACGGATGAAAAGCTCGCGACGTTGGCCAAGGCGCTCGCGCATCCCGTGCGCGTGCAGATCGTTCGCATCCTGGCGAGGTGCGAGAGTAGTATCTGCGGCGATCTCGTCGCACAGTTGCCTCTCGCGCAATCGACGGTCTCGCAACACCTCAAGGTGCTGAAGGACGCAGGCCTCGTGCGCGGCACGATCGATGGTCCTCGCGTCTGCTACTGCATCGATCCGGAAGGCCTGAGGCACTTGCGTCTCCTGGTCGCGGGGCTCTAGACTCATCGTAGAATGACGATAGACGCCAAGCGAGCGTACGTCGCCGAGCTCCTCGGTTCGATCGTGCTCCTCGCCACCGTCGTCGGGTCCGGCGAGATGGGCCTGCGCATCAGCGGCGGCAATGCAGGTCTCACGCTGCTCGCGAACGCGATCGCGACCGGCGCGGTGCTCTACGTCTTGATCCTGGGGCTCGGGCCGTTGTCCGGCGCTCACTTCAATCCGGTGATCACGGTGATCGAGGCGGTGCTGCGCAGGTTGCCGCGCGAGCGCGTCGCCGGCTATCTCGTCGCGCAGATCGCCGGCGCGTTTCTCGGCGTGCTGCTCGCACACGCGATGTTCGGGCTCGATCTGATCGAGCACTCGCGCCACGTCCGATCGTCGAGCGGCGAGATGCTCGGCGAGGTCGTCGCGACGTTCGGCCTGTGGCTGGTGATCGCGACCTCGAGCCGCGCGAAGCCGGCTGCAGTGCCCGCGGCGGTCGCGCTCTACATCGTCGCCGCGTACTGGTTCACGTCGTCGACCTCGTTCGCCAATCCTGCGATTACCTTCGCTCGGTCGTTCACCGATACCTTCGCCGGCATTCGCCACGTCGATGTCTTGCCGTTCATCGGCGCGCAGGTCGTCGGAGGAACGCTCGCAGCTCTGCTCACGTCCTGGTTATTTCGGGACAAGCTCACGTACAGCGACGAGATAGAGGAATGACGTCACGCTCGAGCACTCCGTTCCGGCAGCAGCGTCGTGCATGATAAAATCACGATGATGGCGGCGCCCGGCGTGCTGTTCTTGTGTGTCGCGAACTCGGCGCGAAGCCAGCTCGCTGAAGGCCTCGCACGACATCGGTTCGGTACGCGGATCCGCGTACAGAGCGCGGGCAGCAAGCCGACGCAGGTCAATCCTTACGCGATCGCCGCGATGCAAGAAGCGGCGATCGACATCACCGCACACCAGTCGAAGCTCGTCGACGACATCGATCCGAGTGGCGTCGATCTGGTCGTCACGTTGTGCGCCGAACAAGTCTGCCCCGTCTTCCTCGGAAGGACGCGCCGGCTGCATATCCCGATCCCCGATCCAGCGACCTCCGAGCCCCTGCCCGAGGTCGAGATGCGCGCGCGATTCCGGATGGCGCGACGCACGATCAACGCGCGACTCGATCAGATCGAAGCAGCACTCGCAATGCCGATCGGAACTGCGATCGGTCCGGCATCTGCGGGTGATCGCGGCGAGGTCGAAGCGCTGCTGGAACATTGCAAGTTGCCGCTCGACGGTCTCGACGACGCGTTTCCCGACGGCTTCGTGCTCGCGCGGTCGGAAGGTCTGGTGGTCGGCGTTGCCGGCGTCGAACGCTGGAACGAGCACGGCTTACTTCGATCGGTCGCGGTCGATGCCGTGCGCCGGAAGAAGTACGTCGGTGATGCGCTCGTGGCGGATCGGCTGGCCTGGGCGAAGGCGGCCGGGTTTGCCTCGGTCTCGCTGTTGACCGCAAATGCCGAGGCGTACTTCGAGCGGCTCGGCTTCACGCGGATCGAACGCAGCGAGTTGCCGGCGGCTTTGTCCGCGTCGACGCAGACGGAGCTCGCGGCGTGCGCGACCGCAACCGCGATGATCCATCGCTACTTCGAGCCGACCGAAGATCGCCTCGTGCGCACGATCCGTGAAGAGCTCGCGGAGTACGGCACCTTGGTCCCGCCGTGGATCAAGTATCCGGAGATCCCGCGCCGGTCGATCGGTTGGCGGATGGGCTCGGGCGAGTGGTACCTGTGGATGTGGCAGAAGTGGTGGACGGATCTCGACGAAGCCGCCCGCGCCGCTTATCTCGCGCGCTGGAAGCAGGACGCACCGGAGGCGTGGAGCGACTGGCTCGGGTAGGCTGCGCAACGTGACCAAGGCCGTCATCGACATCGGGACCAACACGCTGCTACTGCTGATCGTCGACGAGCAGATCCAACCTCTCGTCGATCTGTGCCGATTCGGCCGGCTTGGCAAGGGCCTCGATGCCAGTGGCAAGCTCGCACCGGAATCGATCGCGAAGAGCCTCGACATCTGTCGCGAGTACCGGCGGGTGATGGACGAGCACGGCGTGACGAGGCTCTCGATCATCGGCACGCAGGCGCTGCGCGAGGCGACGAATGCGGCGGAGTTCGTCGGTCCGGCGGAGAGAGTTCTCGGCGGATCGATCGAGATCATCGCAGGCATGCGCGAGGCCGAGCTGGCCGCGACCGCGGTCGCTCGAACGCTTCCGGATCTCGCGACTTCGCGTTATGTCGTCGTCGATGTCGGCGGTGGCTCGACCGAGCTGATCTCCGTCGACGGCGGTCGCGTGCTCTCTGCCGTCAGTGTGCCGATCGGCGCGGTCCGGCTCACCGAGCGGCACCTGCGTCACGATCCGCCGAGCAGCGACGAGCTCGCCTCGCTCGAGGCCGACATCGATCGCCACCTCGCACCGCTCGACTTGCCCACGGGTGCGCCGATCGTCGGCACGGCAGGAACTGCCACGACGATGGCCGCGGCGAAGCTGTCACTGGCGAGGTACGATCCGAACGCCGTCACCGGATTGCGCATGTCGCCGACTGACATCGCCACCCAGTATGCGCGGCTCGCCAGCGCGACCGTCGCAGCGCGGCGCGACATGCCGGGCATCACCGCCGAACGCGCCGATGTGATCGCCGCGGGGGTTGCGATCTACGTGCGCGTGATGCACCGCGTCTCGGCACCGGTGTTTGTCGCGTGCGATCGCGGAATTCGCTGGGGCGTTGCGTACGAGCAGGCAGCCCCTAACAAGGCCGCCGACGAATAGCTACGAGTGCAGCGCCGGTGCGAGGTGATACAGCATCAAGTACACGAGCACGCCGGTGACCGAAACGTAGACCCAGATCGGCCACGTGAACCGCACGAGCCGCTTGTGAGCCGCGATGTCACCGCGCAGTGCGCGACGCAGCGCGCCGATCACGAGAGGCACGAGCACGACGGCGAGCACCATGTGCGAGAACAACGTCGATAGGTACAGCGTGCGATCCCAGCCGACGCCCGGGTACTTGTGTGCGCCGGTCGTCGCGAACCGGATCAGATACGAAACCAGGAACACCGACGACGCGGTGAACGCCGCGAGCATCCGCTTGCGATGCAGCTCGACCTCGCCCCGCGCGATCGCCATGCGTCCGGCGATCAAGAAGATGAAGCACGTCAGGTTCAGCGCGGCGTTGATCGCCGGATGCAGCTGTGACCAGCTCACGCGCGACCGTCGAACACCATGACGGTGAACAAGATCGGCAGATAGACGATCGACGCGAGGAACAAGTTGCGCGCCCACTTGGTGCTGCCGTCGCCGGAGAAGCCCTGGTACATCACCATCGCACCGAGGACGGTCGCGAATGCGAGATACGCGAGGCCTGCGGTGCCGAGCAGCGCCGGCAAGAAGCTCACCGCAACTTGTACGAGGAGGAATGCGAGGATCGTCCGATGCGTGACGGTGAGGCCGTGCGTTCCGGGCAACGTTTTCATGCCCGCGGCGTCGTAGTCGCGCAGGCGATACAGGGCGATCGCGTGCGTGTGTGGGATCTGCCAGAAGAACAACACGGAGAACACCGCGAGACCGGCGATATCGATCCGGCCGGTTGCCGCGGTCCAGCCCATCAGTGCGGGCATCGCGCCCGGCACCGCGCCGATCCATGTCGCCCAGTGCGAGCGTTGCTTCATCGGCGTGTAGACACCGACGTAAAGGAGCAGCGCCACCAGCCCGAGCGCCGCGGGCACGACGCCCGTCAGCGCGAGCACCGGCACGGAAAGCGCGCCCTGGATCGCGCCGAATGCGAGCGCGGTATTCGCTTCGAGCCGATTCTGCGGCAGTGGCCGATTCTTCGTCCGCGACATCAAGCAATCGACATCGCGCTCGAGCCACATGTTGAGCGTGTTCGCGGCGCCGACGATGAGGCCGGTGCCGAGCAGCAGTAACAGCGCGCGCGATCCCGAGACCGCGTGCGGCGCGAGGCTCATCCCGCCGGCGGCGGTGAGCAGCGCCATGAGCATGATCCGCGGCTTGACGAGCGCGACGAGATCGATCGTCTTCGCGGTGAGGACGCGCGCGGTCATGCGAGCACCTCACGTCCCGACGACACGGTGCGCGCCGCCGGAATCACGATTGCGGGTTGCCGGCGAGCGGTCATCAGCCACGCCGACATCCACAGCGCCCACAGACTCGCGGCGCCGGCGAAGTGACCGACGGCGAGAGGCACCGCGCGCAACGTCAGCACGGTGAAGATGCCGAGCGCGACCTGACCGAGCACCAGCACCGGCGCGATCACCGCGAGCGTTCGCAGCTGCGGCCACGACTTCGTGCGGCGCCAGACGGCGACCGCGGCGATCGTCGTCACGATCGCGACGACCACGCCGAACCCGCGATGCACCATGTGCAGATCTTGAACGAACACATCGGGCCACCACTCACCGGTGCGTGTGCAGGTGGGCATCCCGAGGCATACCATCGCCGCTCCGAGGTGACGAACGAGTGCGCCGAGGAGTAGCTGGACGAACACCGCGCCGCACGCGATCCCGATCCATGTACGCGCACCGAGCAGATCGCTGCGCATCTTCTCGTGACGATCGAGCTCGAGTGCACTCGGCGCAGGACGCGTCCGGAACGCCGTATAGATGAGTGTGGCGAAGTAGCTCATGCCGAGCAGCAAGTGCCCGGTCGACACGAACCATGGGAGCTTGTACCCGACGGTGATCGCTCCGAGCGCGCCTTGTGCGATCACGAGCCCGAGTAGTAACCACGCGAGACCGTGGAGTTGCGGCCGCCGGCGCAGCAGCAGGATCGTCAGCGCGATCTGGAGCAGCCCGACCGTCATCGCCGCGAGGCGATGGCCGTGCTCGTAAAACACGCCGCCGACCATCGGAGGGAACAGCTGCCCGTGACAGACGAGCGTGGGCTCTGGACACGCGAGGCTCGAACCGGTCGGATTGACGGTGCCGCCGATGACGAGGAGCACGAAGGTCGCAGCTGCAGCGAGCTTGGCGAAACGGTGCTCGAGCATGCAACCGCTGGGTACCACAACTGATCCCACTCCGACGAGCGCCGAGACGTCATGCGACAACACGAAGCAGATCGAGCTACGTGAGGGAATTCAGGCGGTTATCCGGTGATTGAAGGTTGCCCCGGTTGCTGGCGACAGCGTACAGTCAACCCGAGCGAAGGACCGAACAGGTGTTGCCTACGGCATGACCGCTTCCTGGGCCGAAACCACGTCGATCGGCACGCTCCGCTCGGACGATCTTGCCCGTGAAGGCTTGGTCTTCCGTTACAACCACTATCTCTACAAGACGCTCGGCGCGCACCTGTCGAACGGCGGCATGGGCATGGTCTACGAGCTCCAGCGCCAGGACGACGAGACCGGCGTGGTCGAAGCCGTCGTTGGAAAAGTCTTTCACTCGAACTACCTGTACCAGCTGCGCACCGACGAGGTTACGCGGCGCGACCACCACTCGAATCTCGCGGCGATGGCGCGGATCGCGGCGATCGAGCACCCGAACATCTTGCCGACATATGTCTCGGCGCCGATCTCCGATAATTATCTGTTCGTGACGCCGCGGATGGGCGTGACGCTTCTCGAGGCGATCCCGAAGCACAACCTGACGCACCGCGCGCGCACGAAGCTGCTCGTCCAGGCGCTCGAAGGCCTCGGGACGCTCCACGCGGCGCGCCTGATCCATCGCGACTTCACGCTGCGCAACATCCTCGTCGACGACGGCGCGAACGTCGCCTACCTGTTCGACTTCGATCTCGCGATGTCGCTCGATGACCTCGGCAGTCAGACATATCGCAATTACTACAAGGGCCGGATCTTCGGGTCGCCCGGTTGGTCGGTGGCTCCCGAGACGATCGATCAGGCGTTGATGGACACGCAGATCAACACGTCGCTCGATATCTACGCGATCGGCGGAGCGCTCCACGGCCTGTTCACGGAGCAGCTCGTGTACGGCGCGGCGGACGATATGTGGGCGCTGTTGATCCGGATCGCCGAAGGCGTCGTGGTCGGCGGACGCAGCAAGGTGTTTTATCCGGATACCTTTCCGGAGATCCTGAAGCCCGTGATCGAGGGTTGCCTCGAGCGCGATCCCACGCAACGCTTTCCGTCCGTGCAGGCGGTCATCCAGGAGATCCGCGGACTGCTCCGCGAGCTTCCCGACGAGACCGGCCGGCCTTCGCGGCGCCGTATCGAGACGAACGCCGAAGAGGACAAGGCCAAGGCGATCGAGCAGGTCTCGTCGACCGCGATCGATCCTTCGATCACCGAAGACATCGTGCGCGCTGCAGAAGCGGCGGTGTGGGAGTGGGGCTACAGCGTCGAGCGCAGCCTCGGTCGCGTGCGCGGTCATCCGATCTTTCTCGCGGCACCACGACCAGATCTCGTGTCGAGCGGCGGTTTCCCCGACGCCAACGTGTTTCCGAAGCTCGTGACGGTGATCGATCTGACGAAGATCGCCGATCCGAGGACGTTCGTCGAAAACTGGCAGCGCTACTTCTGGCCAACGCTGAAGCGTGTGCGGCAGGGCCTGCTGACGTCGCTGCACAAGGTCATCTACGACGCGACCTCGAGCTCGCTGCTGCTGTTCACCGAATACATCGACGAGCCGCGGTTCGGCGATCGCATCGCCGAGGTCGATCTGCATATCGACGGCGCGCTCGCGCTCGGGTTTCTCGTGGTCAAGCAAGTCGCCGCGCTCCACGAGCACGGCATGGCTCACAACAACATCTCGCCCGGCGCACTGCTGTTCAAGGGCGTCACCGCGACGCGTACCGTGGTGCCCGCGATGATCGGCCTCGTCGAGCCCTCGATGGGACCCGAGGCGATGTCGGGCGACGTTCGCGCCTTGTCCGGGATGATCCTGACGTGGCTGCGCCCGAATCGGATCTCGGCGCTACACGCGCGCACGAAGCCGATGTTCGAGGCGCTGCGCAGCAAGCTGAGCACGTGGGCGTTCGACAAGACGGCGCAGCCCCCGGGCGTCGATCAGCTGCTGGCCTTGCTCAGCGACGGCCTCGCGCTCGTCGATTTCAACTTCTCCGTGCTTCGTGATTCCGGTGGCGACTTGCAGGAGTACGCGCTGCTGCTGATCAGCCTGCGGCTCTATCATCTGTTGTGGCCGACACCGACGCCGGGACGGTCGCAGGCCCAAGCCAAGCGGTGAAGTGGCGGTTCGGTCTAGCCGTCGTTTCGGTCGCGATCGTCACGGCCCTGTTCGCGATCGCGTTTCGCGAGACGCTCTCTGAAGTCGTCGGTTGGCTCGGTGGTAGCGACATCGTCTCGATGATCGCGAACGCGCCGATGTGGGAGCGCGTCGTGTTACCCGCCGCCGGTGGGCTCGGCGCCGGCCTCATCGGCCTCGCGATGGCTCGCCGTAAAGGCGGCGGTGGCGTCGGCTACGTGATGGAGGCGATCGTCCTTGGCCGTTCGCGAATTCCGGTCGTCCGTAGTGTGTTGCAAGCGCTCGCATCGTGGCTCGCGATCGCGACCGGCAACTCGCTCGGCCGAGAGGGTCCGCTGATCACGTTCGGCGCTGCCGCCGGAGAAGGCGCGCGCCGCGCGTTTCAGCTCGACGATGCGACTGCGCGGCTGGTGCTCGCCGCGGGTGTCGCGGCAGGCTTTGCCTCGGCCTACAACGCGCCGATCGCCGCGACGCTGTTCGTCGTCGAAGTCGTCACCGGCGTCATGGTGCTCGAAGCGGCCGTGACGATCCTGGTCGCCTCCGTGATCGCGACGGTCGTCACGAGATTCGTGATCGGAGCCGCGCCGCTCTACGGCTTGCGCAATTTCAGCTCTCCCGCGGCGATCGAGCTGCTCGCCTACGCGGGACTCGGCCTGATCGCGGCGCCGGTCGGGGTCGGCTTCCTGCGGCTGCTGTCGTTTGCGGAGCGCGGTTGGCGCAGGCTTCCGATGCCGTTCCGGCCGACGATCGGCGGCGCGACGTGTGGCGCGATACTGTGTCTGCTTCCTGCGGTCGCGGGCAATGGCTTCGAACCCTTGCAAGCGCTGCTCGACGGGCGGATCGCACTCGCCGGGATTTGTTGGCTGCTGCTCGCGAAGCCGCTCGCGACGGCGGCCTCGGTCAGCTCCGGCAATCCCGGCGGTGTGTTCACGCCGACGTTGCTCGTCGGTGCGTGCCTGGGCGCGCTGTTCGCGATCGGCCTTCACGAGATCTTCGGTGGCGCGATCAGCTCGACCGGATCGTACGCGCTCGTCGGACTGGCCGCCGCACTTGCCGCGACCACGCATGCACCGCTGACGTCTGCGATCCTCGCGTGCGAGCTCTCGGGTGACTACGCGCTCGTGCTGCCGCTGCTGATCGCGTGTGCGATCGCCGCCGGCCTCGCGCGCCACCTCTACATCGACTCCGTGTACACGG
Organism: Myxococcales bacterium; assembly: GCA_028287115.1. Taxonomy (GTDB): domain Bacteria; phylum Myxococcota_A; class Polyangia; order Haliangiales; family Haliangiaceae; genus JABFXX01. The sequence goes on from JAQBQF010000246.1 coordinate 16,673, forward strand.
CGGAGCTGACCCGCCGAGGCATCCGCTGGCGGTTGACGCTCGACGGGCGACGGGTCGCCGAGAGCCAGCAGGACGACTACGTGATCTAAGCTTCGCCGATCAACTGCGTCGGATCTTCGGGCCATGCGTGCTTCGGATAGCGTCGCATCAGTTGTTTGCGCAGCGCGGGGTAATGCTTGATCCAGAAGCCGGGCAGGTCGGTCGTGACCTGCACGGGCCGCTGATTCGGTGCGAGCAAGTGCAGGACGAGCGGCACGCGCCCGTCACCGATCGAAGGCGCGCGCGCGAGGCCGAAGAAATCCTGCATGCGCGACGCGATCCACGGCGGCTGGTCGAGCGAGTAATGAATCGGCGCGCGGCCTCGGCGCGGTAGCTTCATGTGCGTCGGCGCGAGGCGATCGACGAGCGCGCGCTTGTCGCCGAGTTGCGCGTCGAGCAGATCCAGGAGGCCGAGCTTGCGGAGCTCCTCGAACGAGATCGCACCTTCGCACGCCCGTGCGAGCACGCCCGCGAGAGCCTCGTCGGTCGGTGCGACGATGCCGGACTCGGGCGCGATCTTCGCGACGAGCATCACGCGTGCACGCCATTGTGCGAGTGCATCCTTGTCGACGAACCGTTCGACGCCCGCCGCGATCGCCTGCTTCGCGAGGAGCTCCGCCGCAGCGACGCCGGCGCGGCGCGCACCTTCGACATCGCGCTGTTCGTCGATCGAGAGGCCATCGTACGTCATCCGCACGATGCGCTCGACGCGTTCCTTCGCCGTGTTCCACACGAGCTCGTCGGTCTCCTCGACGCGATCGAGAAACAGATCGAGCAGCCACGCCGGATCGATCGCACTCGCGCGCCGGATCTGGACCTTCGTCGCCTGACCGCGCGAGCCGGTCTCGCTGACATCGACCGCGACCAGGAACGGCGCATCGATCACGGCGGAGCCCGGTGCGAGCGTCCCGCTGCCGCCGCCGGAGAACACGATATCCGCGCTGTTCGGCGCCCGCCGCCGGCCGACTCGATCGGGATATGCGGCGAGGATCGCGATCTGGAGCTCGCGATCGACCGCGTCATCGCCGGTCGGGCCGCGCGTTCGCGTGTCGACGATCCGCTCGAGTTGCTTCGCCGCGCGATCGACGGCGTGCGCCGTTCCGATGTCGACGCCGTCGCGGCGCAGACGATCCGCGCGCAGTCCGCCGTGACGGGCGTCGAGCATGATATCGAGATCGTCGATCAGATCGGAGTGTGACGCGACGCGAGCCGCTGCCGCCGGACCTCGTCGCTCGAGCCGAACCGGCCGCGCTCCGAGCAACGCGGCGATCACGCAAGCTTCGCGGGCGACGCCGCGGGTTTCGGCCTCGCACAGGAGGCGCCCGATCCGCGGATGCACCGGAAACCGTAGGATCTGCCTCCCGAGCTCGGTGATCTCTCGCGGCGTCGGCTCGCGACCGCTCGGCTCCCTGGTAACGGCACCAAGAGCAACGGCATCTGATCCGCTCGGCGCTCGTGATTGCAGAGCGCGATGCGCGTCTCCGAGCGTCACGGCTCCCAGCCGGACGAGCAGATCCTCGGCGGCTTGCGCGGCGACCGCGGGCGGCGGCTCGTACCACCGCAGATCGCGGAGGCCATGCAGCCCGGCCCCGTAGAGCTCGAGCGCGGCGCCTGCGAGATCCGCGCGCCCGATCTCCGGAACTTCAAAGGCGCGTCGCGTGTCGTGATCGTGCTTCGTATAAAGGCGGATCACGCGACCCGGTCGCGTTCGTCCCGCGCGCCCGGCACGCTGCGCGCAACTCGCGCGACTCACCGGCTCGATCTCGAGGCTTGGAATTCCCGACCACGGCGAATGGCGCGCGATCCGGGCGAGCCCGCTATCGATCACGCAGGTGACGCCATCGATCGTCACCGATGTCTCGGCGACATTCGTCGCGAGGATCACCTTGCGCTTCGGTGAAGGGCGCACCGCAATGTCTTGCTCCTCGACCGGCAAGTCGCCGTGAAGCGGCAACACCGCGAGATCGAACGTGCGTGCGACATCTTCGAGATCCTCGGTGCTCCGCCGGATCTCGCCCGCACCGGGGAGGAAGACCAGGATGTCGCCCTGCAGGCCCTCCTGTGCCGCCTTACGGACCGCCGCGGCGACTTGCTTGCCGAGGTGTCGATCATCGGGCTGCGCCGCGTGCTCGATCGTGATCGGAAATGCGCGACCTTCAGATCGGACGACCGGCGCATCTCCGAGGAACACCGCGACCGGCTCGGCATCGAGCGTCGCGGACATCACGACGAGCTTCAGCGCAGGGCGGTTCTCGCGCAGCCGCGCAACCAGCGCGAGCGCGAGATCGCCGTCGAGATGCCGCTCGTGAAACTCGTCGACGATCACGCACCCGACCCCACGCAGGTCGGGATCCCCGAGGAGCCGGCGCGTCAGCACGCCTTCGGTGACAAACTCGATGCGCGTCGCGGCGCTCGTCTTGCGATCGAAGCGCACCTGATAGCCGACCTCGCCGCCGAGCGGACCGCCGCGCTCGCTCGCGACGCGCGCAGCCGCGAGCCGTGCAGCGAGCCGGCGCGGCTGCAACACGACGACGCTGCCCTCGACCAAGCCGGCATCGAGGAGCGCGCCCGGCACCCGCGTCGTCTTGCCCGCGCCCGGCGGCGCGACCAGCACGCACGCACCGCGTTCGCGCACGGCCGCAACGAGCTGCGGCAGGACGTCATCGATCGGAAGCGGCGCGAGCACGTGCCCACCATACACAACCCGGCATATGCTGCGTCCGATGTTTCCCGCGCCTGCGATCCCTACGTTCCCTGCGGGCCAGTCCGTCACGACCTCGGGTCTGCTCCGCTACGAGGACGTCACGCAAGACGGCCGCCTCCTACCGATCGCGATCCCACCCGCACTCGGCGGATTGTGGCGCGAAGTTATCGTACCGCACGCCGGAGCGCGCAACGCGATCGCACAAGGCATCATCCCGATCCTGACACGGCTGACGATCCAGTCATTCGATCAGCCGATCCGCGTCGACCGCGGCACCGAAGCGCACAGCGGCTTCATCCTCTCGCATGATCGCCGCCCGGCAGAACCGGGCGCCGCTCATCTCGATGACACGGGGCGCGAAGGCAGCGACGTCACGCGGCTCTACATGCAGGTCTGGTCCGAGATCCGCGGCACCGCGGGTCGCCTGTCGCGCAACGCGCAAGCCGGTGAGCTCGGCCTCGCGGGTGCACTATTCGCAGAGCACGTGTTCACGCGTCCGCTCGGTCCGCCGGACCAGCGCCGTGTCACGCGTCTCGACGTCGAGGGCTACCCGAGCGTGCCCGAGGCGCGATACTCCGCGCCCGCTGCGGCAACCGCGCAAGAAGCTCCCGAAGGCGCGAGCTGGCTCGGCGATCTCGTCGCCGATCAGACCGAGCACGTGTTCACGCTCGATCAAACGGACTCGAACCAACACGTCAACTCGCTCGTCTACATCAGGATGTTTCTCGAAGCGGTCAATCGCCGCGTCGCCGGCGCGGGACACCCGCTCAAGATCCGCAGCAAGGCCGTCGACATCGCATACCGCAAGCCGTGCTTCGCCGGCGATCGCGTGCGCGCTCACGTTCGACTGTTCGATCTCGCGGGCGTACTCGGCGCGGCGGGCTTCATCGCATCCGAAGGCGACAAGCCGCGCTGCTACGTCCGCGTCCTGCTCGGTCCCTGAGGCGAGCAGGCCGAGCCCGAGTCCGAGTCCGAGTCCGAGTCCGAAACCGAAACCGAAACCGAAACCGAAACCGAAACCGAAACCGAAACCGAAACCGAAACCGAAACCGAAACCGAAACCGAAACCGAAACCGAAACCGAAACCGAAACCGA
>JAQBQF010000273.1 GCA_028287115.1 Myxococcales bacterium
ACTCTAGACAAGAGACTCTTTCCATACCCGTGGCTCTCCGATCTTGTTCTTGATGCCCGACGGCATCGCGGGCTGGGACAAAGCGAAGCTGCCCGTCGAGACCGGTTAGCTGACGATGCCGACGACGTAGTGCCCGTGCTCGGCGGCGGTCTGCACGAGTGCTTTCACCTCATCGTCGAGCTCGAGCACCTTGCTGTTCGCGGCGGCCTTCTTCGCTGCCGCCGGTGACAGGTAGAAAGCAGGGCCATACGTCGCGACGTAGTCGAGCTCGCCGTCGACGCACAGGTCGATCATGACGCTGTCCGGCTGTTCTGCGTCGCCGTCGGTCGACTCGGGATCCGCGCTCGCCGCGTCATCGGGCGTTTCGGCCTCATCGGCTTGATCCTCGCCGTCGTCGTCCTCGCTGTCGAGCTCGAGCATCTCGAGTGCGGTCGCGTAGTCGAGGCCGGAGATGTCGCCGCCCGCGATCCCGAGGGATTGGAGCGCATCGGCGTCCTCTTCCATGAACACCTTGTCGAGGATCTCGGCGTTCCCCTTGATCGTTTCGAATGCCTCCGGCTTCACCCGCGCGAGACTGATCCACATCGCCATGGAGACGAGCATAGCGAAGCTTCCGCCCCGGACTCGCTCGATCCCCGGCTCGATCTGTCCGGAGCAGTGATCCGTGACGGCCTGCCGAGATCGGCCATTACGTGCATCACAAACTGTAACGCCGAACATCATCGCGAGAATCGTGAACACTAACGACGAGATCAGATCGTCGACTCCGGAATCGCGATCGCCGACTCGGACATTGGCTCCGAAGGATTACATCGGATGGGGGTTGCGGCTTTGCTAGCGTCGGTCGAGGATCGCGTTTCAACTTCGGGTCGACGTTCGGAAAGATGGGGATCTTTTCACGGCTGTTTCAACGCGGTCAGGATGGCACTCAGTCAGCCGGGACCGATGAGGGTGCATCCGGAGATGAGGATGCCGCCGCCGAAGCGGCCGTCAACACGGCGCTCGACGCGGAGGCTGCCGAGCCGACCGGCCGGACCGAGACATCGCCGACTGCACTCGCACCCGCTCTTGCGACGGGGTCAGCGCCGGCCACCCAGCCGTCCGACTCCCGGGATTCCGCGGCATCACCGGATCCGACGTCGATGTGGTCGTGGCCCGGCGCTCCACCACCCACTCGCAACGCGCGTCGCGAAGAAGCTCCGCCGAAATCGGAGCCCGCGTCGCCATCGCCACCATCGACCGGCGTCTCCGTGCGATTCGGTACCCCGACGAGTGCCCCGCGCTCTGCGCCGATCGCGCCGGCGCCACCGATCGTCGCCGAGCCGGCGATCGAGCTCGACAAGCTGGCTCCGCGTGGCGAGCCGACGTTGGTGATGTCGCCACCGCCGGCGGTGGCCGCAGCGACGGCACCTGCTCCGACGACAGCAGCCACGCCGACATCCGCGCCCTCCGCGAATGTAGCGACCGCCGTGACACCGCCGGTTCCTGCGGCAGCGACGAGCGCGACGCCACCAGCCAAACCATCGCCACCCGCTACACCTTCGAGCCGCTACTCGATGGGCCGCGCCAAAGGGGCCAACGCGGCGCGGTCATCGCAGAATGCACAGACGTCGGCGTCGGGGACTTCGTCCGCAACGTCGTCTGCGGCTACGACTCCGTCCGCGGCGGCGACGCCGTCTCCGGCCGCTACGACGACACATCCAGCGGCGACACCCGCGGCTGCAACGACGAATGCGGCTACGCCGTCTCCGGCGGCTGCAACGACGATTGCGGCGGCGACAGCCGCGCCTCCCTCTGCGGCGGCAAGCTCCGCGCCGGTGGCTCCCTCGGCCACTGCGAACGCGGCAACAGATTCGACCGCGGCGACGGCGGAGCCCCCTCCAGGCGCTGGTCGCCGTCCCCACTCGGACTCGATCAACACCGCGTTCGATCTGATGGAGAAGGCCGGCAACGTCGGCACCGCCGAACGGACCGACGGCGTGTCCACCGCCGAGGACCTCGCCGCGGTACGCGGGATCTTCAACGAGGTCGCCGGTGTCCACGTCGCGCAGGTCCGCGACGTGATGCTCGAGCTGCGCTACGGCGACGCGAGCCCCGCCTGGATCGAGGCGACGCGGCCGGCGCTCAAGTCGCTGCGCGCGATGGCCGGTGCGATGGATCTCACCGACCTGTGCAACGCACTCGACGAGTTCTGCGTGACGGTCGACTCGACGGTCGCCAATCGCGCGCAGGTCGGCGATGACGGCAAGGCCGAGCTGCTACGCCGCTACCAGCGATTGATCGATCTGATTCCGCAGGCGTTCGAGCTCGATGCCGAGCGCGATCGCCGCGAGCCGATCATCGTCGAATCGCTGCTGTTTCAGGTCGATGGCGTCGAGAGGCTCATCATCGACAAGCTGTTCGCGGTCGGACTCAACCGGCTCGATGCGCTCGTGCGCGCGACCGCGGACGAGATCGCGGTCGTCTCCGGTGTGCGACTCGAGCTCGCCGCAAAGATCGCCGAGCAGTTTCGCAGCTATCGATCGAAGGGCGCGACGACGATCTCGGCGCCGGATCCCGCCGCGGAGCGACGCGAGCTCGCCGATCTGCTGATCGTGCTCAGCCTGCAAAACGATGACTACAACCACGCCGCGAGCAGCTGGACCGACGACGCGAAGGTCCGCAAGCGCGAGCTGCTGAAGTCGCGCGAGCATACGTTCCAGAAGATCAAGGTCACGCTCGCCCGGCTCGGCGAACGCGACCAGCTCGCGCGACTCGAGAAGCTTCCGTTCGCAGAACGGATCGCCGCGCTCGATCGCTACCTGTCTACCCAATCGCCGTCTCGCCAACCCGCGAGCGGGCAGCCGACGAGAACCTGAGGAGAACCGATGGCAGGACTAACCCGCGACGAGGTGCTCAAGCGAATCCAACGTGGCGAAAAGTTGGATCGCTCCGATCTTCGCGGCATCGACCTATCGAAGACCAAGCTGGTCAAGATCGCACTCGATCGTTCGGATCTCGACGGGGCGAACCTCGAGGGCGCTGATCTCTCGCAAGCGAGCCTCAAGCGCGCGACGTTGCGCGAGGCTTATCTCGTCGGGATCAACCTCTCGGGCGCGAACCTCGAGAACGCCGACCTCGAAGGCGCGAAGCTCGAACGCGCGAACCTCAGTGGCGCGAACCTGACGCGCGCGAACCTCGAGGGCGCGATCCTCACGAACGCCGATCTCAGTGGCGCCCGGCTCAGCTACGCCCAGCTCGGCGCAGCCAAGCTCGGTGGGGCAAACCTCGCCGAGGCTCAACTGACCCACGCGGAGCTCGACGGTGCGTACCTCGGCGGCGTGCTCGGCGGACGCGCCAACCTCGCGAACGCGAGCCTCGTCGAAGCCAATCTCGAAGAGTCCAAGTTCCCCGGTGCGATCTTCGATGACGCGGTCCTTCATCGTGCGATCGCACGCAACGTCGACTTCTCGAATGCTTCGCTCGTCAAAACGAATCTATCGGGTGCAGATCTGACAGGCGCAAACATGACGGGATCCGATATCCGTCATGCGACGTTTGCCCGCGCGCAACTCGCGGGCGCGCGCCTCACGGGTGCGAAGGCCGCCGGCGTCGTCGGCACCGGCTCGCCTCCCGGGGCGGTCGAAGCCGTGTGGCTCGATCTCAGCCCGGCCGGCGACGGCAGCCAGCGGATCGAGAACGGCGTGATCCCTTCGGTCCTCTCGGTCGGTGCAGCCGCGAGCGGTCCGGTGGCGATGCCATCCGCGGACGAGAGACGCGGTCGCTACTTCGGGCACGGTGACGTGCTTCGCAATGCGACGTTGCAGTTCGACGCCGGCGCTCGCGTCGAGATCGATAGCTTGTTTCAGAACTGCACGATCAACATCGGCGAAGAGACCGAGCTCGTGATCGGTCCTTCGGGCGTGCTCGCCGACTGCGAGATCATCGGCGCCGGACAGATCACCGTTCACGGCAAGTTCTTCGAGAAGCAGAGTCCCGGCATCGTCGGCCCGCGCCACCTACGAGTCAGCGCGCACGGCGCCCTGGTGTCTGCAGTCGCTCAGAATGCCGAACAAACGCGGTTTGCGTTCGACACGGGGTGCCAGCTGCGGATGCGGATCGTGCCCCACTCGCCAGCGTCCGCTGGCTCGCTCCATCTTGGGCCGCCTGGAACAAAACCGAGTGACAAGAACGAAGGGAAGAGCAAATGACCGACAACAAGGTTCCCAGCGGTAAACAGACGCTCGTCGAGGAAGGCACCGAGTTCAAGGGGACGATGTCCTCGAAATGCCCGATCGTCGTGATGGGCAAGGTCGAGGGCGAGGTCACCGGCCCGAGCATCTACATCACGAACACCGGCGTGGTCGCCGGCATCGTCAAGGTCAAGGAGTTGCACTCCGCCGGCGAGATCGCCGGAGAGGTCGAAGCCGAGTCGGTCCAGATCTCCGGACGCGTCCGCGACCAGACCGTGATCCGCGCGCGCTCGCTCGAGGTCTCGATCAACACCGAGAGCGGGATGCAGGTCACGTTCGGCGCGTGCGAGCTCGCGATCGGCGACGAGCCGAACAAAGAGGCCGCGATCGCCGCGGCACTCACGCCCTCCGCGCCACCCGCCCCGCGCACCGAGACCAAGAATGAACGTCCCGCGATCTCCGGTCGGCGCAAGGGTCAATCGGAAGCGAGCTGGGATGAAGCCGCGGCCGCGACCGCCAACGCGCCGAAGGTCGAGAGTCCCGCGGCCGCCGACGACGACAGCGGCAAGCGCCGCCGCGGCACGCAGCCGCCGCCGCTCCCCGGTACTTGAGGCTTTGTCAGCGCTCGCCGATCGGCTCGGAACCGCAAAGACACACCAACGCGAGTACGGTACGTCTGGTGCGCGATCCCGACGTACGCTGCGGCTCAGCTCGCCTGCTTGCCTGATCGAGCGGGCGCGGCGCGAGGAGCGGTGCGGCCCGCTTCGGCGAGGAGCTCGGCCGCATGCGCCTTGGCCTTCGAGGTCGCGTGGCCACCGAGCATGCGCGCGAGCTCGTCTTTGCGCGCGGTCCCGCTGAGCTTGCGGACGTGCGTCTCGGTCCGCCCCGCGAGCTCGGTCTTTTCGACGTGGAAGTGATGATCGGCGTACGCCGCGATCTGCGGCAGGTGCGTGACGCAGAGCACCTGTCGATGATCGGCGACGGCGCGGATCTGCGTCGCGACGACTTGTGCGGTTGCCCCGCCGATCCCGGTGTCGACTTCGTCGAACACGTAGGTCGCGACTTCGTCGGCGCGGCGGAGCGCGAGCTTGAGCGCGAGCATGATGCGAGACAGCTCGCCACCGGAGGCGATCTTGACGAGAGGCCGCGTGTCCTCGCCTTTGTTCGACGCGAGCATCAGCTCGATCCGATCGGCGCCGGTCGGTCCGAGTGGCCGCGCCTCGATCACGACCGAGAGCTTCGCGGAGCCCATCCCGAGCTCGACGAGCGACGCGCCGACTTCTTTCTCGAGCTTGCGCGCGGCTTTTGCGCGGCTCTTCGACAACATCACCGACGCCGCGAGCGCCGCGGCCTCCGCCGCCTGGCGTGCCGCCTGTGCTTCGGCGAGCTTTGCATCACGTCCGGTCAGCGCGGCGAGCTCGCTGCGAAGCTGATCGGCCTTGGCGATCACCTCATCGAGCGTGCCACCGTGCTTGCGCGTCAGCCGCCGGATCAGCGCGAGCCGCTCGTCGAGCGACGCGAGCCGCTCGGGATCGCCTTCGAGCTTGTCGGCATACGATCGCAGTTGATCGGCGGCGTCGTCGATCAGCGTCTCGATCTCGACGAGCTGCTTACCGACGCCATCGAGCGTCGGATCCGTGCGCACCGCACGCTCGACCTCGCGCGCGGCCGCGGCAACTCGATCGCGCGCGCTGTCGTCCCCGCCGTAGAGCAGCTCCTCCGCGGTCCGCGCCGCCGCCTGCAGCGCGTCGACCGATGCCAGCCGTGCGCGCTCGATCTCGATGGTCGCGTCCTCGCCGGTGCGGAGGCCCGCGCCGTCGAGCTCTTCGAGCTGATAGCGCAGGTAATCGAGCCGCGCTTCGCGCTCGCGCTCGTCCCCGCCGAGCGCACGCATCTCGTCATCGCAGCGCCGGAGCTCGCTCCAGGCCGCGTGCATCGCGAGCGACAGGCCGCTCTCGCCTCCGAAGGCGTCGAGGATCTCGAGGTGACGCCCCGGATCGACGAGACCCTGATGTTGATGCTGACCCGAAAGATCGATCAGCAGCGCGCCGAGCTCGGCGAGCCGCGCCGCGGTCGTCAGCGCACCGTTGACGTAACACCGGCTGCGTCCGCCGCGCTGGATGACGCGCCGGATGAACACGGACTCGCCTTCGGAGGGCAAGCCGGCGCCCTCGATCACGCCGGCGACGCGCGCACGCAGATCCTCCGGGATCTCGACGACAGCTTCGACGACCGCTTCGTCGGCGCCGGTGCGCGGGATATCCGCGGAGGCGCGGCCGCCGCGCAGCAGGTTGACCGCTTCGACGATCAGCGACTTACCCGCGCCGGTCTCGCCCGTGAGCACGTTCATGCCGATGCCGAGCTCGATCTCGACATCGGACAGGATCGCGAAGTTCGTTGCACGCAAGTGCCGCAGCATTACTTGGCTCCCTTATCGAGCCGCACACCCCAGTGCAGCTTGTCTCGCATGACGTCGAAGAAGCTTTGCTTCGACGTGAACATCAAGAGTGGCTTCTGCGCCTTCGTCATCTCGACCGAATCTCCCGGCAGAAACGAGTGCGCCCACTGTCCGTCGACGGTGAGGATCACGCCGCGGACATCAGCGCCGAGCTGAAACCGGATCGTGCCGTTCGCACCGATCACGAGCGGACGGTTCGTCAGCGCGTGTGCGCAGATCGGCGTCAGCGTCATCGCGTCTTGTCCCGGCACGACGATCGGTCCACCGGCGGCCATGTTGTATGCGGTCGATCCGGTCGGCGTCGCGACGATCAAGCCGTCGGCGCGATACGACGCGACGAGCTGATCATCGACGAATGCCTCGATCTCGACGAGCCTTGCCATCGCGCCCTGGTGCAGCACCGCGTCGTTCAGCGCGTTGCGCATGACGGGGTCGGCACCCGCTCGACGAAACGTCACCGCGAGTCGCATCCGCTCGACGCGCGACAGCTTGCCTCCGAGTGCCGCGGTCAACGCGGTCTTTGCCTCGGCGGGCGAGAACATCGCGAGGAAGCCGAGCTGCCCGAGGTTGATACCGAGCACGGGCTTGCCGTGATCGGAGACCAGGCGCGCCGCGCGCAGCATCGTCCCATCGCCGCCCAGCACGACCGCGACATCGACCACGGCTCCCAGCTCGTCCTCCGGGACGATTTCGGCGCCCGCGGGAGCAATCTGATCCTCCGTAGGAACAACTGGGACATGGCCCTGATCCCGAACCCACGGGACCAGCTCCTCTAACAAAACCCCAGCTTGGGACTTATCTGGTTTCAGAATGAACCCGACGCGCACGCCCTTTTGGTACCACAATCGCCTGACACTGAACGATCGAACAGTAGATCGAGTGGGGCACTAGACGGCAGCCTCGGTCCTCTATATACAGGTCCACCGATTGCCCAGCCTTGACAGGGCTTTCGCAACCTTGTAGACGATCCCCCTTCGCTCGCAGGACTTTCCGATGACGATGATGCAAAAGAGCTTTTGGCTCACCAAAGAAGTCGGTGAGGCACAACGCGAATGGTACGTGGTCGACGCCACGGGTCAGACGCTGGGACGACTCGCCTCCAAGATCGCCATGGTCCTTCGTGGCAAGCACAAGGCGACGTACACGCCGAACTGCGACATGGGTGACTTTGTCATCGTGCTCAACGCCGGCGCGGTTCGCCTGACCGGCACGAAGCCCGACAAGAAGCTCTACATCCATCACACGCTATTTCCGGGCGGCATCAAGACGCGCCTCGCAAAGGACGTCCTCGCGACGGATCCCGAGCGCGCGATTCGCGAAGCGGTCTGGGGCATGATGCCGAAGGGCCCGCTCGGCCGTCGCGTCATCAAGAAGCTGAAGATCTACAAAGGCACTGATCACGAGCACACGGCGCAGAAGCCTCGCGTCCTGGAGATTAAGAACTAATGTCGCTACAGAAGACGTACGCAACGGGCCGCCGGAAGACCGCGATCGCTCGCGTTTGGCTCTACGCCGGCGAGGGCAAGTTCACGATCAACGATCGCTCGGACGAGGATTACTTCTCGCGCCCGACCGCACGCATGGTGATTCGCCAGGCGCTCGAAGAGGTCGCTCTCCTCGCGAACTACGACGTCACCGCGACCGTCGTCGGCGGCGGCATCGCCTCGCAGGCGGGCGCGATTCGTCACGGCATCACGCGCGCGCTGATGAAGCTCGACGGCGAGCTCCGCCCGAAGCTCAAGGCCGCGGGCTACGTGACGCGCGATCCTCGCAAGAAGGAGCGCAAGAAGTACGGCCAGAAGGCCGCTCGCGCGCGCTTCCAGTTCAGCAAGCGCTAGTCGCTGCTGGTTTGCAACCCAAGGCCTCGCCCCGCGGCGAGGTCTTTCTCGTTTTCGGACATCCGCGACTCACCTAACCGATCCGTCGACCTCGCAAGGAGCCGGGCTTGGGAACGACCAACGGGACACCGTCCCGGTTTCGCGGTCTGTGTAGACCTCGCGGCGATCTCGGACCTGGGGCAGTGACAAACGGGACACCGTCGCCATGTCCGGGTGACGGCCGGTCGTCATCGGATCGGCTAGAGCGTGGTGCTACGCTCGCTGGGGTGCGTCTCCGCGCGACGATCCTCGTCAAGCTGCTCGGCGCGCTCGTGCTGCCGGTCGTCGCGCT
>JAQBQF010000292.1 GCA_028287115.1 Myxococcales bacterium
TCAGGTCATCGCGCGCGCGAAGTTGAAGCTCGACGATCGTGGCGCGAGCGCACTCACCGGCGAGCTGCGGCGCGATGGCGTCGGCGATGACATGTGGACCGGCGCGCGAGCCGCTGCGCGCTTCGCACTTCCCGGTTCGTGCACGTTCAGCACCGAGCTCGAGCTCGTGATGCCGGATCGAGATCGAGGACTCGGCCGGGTCTGGCCTTGGGGACTCGCGTCGCTCGGGTGGGACAACGGCACATGGCAGGCGGCGGTCGCGGTCGAAGCGCTCGCGTCGCCACAAGATCGCCACCGCGTCGACGTGCTCGGTCAGCTCGGCCGGCGTTGGGGGGCTCGGTGAAGCGCGCCGTCGTGATCGCATGTCTCGCACTCGCGGCGTGTGCCGGCGTGCTCGGGCTCTCGCGCAGCGGGTCGCAGCCTTTCCCGCATCGGAAACATGCCACGGCCGGCATCACGTGCACCCGCTGCCACGCGAACGTCGATGCAGACTCGCTCGCGCTCCACATTCCCGACGATGCAACATGCATCGGCTGCCATGTGAAGCCGCACGACGAGCGCCCCTGTCTCGGCTGTCACGCGGCGCCGACCGCGCTCGCCGAGCTCGCAGAAGCGCGCGAGCACCTCTTGTTTGATCACAAGCAGCACGCCGCGCCCAGCCGCGGCAACTGCATGCGTTGCCACGTGGGCATCGCGGAAGGCGATGACCATCTACGGCCGACGATGGCGACGTGCTTTCGCTGCCACGACCACGACGCGGCTCGCGACGCGAGGAAATGCGATGCGTGTCATCGCAATCTCGAAGACACACGCTTGTTGCCGCAGAGCCATCTCGCACACGACGGCGATTGGATGCACGAGCACGGGACCCGCGCGGCGTCGTCGGGCGATCTCTGTCAGTCGTGTCATCGGGAGCAATTCTGCGCGGACTGTCATGGCAAGACCGTGGCGGTATTGCCCGCGACGCGACATTTCGCCGATCCGTTCACTCCGAGCGTGCATCGCGCCGGCTTCACCGCGCGTCACTCCCTCGAAGCGCGCTCCGAGCCGGGTGCGTGCGCGACTTGCCACTCGCCTGATCGCTGCGCGTCGTGTCATCTCTCGCGCGGCATCGCCGGCGACGGACGCCGCAGCCCACATCCTCCCGGCTGGGTCGGTCTCGCTGCCGCCGACAACGAGCACGGGCGCCAGGCGCGCCGCGATCCTGCAGCGTGCGCGAGCTGTCACGACGGCGCCGGCCAGTCGCTCTGCGTCGGTTGCCACAAGGTGGGCGGCGTCGGAGGCAATCCACATCCAGTGGGTTGGTCGAGCCGCATTCCGCTCAGTGGAATGCCGTGCAGGATGTGTCATCCGATCGGATCGCGAGCATCGCCATGATGCGGGCGATCGTGGTTGTGATCGTGGCGATCGCCGGGTGCTCGGGTGCTCGAGACAACCGGACCCCGGCGCAGGTGCCCGTCGCGTATCGCGACGTACGCGAAAGCGCCGGCCACACCGCGCACGTCGGCAAGCTCGCGTGCGCCGAGTGCCACGGTGACCACGGCTTCGCGAAGCCGCCGGCCGATCTGTGCGCGCGGTGTCATGCCGTGATGACGACGCCGTTGCATCCGGGAATCAGTGCGCCGACCTGCCAGGACTGCCACGCATTCGGCGCGGATCACCGCGAACCGTCAGCCTGTCTCCATTGTCACGCTCGTCCGCAGGGCGCCGTGCATGCAGTCGGGGCACACGCCGAACAACCGTGCGGCGATTGCCATCGCGCACACCAAACGCCGTCCCTCGATCCGAAGCCGTGCACGCAATGTCATGCAGAGCAACAGACGAAGCACGCAGGGACGCGCGGCTGCATCGATTGTCATCAGGTCCACGAGACCGAGCTCGCCGCCGACCAGGCTTGCGCGCGATGCCACGCGAGCCAGCCACGCAGTGCATTTCGGATCGGCGACCACGCGCTCACGAACGGACACCAGAAGTGCACGCAGTGCCATCAGCCTCACAAGTTTGGCGCAAGCGAAGTCGTCGCGTGCGTGAGCTGTCACCGGGATCAGCCGGTGCTCGCCGCCAAGCCTCATGGCCAGTGCACCACCTGCCACTCACCGCACGACGACACGCCCCGCGCCTGTACGACGTGTCACGAGAAGCAGATCGGCCATCCCGCGACGCCAACCGGCAAATGCACCGGTTGCCATCCGCCGCATTCGTCGTCTTTGCCGGCAGCTGCGAAGGCTATTGCTTGCGCGACGTGCCATCCGGCGACAAGTCATGCGACCGCGCCTTGTCTCGATTGCCACACGGCGCACGCTGGGAGACCGCAGGCGAGCTCCGTTGCCTGCGCGCGTTGTCATTCCGATCGTTCGCGCTCTGCCGGGAGCACCGGCCACGCCGCTTGCGCGTCCTGCCATACCGCCCACGGTCCGAAGCCGATCGCTACCACCGCGCTGTGCGCGACATGTCACGCGAACAAGGTCGCGACAACTGTCGGCACCGGCCACGCCGAGTGCGCGAAGTGCCACGCGAATGCAGATCACGATCCGAAGGCGCCACCGACCGCGTGCGCGACATGTCATCGCGCGGAGTCGACGACCGCGCCACCGGGGCATCAAGCGTGCGCGAGCTGTCACCAACCGCACGACCCGCGCCACGCGAGGCCGAGTTGCGGGAGCTGTCATCCGGCGAAAGTTCAGACCGAGCACGGACACGTCGACTGTGCGAGTTGCCATCGGCCGCACGGCCCGAACGGACCGGTCACGCCACCGGCCTGCGAGAGTTGCCACGACAAGCAGAAGCTTCCGGGGCTTCATCGCGTCGCGAATCACGCGACATGCGCGAGCTGCCACTCGACGCACGAAACCAAGCCGCGCAGCGACCGCGCGACTTGCCTCTCCTGTCATCGCGATCGCGAGCGCCACGAACCGACTGCACCGAGCTGCGTTGGCTGCCACCCATTCAGCGCCGGTACACGCCCGCGGCCTTGAGTCGAGCCTTCAACTATCTCGTGATCGCTGCAACCACATCGACATGTGGCGGACGAAGAACACGCGCGAGCACCACACCGATGATTCCCGCGACGACGAACATCACGACGGTCACCGGGGCCGGGGCTTCGACACCCGTCAGGTACATGACCAGCATCATGCCGCCGATCGAAGCGGACATTGATCACCTGGAGGATCTGAATGACGCGCGACTATCTGCGCTTCGCCGTCAAGGCGATCGAGATGCACGACTGATCACTTCGAGCGGCGAACGGTATGGCAAGCCGCGCACGTGGCGAGCATCTCGCCGTAGATCTTCGTCCGGTCTTGGTCGACGTTCTTCATCTTCCGTGCGGTCTCCGCAAGCTGCTGGAGCTTGCGAGCGTACGGTTGGCGGTCCGCTCCGAGCTCGGATGCGGGGAGCGGCGTCACCGCAAGTACGTCGAGTCCGGCGGCCCACGAGTCATCGGCCATCCCGACCATGCCCTCCCACAGCCGTTCGGAGGCCCACAGGTGCCGGACCATGCGCGCATCGATCGACGGTCGATCCGGTGGCATCTTCGGTGGCGACGCGAACTCGGGCATTGCGCCGCTCGCGACGTGGCAGCTGGCGCATTCGTGCGCGAGCTTTGCCTCGGCGAAACAAGCTTCCTCGACGGTCTTGGCACCGGCGAGCGCGCCCGCTTGATCCCGCACACGCGTCGCCTGAGCTGACCAAGCGTTCGCTCCTGGTTCGTCGGGTGCGACCGCGATCGCGCGCGCGAGATCGCGCGCTTCATCGAGCTTGCCGCGCAGCAGCAACTTCTCGATGGCACGAAGCAAGCCGAAGTTCTCGTGCATGTGGAAGCGCACCATCATGTCGTGTTCGAACTGTGCAGCGGGCGCTTCCTTCGAGCTCGATCCGGAACCTGCCGTCGTGGGGTTTGCGCTCACACTCGTGCAGGCCGCAGCGAAGACGACGAGGACGCGCTTCATGTCCTTCCTGGGTTGCAGCGATCATGCCCGGCTGCGCTTTGCATTTCCGCCGTCAATCACGCAGCGGTTGCGGCGAACACGAGGGGGCGCGCGAAAGCTGCGCGCTCACCTGATCGCCGTTTGCTCGCCGTTCGTGCGCTGCTCTTGGCGCAGCCGTTCGAGCTCGTGCTCGAGCTCGTGCTGTCGGATCACCTTGCCGAGCACCACCAGTAGCTCGTCCACGTTGATCGGCTTGGTCAAGTAGTCGCTGGCTCCCGCGCGGAGCGCGGCCACGGCAGGCCCCGTTTCACCGAACGCGGTCATCACGATGACCGACGGTGCATCAGGAATCTGCAGAAGTCTTGACACCAGGTCCACACCGTCCATCCCCGGCATCTGCAGGTCGGCGATCGCGACGTGTGGGTGAAACGTCGCAACCTTGGTGAGCGCGTCGAAGCCATGAGCCCCGGTCTCGACCTCGAAGCCTTCGTCGCGAAGCAGCTCGGCGAGCGCGGTGCGAGCGTTCGCTTCGTCGTCGACTACCAGGATTCTGCGATTGCGAGACACGACGTACCTCCCTCCGAACGAATCATCGAACGCTCCGAGGGTGGCTCGACTCTTCGTCCCACGAGTGGGCGAGCCGAAACAGTCCGGTGAGGAGCCCGGTCGCGAGCGCGACGAACACCATGGCCGCAAGACCTGTCGCGAACGACAGATGACCGTGAACACCGCCGATCATGAAGAGGACCGCCGCGAGCGCCGGGACGAAGATGAGCGCGAAGATTGCCGCCATGCCACGCTCTTCTGCGCGAGCCGTGCCATCACCTCGCCACGCGGTGTTATCCACGCACCGGCCTCCATCGACGGCACCGCTTGCGGCGCAGATCTCGCTGCGTGCAAACAGCGCGCGTTTGCGAGTGCCTTCGCCTTCGCGGCTGGCGCCGATGGCCGAAGCCGCTCCACCACGACGGCCACGAGAGTGAACCTCTGCTCGATCATGGCAACACGATGCACGTCGTCCGCGTTCACGTCACGCCGACGGATCATAGTCGATGGGCTGCCCCAGACGTGGAGCCTCTCGGATGAATGCACGCAATAGGTCGAAGCTGGTGATCACGCCGACGAGCTCGCGATCTTCGACGACGAGCACGCGATGGATGTGCTGATCGCGCATCGTCTGTGCGACTTCGGCAACCGGTGTATCCGGCGTGACCGTCACGAGCTCGCGAGTCATCACATCGGCGGCGGTGACATCGTCGAGCCGTGCCTCGAGCTCATCGGCATTCGTGGTCCAGCTCGGACGTCTATACGAGCGATCGTCTCGGAAGTACGCCGTAGTGGCTCCCACGCTCGGATCCGCCTCGTCTCGCTCGATCCGGAGAAGGTCGAGGGTCGACACGACGCCGTGGACAACGCCTTCGTCGTCGACAACGGGCGCACCGTGAATCTCCTCTTCGACGAACAAGCGATGGATATCGAGCACCGGAGTCTCCGGTGTCACCGTCAGGAGGTTGATCTGCATGAAGTCGCGGGCACGGAGGGCGAATGCGATGGATCGTTCGAGCATGGCCCGATCGACTTGCATCCGTCGTGCCTGGCGCGTCCCCTGCATGACAAGAGACAACATGCAGACGCCTCTGGAGATCACGTTTCGCGGCATGTCTTCGAGTTCTTCGGTGGAGGCCTCGATTCGACGCTGGGTCGCTCGCCTCGAGCACAACTACGATCGGATCCAGCGCTGCTCGGTCATCGTCGAGCATCCTCACAATCACCACAGACATGGGAATGCCTTCCATATCCGCATTGACCTGACCGTGCCGGGCCGCGAGATCGCGGTGTCTCGCGACCCCGAGCGAGATCCGGGCCACGAGGACGTGTATGTCGCTCTCGCCGACGCGTTTCGCGCGGCCCGCCGACAGCTGCAGGACCATGCGCGCATCCAGCGCGGCGACACGAAGAGCCACGTTGCCTGACGCAGCACTCGCGCAAGGCTTCCACGTGGAGGGGGACCTGCTCGAGGCCGTGACACAGCTCAAGAAGAGGACACCGCAGGGCGTGAACTCGCGGGCAGCCCTATGCTCTCCGCCGCGCTCGAGCGGCTCGGGCTGATCGACGAGTACCATCTCGTCGTCCACCCGGTCCTCGCGGGCCACGGACCGAACGTGTTCCAGGGCCTGGAGCGCTCACGGCACCTCGACCTCGTCTCGACGACGCGCCTCACGTCCGGCGTCACGGCGATGCATTACCGGCGCAAGGAGGGATGATCCGGACTCCCGAGCCCAGCATCGCTCGACGAGATGCGGCTCAAGGACTGGCATCTCGCATCCGTGAAGTCGATGCGCCCCGACGTGAAAGTCGGTTCACCGAGAAGGAACTGCGGCGTCGACTGCACGGCATCCTGGATCGCTGCACGCTGATGGACCAACCGTTCCAGTGGGTCGCCGGCGACCTCCCACGCGACATTCTTTGCTCCAAGGAGACTCAAGCCCCGGAGGCCCAGGCGTCTCTTCGCGACCTCCGACCAACCCGGGAAGATGGAGCCGTCAAAGTAGGCATCGCAGTGATGCTGTCTCGAGTGATTAAGATCATCGCGTGCGGTTCCCTTCGAGCGCTGCATCGACGATAGACTTGCGCTGTGGTTGGGCGCGTGCTGCTTGGCGTTGCTGTCTTCGGCATCGTGTCGGGGCGCGTGCACGCCGATCCGACGCCCGCCTCGGTCGACCCGACGCCAAGGCGATTTTTCGCCTTCGGCTATGGGTGGGGCGGTGAAAGTCGACTGGCCAACGCCGCGCGGAGCTACAACATGGGCGCGATCGCATTCCAGTTCGGTCAGCGTCTCGGTCCCGGCCTGCAGCTCGTCGAGCAATTCGATACGACTCCGGAAAGTCAGCCGTTTCCAGGCTCGACACTATGGGAATCACACGTGGTGTTTCTTGCGGGAGTCCGGTGGGCACCGTTTGCACCCCGCCCGAGGTGGCAACCCTCGTCGCTGCTTTTCCCGACGAAGTACTTCGACTCCACGGCGTTCTACGTCGGCGCGAGCGCCGGCGCTGGGCTGCGCGATCGAAGGTTGGCGAACATGGACGTATCGACGGGGACGCCGGTGGTAGCCGCACACCTCGGCTACATCCCGCTCCAGGGTCGAGACTGGGCACTCGGTTACGAGTGGCGCGAACAGCTGGAGCACTATAGCGATGGCTTCCAGCGCGGCTGGAGCCTGCTGATGACCGTCGAACTGCACTAGACGGCGTTGCCCGCCCGTTGCCCAAGACAACCGAACGCGACCGCGCAGAACCGGACGAGCAACAACTCAACTTGACGGACGCGCTGAGCTTCGATTGCAAGCCCGCGAGACCTCGGCATTGAGGGAACGGTTCGATTCCCATGCGCTTCCGTTACTAATCTCGTCGGCTGGTGCGCGGCGATCGTCGTCCGGCTCGCCTGGGTTCCGATCGCACTTCATCTCCCGCATCGACTGTTCCGCCGGATCGGCGAGCGCGAGCTCGATCTCTCCATGAAGGAGACCG
>JAQBQF010000302.1 GCA_028287115.1 Myxococcales bacterium
GTCGCGCCCATTGGTCCTTGCGGTCCAAACGCGCCTGTCGGCCCTTGTGCACCCGTCGCGCCCGCTGCGCCCGCTGCGCCCGCTGCGCCCGTCGCGCCGGTGGATCCTTGCGCGCCCGTCGCGCCCATTGGTCCTTGCGGTCCAAACGCGCCTGTCGGCCCTTGTGCACCCGTCGCGCCGTTCGATCCTTGTGCGCCCGTCGCGCCGGTGGCTCCTTGTGCGCCCGTCGCGCCGTTCGCGCCGTTCGATCCTTGTGCGCCCGTCGCGCCGGTGGCTCCTTGTGCGCCCGTCGCGCCATTCGCGCCGACGGGTCCTTGCGCGCCAGTCGCACCATTCGCGCCGACGGGTCCTTGCGCGCCAGTCGCACCATTCGCGCCGACGGGTCCTTGTGCGCCCGTCGCACCGAACGGGCCCATCGGTCCTTGCGCGCCCGTCGCGCCTTGCGCGCCCGTCGCACCGAACGGGCCCATCGGTCCTTGCGCGCCCGTCGCGCCGATCGGTCCTTGAGCGCCGGTCGCACCGTCCGCGCCCATTGATCCTTGCGCGCCGGTCGCGCCGATCGGTCCTTGTACGCCGGTCGCGCCCGTCGGTCCCACCGCGCCCGTCGCGCCCGTCGCTCCGTTCGCCCCTGGTGCGCCCGTGAGTCCGGTCATTCCCATCAACCCCATCGGTCCCTGCGGACCGATGTCTCCTTGCAGACCTTGTAGACCCTGCGGACCGATGTCGCCTTGCGGTCCTTGGGCGCCGGTCGGGCCTTGTGGCCCAACGGGTCCCAGATCGCCTTGCGGTCCCGCGGAGCCGGGATCACCTTGCGGCCCCGCCGATCCTTGCGGTCCCGGTGGGCCCTGTTCGCCGGGAGGTCCTTGCTCCACGGTGTTGTCACCGCACGAAGCGAGCAAGGCACCGACGAGGATGAACCGGATCGACTGTAGATAAGCCACGGTCGCAATCTGCGGCTCGCGGCATGGAAGTGTCAACAACGCATGAACCAGAAGCGGACAGAGGGAGCCACTATCTGCTCGCGATGATCGCCGACCGGGTCCTGGGGCGATCGCTCTGGCTCGATCGATGGCGCGTCGAGGAATGCAGACAGCCGCCGTGGCCTCGCTCGACGCGTCGGCGTGCCGGAAGTCGCGCGACGCCTCGGGATACGGTCGGTTCGCCAACGCGCTCGTCACGCGGCTTGCGTAGACTCGGGTCCGTGGACCAAGCTCTCGACCTGCGACCGCCGATCACCTTCACTGCGGCCCTGCGATGAGCCGAACAACGCTCTGCCTCTCGATGATCGTGAAGGACGAGGCGCACGTGATCGAGCGCTGCCTGAGCTCGGTGAAGCCGCTGATCGCGTACTGGATCATCGTCGACACCGGCTCGACCGACGGCACGCAGGACGTGATCAAGCGCGTCCTGTCCGATATTCCCGGCGAGCTCCACGAACGGCCTTGGAAAAACTTCGCGGAGAACCGCACGGAGGCGCTCCAGCTGGCGAAGGACAAAGCTGACTACGCTCTCGTCATCGATGCGGACGACGCGCTCGAGCTTGCGCCTGGCTTCTCGCTTCCGGTCCTCGACCACGGTGCCTACGCCTTTCGAGTCGAATACGCCGACACGATCTACTATCGGCCCCAGCTACTTCGATCGTCCCTCGACTGGCGCTACGAAGGGGTCGTGCACGAAGCCGCGGTCAGCGACGCGACGTGCGAACCAGCGATCCTCGAGGGAATCGTCTATCGCGTACACGGAGGCGGGGGGCGCTCCAGGGATCCCGACCGATACGTACGGGATGCGCGGCTCCTCGAGGAAGCGCTCGCGAAGGAGCCGACGAACGCGCGCAACGTGTTCTACCTGGCGCAGAGCTATCGCGATGCTCGGATGCCGACCGAGGCCCTTGCCGCTTACGAGCGGCGCGCGACGATGGGGGGATGGAACGAGCAAGTCTACTGTGCACTCCTCCAAGCCGCCGGGCTCCACGAGCAACTCGGCCACGCGCGCGAGCTCGTCTGGGCCGCATACCTGAAGGCGCACCATTCCCGTCCCACGCGGGCCGAAGCCCTCACCGAGCTCGCTCGCTACTGTCGGATCGGCGGGGAGATGTCGCTCGCGTTCGTGTTCGCGCAGGCGGCCGCCGAGATCCCCCAACCTCGTGACACGCTGTTCGTCCTCGAATCGGCCTATCGATGGCGTGCACTCGACGAGCTCGCGGTGGCCGCCTTCTACACCGGGCACCTCGACATTGCGGCCGCGGCGTCGGCTCGACTGCTCACCGAGGGCCGGCTGCCCGCCGGCGAGATCGAGCGCGTGACCAAGAACTATCAGCTCGTGATCACACAGAAGACCGACGCGCCCGCTCGTCCCATCATCGGACGCTGATGATAGCGTGCGCGTGTGGAGGCACGGATCCCCTACGAGTCCTGCCCGCTCTGCGAAGGCCGCGAGCTCGACGAGCACGTGGTAGCCGACTGCACCGGCTATCCGTTTTACTCGCCCGAGCTCGGTTCGACTCAGCGTTGGCTGCGGTGTCGGGCCTGCACGCACGTCTTCGTCGACGGCTACTTCACCGAACAAGCGCTGCGCCTGCTCTTCGCGCGGACCCACGCCGGGCAAGAGCCCGGTCACGACATCGAGGCCGCGCGTTACGTTTCGGCCAAGATGGTGGAGAGCGTCAACGTTCTCCATCCGCGCCTCGGAGGACGCTGGCTCGACGTGGGCTTCGGCAACGGAGCGTTGCTGACGACGGCGGATGAGTTTGGCTGGGACGTCGTCGGGCTCGATCTGCGCGAGGACAACGTGCGAACGATTCGAGAGCTCGGGTTCGAGGCCCACGCGATCGAGCTCACCGCTTACCGGCCCGAAGTCCCGTTCGACGTGATCTCGATGGCCGACGTTCTCGAGCACATGCCATTTCCAAAGGCCGCGCTCGCACATGCCCGCGAGCTCCTCTGCGAGGACGGCCTGCTGTTCCTCTCGATGCCGAACGCCGACTCGTTCTTGTGGGCAACGCTGACGAAGAACGCCGTGAATCCTTACTTCGCCGAGCTCGAGCACTATCACAATTTTGGTCGCCGCCGGCTCTACCGGCTCCTCGAAGAATGCGGCTTCACGCCACGCCGTTACGGCCTCAGCCAGCGTTATCGCGCGTGCATGGAGGTCATCGCCCAGCGAACGCCGCGACAGCATGCGGCGGTCTCGGTCGCGAAGCAGTCCAGCGCCGAGTCGCCGATCGCGACAACGCCTTCTCGCGAGACGACGCCACCAGCCGCGGTCGTGCAACGTGACGCGATTCGTTTGAACGTGGGATGTGGCCGGTCTCCGCTCGAGGGCTGGGTCAATCTCGACTCGGCGCGGCTGCCAGGCGTTGACCTCGTCGTGGATCTAGAGCTCGCCAAGCTGCCTTTCGACGACAACAGTGTGAGTGAGATCAGCGCCAGCCACGTGCTCGAGCACATCCATAACTCGCTCGGCCTCATGCAGGAGCTTCATCGCGTCGCTCGCCCCGATGCCGTTGCGATCATCCGCGTTCCCTACGGCTCGAGCGACGACGCCGACGAAGATCCGACGCACGTGCGCCGTTATTTCTGGAGCTCGTGGGGCTACTTCTCGCAACCTTACTACTGGCGCGCCGACTACGGCTATCGCGGTGATTGGGAGCTCGAAGACGTCCAGCTCACGATCGACGCGAAGTTCACGGGGATGTCGTGGGCCGAGGTATTTGCAGCCGTGCAGCGCGACCGCAACGTCGTGAAGGAAATGGTCGCCACGCTCCGCGCGATCAAGCCGGCGCGCCAGCCGCTACGCGCCCTGCAAAAGCAAACGCTCGTACGCTTCGTCACGGGCTAACGAAGACGACACGGTCGAGGCGCCGCGCGAATCCAGGAGCGCGTCGGGAGCCGGCACGAGGAACCGCCCGCACCAACATCGAGTCGATCGATCAGAGCTCCGCATGCGCCATCGGGCTGCGGTACTCCGGCGGAAGCGGTGCGATCCGTTCGGCAAGCGCGCGCCGGACGAGCGCCACGACCGGACCATGTCGGTAAGGCTTCGCCAGGAAATATGGCGTCCCTACCTGCTTGGCGACCTGTTCCAGGTTGATCACACCAGACAGCAGCACCACGGGCACGGTCTCGAGCCCGTGATCTCGCACGTACATCTGGTACGCCATCGCCGGCCCTCCGAGGACCGGCATCTCGACATCGAGGAGCGCGACATCGGGGAGCCGTTCGCGCGCGAGCCGCAAACCCTCTTCTCCGTTGTAGGCGATGCGCACCTCGTGTCCTTCGGCGCGCATCATCTCGCTGAGCACGTCGGCAATGTCGATATCGTCGTCGATGATGAGTACATCCGCCAAGCACACCTCCTACGCGGGGACAGGACCGCCTTGCTCGGTGGCTGCGACGTCCGCCGTCGGCGGGGCGAGCGCGAGCGTGAAATAGAACGTCGAGCCATGGCCGAGCTCGCTCTCGACCCAGATCTTCCCGCCGTGGGCAACGACGATGCTCTTCGCGATGAACAGGCCGAGTCCCGTCCCCTTCTGACTCACTCCGCCTTTTCGCCAGAATCGATCGAACACCCGAGGCAGATCCTCGCCCGCGATTCCGTGTCCCGTGTCGGAGACCCCAAACCGAGCGCGTCCATCCGCGACATCGACGGTCATCGTGACTCGCCCGCCCTGAGGCGTGAACTTCAAGGCATTGCCGACGAGGTTCGTCAGGACCTGAAGCACGCGCTCGCGATCGAAGCAAACGCGAATCCGCGGAGGCGTGACCTTCCACGCCAACAGGATCTGCTTGGCTTCCGCGACGGTGCCGAACATGTCGGCGATCTCGCGCATGAGATCTTCCGCATCGCCGGCGGTGGGCTTCACGGAGAAATGACTCGCTTCGATCGTCACGACGTCGAGCATCGTCTTGATCAGGTAGTCCATCCTCATCGTCACGTTCTCGATCGACTGCGCCTGTTTTCGGGTCTTGTCCGATTCGGCTCCTTCACCCAAGACGGCGGCCTTCATCGAGATCGCAGCGAGTGGGTTTCGCAGATCGTGCGCGACGACCCCCATCAGCTCGTCACGGGCCGCGATCGCTTGCTCGGCAGCCTGGAGCGCCATCTGTTCCTTGCCGTACGCCCGTGACAGGTGCCTCGCGAAGTACCAAGCGACGCCGACGCTGCTGATGATGAGGACCGCGAGCAACGTGTTCATCCCTAAGACCAAGTGGTGAAGGGCTTGCTCCGCCTGTTGATGCTTCGCACGGAAGCTCCCTTCGGCGCGATTCACGAACACATCGACGTTGTCGTTGAGCCGGCGGTGCGCAGGGAGGGCCTCTCTCTCGAGGCTGCCGGATGCTGCCTTCACATCGTGGGTCCGTTCGACCGCCGCAAGGCTCTCGGACTGGGCGCGCGCGAATTCAGTTGCGCTTTGCACGACGTTCGCAGCACTCGCCTGATCGCGCAACCCCGCCACGAATGCCTGGCGTGCCCTGTCGAATTCCCCGGCGGTCACTCGCCATACCGGGAGCTGCGATGCGTCACCAGAGACATAGCTCCTCGCGGCGGTCGCGAGGCGGTCACCTTTCCATCGAAGTTTTTCGGTGAGCGAGAATTCGCGTTGCTCGGCGCGCAGCTGCGCCGCCTGCGCGCGGAGTTCGGACCTCATCGAGCGCATGCCGATGGCCATGCCGACCGCAAAGATCGTGATGGCCGCCGCGAAGCCCAGCAGCGCCGTGCGATGGAAAGTGCTCAGGTCTCGCAGTCTCGAGAGGGGCATGTGGCGCTCGCTTAGGGGCCGCTCCGATGTCTCGCCTTCAGTGACCATTAACGTGCAGGTTCAAGGCCGTCCGAGACCGGTCGCGGATGTCCACGGGATCGAGACAGACGAGGCTCCTGTTGCGACGCGCCACGCGCATGGGACCCAAGCGACGCTCGGGGCGCCAAGCGCGCACGGGGCGCGTCGGCGATTCGTCTTCGAGCACGAGTGCGCGCAACACGTTTCGATCCGCGTTTCGGTCATCGATCGTGCGACGGCTCCGCTCGGCAACAAAGGTCTGGCTCCTGCTCGCCGCGCTCATCACGGTGTACACCGTGCCGCTCGGTTTCGGCACGGGGGTCGGCGCGGAGCTGCGGGTGCCGCTCGGCGCTGCCATCGTTGGCGGCCTGCTCGTCTCACGGGCCTTGACGTTGTATGAACACTCGTGATCTACGTTTGGTTCGATCGCGCGATCCGCGCTGTCAGGCGATTGCGGACTCCGCCGATCTCGGTGGCACATGTCGACATCTGAATGGATCCTGCTCGTTTCCACATTCCTCGCCTGCTCGGTCGAGGGTGTGGAAGCACTGACGGTGATCCTCGCGGTCGGCGTGACGCGAGGCTGGCGCGCTCCGATGACGGCCACGATCGCTGCGACGCTCGCTCTGGTCGCGCTCGTAGTCGTGTTTGGCCCGGCGCTCGCGAAGATCCCGATCGATGCTCTGCGCGTGGTCGTCGGCGCGGTCCTGCTCGTGTTTGGCATGGGCTGGCTGCGCAAGGCGATCTTGCGAGCGAGCGGCTACAAGGCGCTGCGCGACGAAGCCGCGATCTATCAGGCTGGGGTCGTCCTCGCACTCGAGCACGCCAAGCCGTCCAGCGCACCGATGGACTGGTACGGCTTCACGCTCGTGTTCAAGGCGGTGTTCCTCGAGGGCCTCGAGGTCGCGTTCATCGTGCTCACGTTTGGAACGTCGGCGCACAACGTTCCGCTCGCCGCCTTCGGCGCGGTGCTCGCGCTCGCGCTCGTCGCGATCGTCGGTGCGGTCGTCCATCAACCGCTTAGCCGCGTACCGGAGAACACGATGAAGTTTGCGGTCGGTCTCATGCTGTCGGCATTCGGCATCTTCTGGAGCGTCGAAGGTGCCGGCGCGGTCTGGCCGGGCGCCGATCTGTCAATTCTCGGCATCCTCGCGTTCCTCACGGCAATGTCACTCGGAATGGTTGGGGTGCTGCGCCGCATTCATCGCCGAGAGATCGCGAGCCAAGCGTGAGCTACATCAAGGCCTTCCTGCTGTTCTGGTACGACTTCGTCATCGGCGACGATTGGGTCATCGCCGCGGGTGTCGTGCTCGCGCTGATCGGTACGCACGAGCTCGTCCGTAGCGGTGCGAACGCGTGGTGGCTAATGCCGATCGCCGTCAGCGTCCTGCTCGCGCTCTCGGTGTGGCGGTTGATCGCTGCAGCTGAGCGGCGCAAGCGGCAGCTATAGGCTCGGCTCGACGACCGTACTGCCATTGACGTTGGCCGCGGTCTGCGCGAGCAATCTGCCGTTGATCGACGCGCCGGCCGCAAACGTGACAGCGGTGCTCGTCAGCACGATGCCTTCCAGATGGGCCATCGCGGCGAGAGTCAACGGGCCTCCGGAGACTTGCCAGAACACGTTCTTCGGAAGCGCACCCCCCGCGAGGACGATCCTCGCGTTGGCGTTCATCGTGAGGTCTTGCGCGACCTGAAAAATCCACACGGCCGTCGGTCCACCGGCAAGCGTGACATTCGACGAGATCGTAAGCCCCGTGCTCCATCTGTAGACGCCAGGCGCGAGGGTCATCCCGCTGATGTCTCCGGATCCGAGCTCGCTGACGTCCGCCGTTCGCGCCGCCGCCGCCGAGAACGCGAGCTCCATGTCGCTGACGGCTGTGGTGAGGATTGCCGGCGTGGGTGCCACATAGCTCGCGGCGTAGACCCTTCCGGTGATCTGCGCCGATGTCGAAAACATGTTCGAGGCATCCGCGATCAACGAGAACCCTGTGATGTACGTGGCCGCAGCAGGGCTCACGCCGAGGTTGCCCGTGACGGTTGCCGTGATGCCGCTGATACCGCTCTTCGCGAGGATGACGTAGTTGGCGGCGGTTCCCAGGTCGACAGGAATGCCGGCCGGCCCAGCGTTGCCTGTAAAGCTCCACCTGTGCTCGGTCGCGAGCGCCACGCCGAGGGCGCTGGTCGCCTCCGCGGTGATCGTCGCGGTGAACGTGCTGTCACTCGCGAGGTAAGCAGTCGGCGTGAGCACGACGGTACCGTCTCCGTAGGTCACCGTGCCGACAACGGGGATCGCCGTTGCGCCCGAGGTCAGCGTGAACGAGCTGATCGTGAGCGTCGTGGGATCCATCGCCTCGCTGAACGTTGCGCTGATGCTTCCGCTGAGAGAAACGCCGGTTGCACCGTCGATGGGGGAGCTCGAAGTCACGGTCGGCGTCGTCGAGGGATCACCGCTCGAGTGTCCGGCCTTGAAGACGCAGCCGGCGACAAGACCCAGAAGCACGGTGACTGTTTGCAGCTTCGATAAGATGGCCAACTTTGCTCCTCGGGTGACGGACTTCATCGAACGTTCCGGTTCGGTGGTCTGTGTCTCGGGGAGGAAGCTGCACGTTGTGTGCCCCCGAGGGGCTGCACGCGATCGCGCGATGCGACCTAAATGCAGACGGGTCTACCGACCTCAGGGGCGCGGGGCCTCACCCGGGCTGTCGCGCCGTCGAAATTCGCACGCCACTTGCGTGAGCTAGACGACGGTGAGGTGGCATCCACACCACCTGCGAGTGGTATATCGGGGCACCGCTTGCGTGCAGAGAGCCGCAGCTCTCGGTGCATGTAGTGCAGCGCCCAACCCTTGAGCCGAAACAGGCTCGCAAGTCCAAGCGTCCGGATAGCGGAAGCAACGGTCAGCTGCTCGCCGACGAGTCGCCGATGCGCGCCGAGCTGTTCAGCGTCAGTCAGCTCGAACGCCACGCCCGGACGATCGCCGGTTGGCACGAGCTCTCGTCGACGCCGAGTCGCGAGGATTCGTTGCTCGCGAGGCTGGGCGATAACGAAGGCGCGCTCGCCGACGCGTACGCCCTGATCACCGATGCGGTGCAGCGCGGTCGGCAGATCACGCCGGCGGCCGAGTGGTTCATCGATAACTACCATCTGATCGAGGAGCAGATCCGGACCGCGCGTCTGCACTTGCCCCGCGAATACAACCGCGAGCTGCCGCGCCTCACGAACGCGCCGACGCCGGGAACGCCGCGCGTTTATCACATCGCGCTCGAGCTGATCTCTCACGCACACGGACGCGTCGATACGGAAGGGCTGCGCGCGTTCGTCGCCTCGTATCAGGAGATCCAGCCGCTGCGGCTCGGCGAGCTGTGGGCGATTCCGATCATGTTGCGGCTGGCGCTCCTCGAGAATCTACGCAGGGTGGTCATGGCGGTCACCGCGGGGCGGCGCGATCGCGAGGCGGCCGCGGAGTGGGTCGGCAAGATGCTGACCGTCGCGACGACGAATCCAACCGACGTGGTGCTCGTGCTCGCCGATCTGATCGACGCGAATCCGCCGCTCACCAACGCGTTCGTCGCCGAGCTTGCAACTCGCTTGCAGGCGCAGGGCTCGACCCTGGCGTTTCCGATGTCATGGCTCGAGCAGCGGCTCGCCGAATCCAGCCAGACCGTCGAGCACGTGTTCGAGATCGCGACCCAGAGCCAGGCGGCCGACCAGGTCTCGATCGGCAACAGCATCGGCAGCTTGCGCTTCCTCGGCGCCACCGACTGGCGCGACTTCGTCGAGTCGATGAGCGTCGTCGAGCGTACGCTCCGAGACGATCCGGCGTATCCGGCGATGGACTTCGCGACGCGCGATCGCTATCGCCACGTCATCGAGGCGACCGCGCGACGCAGCTCGATCTCCGAGGACGATGTCGCACGCGCCGCGATCAGGCTAACGAGCGGACGTGCGGATCGCACCGCGCATGTCGGCTACTTCTTGATCGACAAAGGTCGTCGTGCGCTCGAGCGCACCGTGAACATGCGCCGATCTGTCGCGCAAGCCGTGCGTGGCGCGACCGGCACGTCTCGGCAGCCGATCTATGCGGCCGCGCTGATCCTCGTCACCGCGATCGGAACGCTCGGGCTCGCGCGCCTCGGCCCTCTCGAACCGAACCTCGCGTGGTGCGCGCTGCTTGCGATCTGTGCGAGCGAGCTGGCGGTCGCCCTTGTTCACCTCGTCGCGACCTTGATGGTCACGCCGCAGATCTTGCCGCGGCTCGATTTCTCGTCGGGGATACCCGCCGCGCATCGCACGCTCGTCGCAATCCCGGCGATGCTCACCGACGCAGCCGAGATCGACGAGCTCGTCGAGGAGCTCGAAGTTCGGTTTCTGGCGAATCGCGATCCGAACCTCGCGTTCGCGCTGGTGACCGACTTCCGTGACGCGGCGACCGAGATCACCGACGCCGATACCGCGCTGCTGCGCCGAGCCGTGACTGCGATCGAAGCGCTGGGTGCCAAGTATCCCGATCACGGCGGGTTGTTTCTGCTCCATCGCGCTCGCCGGTGGAGTCCTCGCGAGAAGGTATGGATGGGCTGGGAGCGCAAGCGCGGCAAGCTCGAGGAGCTCAACGCCGCATTGCGTGGCGAGTCCGGACTGTTCGCGACGATCGTAGGTTCGGTCGCGCAGCTGGCCGACATCAAATACGTGATCGCGCTCGACGCGGACACCGGCTTGCCGCGTGATTCGGCGCGCGTTCTCGCGGGCACCCTCGCACATCCATTGAACCGACCTTGTTACGACGAGGCGCGAGGCCGCGTCACCGACGGCTACGGAATCCTGCAGCCGCGGGTGGGCGTCAGCATGGCGAGCATCTCGCGATCGCGGTTCGCGCGGCTGTTCGGCGGGCGCGCGGGCATCGATCCGTACACCCGCGCGGTCTCCGACGTGTATCAGGACGTCTTCGACGAGGGCTCGTTCATCGGCAAGGGCATCTACGACGTCGATGCAGTGCGGCGCGCGATCGGCAATCGCTTACCCGACAACCGAGTCCTCAGCCACGACCTGCTCGAGGGCGCATACGTGCGATCGGGGCTCGTCAGCGACGTGCTACTGGTCGAAGACTTCCCGTCGACCCACGCCGCGGACATCAGTCGGCGCCATCGCTGGATTCGCGGCGATTGGCAGATCATGGCGTGGCTGCTCCGGCGCGTGCCCGGGCGCGACGCGCGGATCGCAAACCCGATCTCGAAGCTGTCGCAATGGAAGGTGCTCGACAACCTGCGCCGCAGCATCATGCCGATCGCCTTCGGGACGCTGCTCGCGCTCGGCTGGACGCAGGGCGCGGCGTGGTTTGCAACGCTCACCGTGTTTGCGATTGCGCTCGTGCCGAGCATCGCCGTCGCGATCAGCTCGCTGGCGCGCCGACCGGTGGACCTGTCGCGCAGCGCGCATGCCCGGGACGTGCTCGAGGGATTTGGCCAGCAACTCGCTCGCGAGGGCTTCTGGCTCGGATGTCTGCCGTTCGACGCGATGCGGTCGCTCGACGCGATCGGTCGCTCCGTCCTGCGGATGCTCGTGACGCGCCGCAAGCTCCTCGAATGGCGCACGGCGAGAGACGTGCAGCGCACCGCACACGTCAGTCTCCGCGGGTCATTCGCGGCGATGTGGATCGGGCCTGCGCTCGCGATCACGACGGCCGTGCGGCTCGAGCTCGACATCGTGCTCGCGGCTGCACCGTTCCTCGTGTTGTGGACGATCTCACCGGTGTGGTCGTGGTGGGCGAGTCAACCGATCGATCCTGCACACCCGCAGCTCGACGGAGCGGAGCGCACGTTCCTGCACACGATCGCCAGACGCACCTGGCGCTTCTTCGAAACCTACGTCGGCGCCGAGGACAACTTTCTGCCGCCCGACAACGTGCAGGAAGATCCACCTCGCGGCGTCGCGCATCGCACGTCGCCGACGAACATCGGCCTGTCGCTTCTCTCGAGCCTCGCGGCGTACGACTTCGGTTACATCGCCGCCGGCGATCTGGTCGCCCGGACGACACGCACGTTCGCCACGCTCGATCGCATGCAGCGTTACCGCAACCATCTGTACAACTGGTACGACACGACGACCCTCGAACCACTGCGGCCGATGTACGTGTCGACCGTCGACAACGGCAATCTCGCCGGTCACATGCGAACGCTCGCGGCCGGGCTCGACGAGCTCGACCATCGTGCGACACGTCCGGCGCTGAGCGGCCTCGCCGAGACCCTCGATGTGCTGGCCGAGATCACGACCACCTGGCCGGAGATCGTGCGCGAGGTGGCGCGGCTCGACGCCGAGCTGACGTCCGTGCCTACGACAACGACGGATCTCCATGCGTTGCTCGAGCGCTTGACCACACGATCAGCCGAGCTAGTGCGCCTCGTCGACTCGCACGGTGTCGCAGAGGCAACGTGGTGGGCGCGTTCGTTCGAAGCCCACTGCAAGCAGATGCTCGACGAGCTCGTGTATATGGCGCCGTGGATCGAGCTGCCACGCGCGGCGGATCCGGCAACGCGCGCGCTCCTCGACGGACCGCTCACACTCGCGGAGACGGCGCGGCTCGATCTCACCGTGCACGGCGGCGACGCACCCCACCTGCGCTCTGCCGTCGCAGGTGCAGCACAGCGCGCCATCGAACGAATGGCGGAGCTCCGAGCCCTCGCGCTCCGATGCCGAGAATTCTCCGACCTCGACTTCGAGCTACTCTACGACCGATCGCGCCACTTGCTCTCGATCGGATACAACGTCAGCGATCGCCGGCTCGACGGAAGCTATTACGATCTGCTGGCATCCGAGGCGCGGCTCGCGAGCTTCATCGCGATCGCGGACGGCAAGCTCCCACAAGAGCACTGGTTCAGCCTCGGCCGCCAGCTCACGACGACGCACGGCCGCCCGGCCCTGTTGTCGTGGAGTGGCTCGATGTTCGAGTACCTGATGCCGCTGCTCGTGATGCCGACGTACGACGGCACGTTGCTCGACGAGACCAACCGAGCAATCGTCGAGCGTCAGATCGCCTTCGGGCGCGAGCGTGGCGTGCCGTGGGGCGTCTCGGAGTCCGGCTACAACACGACGGACGCACAGCTCAACTATCAGTATCGCGCGTTCGGCGTGCCCGGCCTCGGCTTCAAGCGCGGCCTCGCAGACGATTGCGTGATCGCGCCCTACGCGACCGCGCTCGCATTGATGATCGCACCCGACAAGGCCTGTGCAAATCTCCGCAAGCTGGCTGGCCTCGACATGCTCGGCCCGTACGGCTTCTACGAGGCGCTCGACTATACGAGCGAGCGCGTCCCGTCCGGGAAGGATCACGTCGTCGTGCGCTCGTTCATGGCGCACCACCAAGGCATGACGCTGCTCGCGCTCGCGTACGTGCTGCTCGGCAGACCGATGCAACGCCGGTTCGCCGCCGCACCGAGCTTTCGCGCGACCGAGCTCTTGCTCCAGGAGCGTATTCCTCGCGCCCCCGCGATCTTCCCACATCCGGCCGAGGTCTCGACAACGGCGGCGACGGCGACAGCGAACGAGGATGATCTTCGCGTGTTCACGACGCCGAACACACTCGCCCCCGAAGTGCATCTGTTATCGAACGGCCACTATCATGTGGCGATCACGAACGCCGGCGGTGGCTACAGCCGGTGGCGCGATCTGGCGGTGACGCGCTGGCACGAAGATCCGACGCGCGATTGCTGGGGCACGTTCGGCTATCTGCGCGACGTCACGCCTGGGACCGACGCGAGCGTCGAGCCCTGGTCGATCGCGTATCAGCCGACCCTGGCGAGCGGCACGAGCTACGAGGCGATCTTCTCGCAGGGTCGTGCCGAGTTTCGGCGCGTCGATCGCGAGATCGACACGCATGTCGAGATCAGCATCTCGCCTGAGGACGACATCGAGCTGCGGCGGATCAGCCTGACGAATCGTGGACGCACCGTGCGCACGATCGAGCTGACGAGCTTCGCGGAGGTCGTGATCACGCAACCGGCGGCTGATGCGGCACATCCTGCGTTCTCGAACCTGTTCGTGCAGACCGAGATCCTGCGCGCCCAGCAAGCAATCGTCTGCACCCGGAGGCCGCGCTCCGGTAGCGAACGACCGCCGTGGATGATCCACCTGACGACCGTGCATGGCACCGCCGCCGGCGAAACCTCGTACGAGACCTCGCGCCCCGCGTTCATCGGACGCGGCCGCACCGTGATCGATCCGATCGCGATGCATTGTCCGGCGCTGACGGGTACCGAGGGCTCTGTCCTCGATCCGATCGTCGCGATCCGCAATCGTCTCGTGCTCCAGCCCGACGAGTGCGCACGGATCCACGTGGTCACCGGCATGTCCGAGACACGTGTCGGAGCGCTCGGCTTGATCGAGAAGTATCGCGACCGTCACGCGGCAGATCGCGTGTTCGAGCTGTCCTGGACCCACAGCCAGGTCGTGCAGCGGCGACTCGAGGCGACAAACGCGGACACCCAGCTCTACGAGAGGCTCGCGAGCAACGTCCTGTACGCGAACCCGACGCTGCGCGCCCCGAGCAGCTTGATCGCGCGGAACCGCGGCGGTCAATCGGCCTTGTGGGCGTACGGCATCTCCGGCGATCTACCGATCGTGCTGGTGCGGATCGCGGATGTCGCTCACATCGATCTCGTGCGCCAGCTCGTCAAGGCTCACGGCTACTGGCGACTCAAGGGCCTGTCCGCGGACCTCGTCATCTGGAACGAGGATCCGTCGGGCTACCGTCAAGTGCTGCACGACGAGATCATGTCGGTGATCGCCGCCGTGAGCGACGCGAACGTGATCGACAAACCCGGTGGGATCTTCGTGCGGCGCACCGAGCAACTCTCCGAGGACGACAAGGTGCTCATGCAGACGGTGTCTCGGCTGATCGTCGCCGACACCGCGGGCACACTCGCCGAACAACTCGAACGCAAGCCGCGCGCCGATCTGCCACCGCCGCTGTTTGCGAATCGCACGACGCCGGCCCGCGGCATCAAGATCACCCACGCGGAACAGCGTGCGGTACCCACGGACCGCCCTGACCTGGTCGACTTCAACGGCCTCGGAGGCTTCACCCCGGACGGTCGCGAATACGTCATCACGACGACGCCGGACCAGCGCACTCCAGCGCCGTGGGTCAACGTGATCGCGAACCCGTGGTTCGGCACGATCGTGAGCGAGAGCGGCAGCTCGTATACCTGGTGCGAAAATGCGCACGGTTACCGGCTGACACCGTGGAGCAATGACGCGGTCAGCGACCTAAGCGGCGAGGCCTTTTATCTGCGCGACGAGGAAGACGGCCACGTGTGGTCGCCGACGCCTCTGCCGATCGCCGCCGCAGCGCCGTACACGAGTCGCCATGGTTTCGGCTACAGCGTGTTCGAGGTCACCGAGGGCGGCATCTCCAGCGAGCTCCGGACCTATGTCGCGACGGACGCACCGATCAAGTTCATCGTGCTCAAGGTCCGTAATCGTTCGGGCACCGCGCGGCGGCTCTCGATCACCGGCTTCTTCGAGCTCGTGCTCGGCTCGAATCGCGCTGCCAATCTGCCGCACGTCGTGACCGAGCTCGACTCCAAGACGGGCGCCCTGTTCGCACGCAACGCGTACAACAGCGAGTTCGCGGCACGCGTCGCGTTCCTCGATTGCAGTGATGACCGTCGCACCGTGACCGGCGACCGTCTCGAGATCCTCGGTCGCAACGGCACGACCTCGCGACCGGCATGCATGACTCGCGCACGGCTCTCGGGACGAACCGGCGCCGGCCTCGATCCATGCCTCGCGATGCGCACGATGATCGAGCTCGCGGATGGCGAGGAGCGCGAGATCGCGTTCACGCTCGGCTCGGGCCGTGATCTCGCAGATGCGCGTCACTTGGTCTCGCGGTTTCGCGGCACCGGACCGGCGCGGACCGCGCTCGAAGGTGTCTGGGCGTACTGGAACCGTACACTCGGCGCCGTCAACGTGCAGACGCCCGATCCGGCGGTGAACTTTCTCGCCAACGGCTGGCTCCTGTATCAAGTGCTCGCGTGCCGTCTCTGGGCACGCAGCGGGTTCTATCAATCAGGCGGCGCGTACGGATTTCGCGATCAGCTTCAAGATGCGCTCGCGCTCGTCCACGCAGAGCCGGCGCTGCTGCGCGAGCAGATCGTGCGCGCGGCAGGACGCCAGTTCCCGCAGGGCGACGCGCAGCATTGGTGGCATCCGCCGCTCGGCCGTGGCGTGCGAACGCATATCTCCGACGATTACCTGTGGCTGCCCTATGCGACGTGTCGCTACGTGACCGCGCTCGGCGACATCGGCGTGCTCGACGAGAAGGTTCCGTTTCTCGAAGGTCGCGAAGTAAAAGCCGAAGAGGACAGCTACTACGATCTGCCGGCGCGCTCGGACGAGTCCGCATCGGTCTACGACCATTGCGTGCGCGCGATCAAGCACGGGCTTCGGTTCGGCGTGCACGGTCTCCCGCTGATGGGTAGCGGCGACTGGAACGACGGCATGAACCTCGTCGGCGAGCACGGCAAAGGCGAGAGCGTGTGGCTTGCGTTCTTTCTATACGACGTGCTCGTGCAGTTCACGGTGCTCGCGCGGCGGCGCGGTGACGCCGCGTTTGCCGACACCTGCACGACCGAGGCAGCGCGCCTGCGAGCGAGCATCGAAGAACATGCGTGGGATGGTGGGTGGTATCGCCGCGCCTACTTCGACGACGGCACGCTGCTCGGCTCGGCGACGAGCCCCGAGTGTCAGATCGATTCACTGCCGCAGAGCTGGTCGGTGTTGTCACACGCCGGCACTCCAGCTCGTACAAAGCTCGCGCTCGCTGCGCTCGACGAACGGTTGATCGATCGGGAGCTGCGCGTCGTCCGGCTGTTCGATCCTCCGTTTGACACGTCGGAGCTCAAGCCGGGATACATCAAGGGCTACGTTCCCGGCGTCCGCGAGAATGGCGGCCAGTACACGCATGCGGCCGTGTGGGCCGCGATGGCGTTCGCAGCAGCCGGTGAGTACGCGCGTGCATGGGAGGTGTTCGATCTGATCAATCCGATGCACCACGGCAAGAGCGCGGCCGCGATCGCGACCTACAAGGTCGAGCCGTACGTGATCGCGGCGGATGTCTACACGAACCCGCAGCACGCAGGTCGAGGCGGCTGGACCTGGTATACGGGCTCGGCGGGCTGGATGTATCAGCTGCTCACCGAGTCGCTGCTCGGGATCCGCTTAGAGGTCGATCAGCTACGGATCGAACCGCGCATCCCGGCGAGCTGGCCGAGTCTCGACGTGCACTACCGGCATCGCGAGACCGTCTACCATGTTCATGTCACGAACCTCGGTGGCACGGTCAGTCGCGTCGTGTGCGACGGCAAGGAACAAGCGAACAAGCTGATCCCGCTGCGCGACGATCGGCAGGACCATCGAGTCGAGATCGAGCTCGGCGGCAGCTGATCGGCGTGTCAAGGCTGCGCCGGAAATTTCGCCGGCGGCGCGCGTCGAGAAGCCGCACCGTACCAATCATTGTTTCGCGAAGAACACCGAGTCCAGCCCCGAGATGTAGAGGCGTGAACAGTTTTGGGTCAGGAACGGATCGGTACCAGACGTGTGCGGTAGATTGGAGAGCCACACCGCCGGCTCGAACGGGCTCGAAAGCGCCATTCGATCGGCATAGTAGATGCCGAAATCGGCGCCGGCGTTCGCATAGAACACCATGCGTAGCCCATCAGCCGACAACGAGATCGGGCTACCGATGTACATCGGGCCCAAGTCGCCGATCGCCTGCGCAGACACCTGGACCCAGGGATACGCGCCCTGATCCTCGAGCTCGAACAGCAGCTTTTGGTTGTAGTCGTACGCGACGACGTGCCGGTTTGGGCCGCGAGTCGGTGTGCTGACGATCACCGGCGCACACCCAAAACAGCCATAGGTGGCAGTCGCGATCACGCCGGCCGACGTCCACGCGTCAGCCGTCGGCTTGTAGACCTCGAAGCTCGTGAGCGGCGCGTACGGATTGTCGATCGTGACCACCGCGAGATCTCCTTCGGGCGCGAGGCGGACCGACCGGAGCGTCGTCATGTCGGGGATCTTGAATGCGACAGGGCTCAGCGGCGCATCGGCAGGTCCGTAGCCGACGGGTACGTTCGGATCGCTGCAGAGGCCCATCGCGTGAGGATCGGCGTCGGTCCCGCCGATCGCATAGCTCGTGCAACGCTGTGCGACCGCCTCGAACAGGCCATGCCCGAAAAACGGCCGCTGTCCGTAGGGTGGGCAGGCATACGGCGCATCCGGCGCACCGTCGAAGAACGGCACGCCGGCATCTCGCTCGACCACCTGCTTTAAACCGAAAATCTGGTTGCAGGCGCACAGCGCGAACACAGCCAGCCACCTCATTACATCATCATACCGCGAGAACACTCGCGCCACGACATGTCGCTCAACGCGGCAGGCAATAGCAGTCGTCGAAGATCGGCAGCGGCCTCTCCCCCGAGGGGCACGTACCCATCATGCAGTTGCGGCGGCAGATGCCCGTCGCATCTGCACCGGTGACGATGCACCAACCAACCACCTCTGTATCCGTCCTACAGGTCGCGAGCGGCTCGAAACGATCGGGCGTGCACGGCATCCCGAAGTCATCGGTGCCTGTCGCATCGGGCCCGGGTTTCGGGTGAACGTTGTCCCCGCACGCCGTGAATATGAGGAGGATCGTCACCGCGCGTCCGAGCCAACGGCTCGGCGCTCGCCGCAGTCCCGATAAAGCCGACCTCACGACGTTGTCTTGTAACTCGGATCGGAGCCCGGCGTGTTCCGAGAATCCCTTCAGAGGCCTCGGAGATCGCCTCGTGAACGCGTTGCAGACCATCGCGACCGCACGCCTCGCGTGCGATCGTCGAGGGGACGAAGCGGTGA
Source organism: Myxococcales bacterium (assembly GCA_028287115.1). GTDB lineage: Bacteria > Myxococcota_A > Polyangia > Haliangiales > Haliangiaceae > JABFXX01. The sequence continues at coordinate 18,671 of JAQBQF010000302.1, forward strand.
GCCGAACGTGCTATTGAATCGTTGATTGGACGCACTCGATACAGAGCTCGCGCAGGTGGGCGCCCTGCTCGTCGAGGATCGGATGCTGCGCCGGATCATCAAGCGGCATCGCAGGCTGCCAGGGCTCGGTCTTCAGGTCCCGCACGCGCACGGATACACGTTGCCTCGAGCCGACCTCGAGAAGCTCGTCGAACCGAACGAGCTACCGGCACTCGAGGCTGCGCTTCCGGATGAGGTCGTCGTGTTCTGCGAGCCACGCCCGCCACTCGTCGCCGGCGATCCGGCTGCGCTGTCGCGCGCATGGCGAGCGATCTTCCATGGCCGCGTGCATCAAGCGTTCTCCGGCGACCGCCTCAGTACGGCGGCGATTCGCGAGCGCATTCATCGGATCGGCCAGATCGAGTTTGACGAGATCCGCTACGTGCTGCGGCAGGAGGACCTGTTGCTGCCGCCCGCGGATGACGCGACGGTCTACGTCGAGTTCGTCGCGCTCTATCTCGAGCTACGCGCATTCGCGCCCGGGACGCTCGAGCGGACGTTTCCCACGATCTACGAGATGCCGCATATCGATGCGACGATCGCACTCGATCTCGATGTTGCCGCGGTGCTCGCGGCTTCACGCCCGGCTCGCGCACCGGAGCGGCCGCTCATCGACACGAAGCTCTCAGCAGATGCGGTCGTCGAAGCTGCCGAGGTCGGCATCGTCGATCCACGCGCGAAAGACGCCGCCGCTTCCGCACGCGGCAAGGGGAACCGGACCCGCGCCGCGATGCTGTCTGTCCGCGCGGGAGATCCGGATACCGCGCATCATGACCTCGCCGAGCTGATGTTCAGGCTCGCGGGTGTGCTCGGTGGCGGACCGGCCGGCGCGTGGGCCGATGCGCTCCTGCCGGTCGCTCGGTTCGCCGCGCGCCAGCGCGCGTTGCGGTTCACCGCCGGAGCGCGGCTGCTCGCCGACGTGCAGTCCGCGTGCATCGTCGCCGAGCACGAGGTCAAGGTCGTCGATCTCGTCACGTGGGCGATGTCGCTCGGCAAGCGGCCGATCGTGCGCGCACTACCGGCGACGCGTGAAGTGCGGATCGCGAAGCATTTGCACGCCGCCGCGAAGAAGATCGCCGAGTGCGGTCTCGCGTCGGCCGACGAGCGAGAGGCCCTCGCGGCCGCGCTCCACGACATGGTCCAGCGCGCCGACGCGAACGTGCGCACCGTCCTGCGACCGAAGCTCGAAGCCGCCCTCGATGGTGTCGAGCTCAGGCCTCATCACCTGCCCGAGCGCGTCGCTCAGAAGAAGCTCGTCGACGAGCTGCTCGATCAAGCGGTCGCGGTCGGCCGGCTCTCGCTCGGCAACCTGCGCGATGCGCTGTCACATAACGATCTCAAGATGCCGGACCTGCGACCGCGCCAACTCTGGCGAGGCGATCAGCTCCTCCGCTGCGATCGGATCCTCGCGATCTCGCTCGACGGTGTGTATCGGCGCGGCGAGATCTATCTGCGGTTCCTCCAGAAGGTCTCGTCGATCTTCTCCGGAACGTCGGTCGGCCGCGTGCTGAGCCTGTACCTCCTGCTGCCGGTGCTCGGCTCGTTCATCTTGCTCGAAGGCCTGCAGCACGTCGTCGGGCCGCTGTCGAAAAAGGCGTTCGGCGTGCATCCGGAGATCGCGACGAGGCCGGCGTTTGCCGCGGTCGCCGGGTTCCTGTTTCTGCTGCTGCACGCGCCACCGTTTCGCAAGGTCGTCGGCATCGGGTTGCGCACGCTCGGAAGAGTGCTGCACCTGATCTTGATCCGAATCCCTCGCGCGATCCTCGCGCTCGCGGTCGTCCAGGGATTTCGCGACAGCCTGCCGTGGCGGTGGGTGCTCCGGCCTGGGATCCCGGCTGCGATCGCGTGGTTCGTCACGAGCGGACCGCTGCAATGGCCGCTCGCGGCCGGCGTGTTCGCGGTCGTCCTCCTCGTCGGCGTTTCGCGAATCGGCCGGCTCTCGAGCGAGTACGTCACCGACTGGCTCGTGCGATCGGGGCGCCATCTGACGCGGCGGATCGTGCCGGGGCTCGTGCGGTACACGCTCGCGATGTTCGTCGAGCTGATCGAGCTCCTCGATCGCGCGATCTATCGGGTCGAGGAATGGCTGCGATTCAAGTCGGGGCAGAGCGTGATCACGCTCGTCATGAAAGGCCTGCTCGGCGCGGTCTGGTTCTTCATCGCGTACTTGCTCCGCGCGTACGTCAACTTGTTCATCGAGCCGGTCGTCAATCCGATCAAGCACTTCCCGACCGTCACCGTCGCCGCCAAGCTCACGCTGCCGTTCTCGCCTTCCATGATCAGCGCGATCAGCGGCTCCCTGCAGCGTGTCGTCGGTCCGACACTCGCCGGATCGTTCGCGGCCTTCACCGTATTCGTGATTCCCGGCCTCGCAGGGTTCCTCGTGTGGGAGCTCAAGGAGAACTGGAAGCTCTACGGCGCGACCCGGCCCGAGACGCTGCGCGAAGTCTCGATCGGACATCACGGCGAGACGATGGTCGGCTTCATGAAACCGGGCTTTCACTCGGGCACGATCCCGAAGCTGTTCGCGAAGCTGCGTCGCGCGACCTGGAAGGCCGACGAGCGCGGCGTCGCCAAGCACAAAGAGGGGCTGCACCACGTCGAAGAGGCGATCTGGAAGTTCGTCGACCGCGAGCTCGTCTCGCTGCTCAACGAGGCCGCGCCGTTTCGCATCACCGACATCGCGGTTCGTCACGTCGAGATCGCGTCGAATCGGGTCCGGATCGAGCTCGTGTGCCCGAGCCTCTCGCCGGCGCACACGACGATCGCGTTCGAGCAACAATCGGGCTGGCTGCTCGCGGGCGTGCCGGAGCGTGGCTTCATGGACCGACTCGACGAGCGTCAGTCCACGATCTTCGAGATCGCGCTGGCCGGGTTCTACAAGCTCTCGGGCGTCGACATCGTGCGCGAGCAACTCGAGAGCGCGCTCGCCACGGCTGACGTGAAGGCGCCCGCGTACGACGTCTCGCACGAGGGAATCGTCGTGTGGCCGACCGAGAGCTACCTGGTCGAGATCGTCTACGACCTCCGGTCCTCCTACTTGATCCCGATGGTCCGCGGTGGTCGGTTCAGCGGCATCGCGCCGACGCTCGCCGGTCGTCGCGCGATCTATCGCAGCGAGCCGCTGCGCTGGACCGCGTGGACCACGATCTGGAACCAGCTCACGACCGATCGCGTGCTGACCCCGATCGTCATCGGCCCGAGCCTGCTTCCGCGCAGGATCGAGCCGAGGCCAGAGCTCTCGCAGCCGACGTCGAGCAATGTGACGCCTCTCGAGACGCCGACCGCCTGAGGGCTACAGCGTCTCGAGGAACGCGACCAGATCGTCGACCTGCGCCGGCGTCAGCTGCGACGTGTGGCCGTGCGTATCACCGCCACCGCACGCGCCGAAGCGATCGCGGAGTGTCGCGGCGCATCCGTTGTGCATGAACGGCGGGCGCGCTGCCACACCGACGAGGCTCGGCACCTTGAACGTGCCGCCCGTGCCGACGTCGACGAGCTTGCTGTTCGTGTAGAGCGCACCGCGATGGCACGTCGTGCACATCGTGTCGGCGGACTCGAACAGCGCCGAGCCGCGCGCAACCGCGTCTGCATCCTTGATCGGAGCCGGCGCGGGCGCTTGGAGGCGATCGAGCCACGGGCCGAGCGAGACGTGCTCGCTATGAGTCGGGGTTCCGCCCGCCATGCGCACGCCGAACACGTTGTCCATGAGGACCGTCAGCGTCGTCATGTCGCCGGTCCAGTGATACGGCGCGCGGCCGAGGATGCCGCCGCTGAGGTTCTGGGTGCGGCGAAGGCCGATGTTGTCGAACTGCCAGACGAGGCCGTCGTCACGACCCTCGGGATGGCACGATGCGCACGCGAGGCCAACCCCCGTCGACGTGTGAAACATCGCGCGGCCCGAGTCGTAGCCCATCTCGCCGGGCAGCGTGATCGTGTGCGTCTCGGTGGCCGAGCGCACGACGAGCGCTGGATATTCCGGATAGAAGGTGACGAGGTCGCCGTTCGCCCTGAATGCAACCGACGTCGGCGCACCGAGCCCGTCGTCGAACGTCTGCCGATCGTTGCCGTTATCGCCGCCGCATTGATCGTCGTCGTGGGTTCCCATCGACGCGGTCGAGACGACCTCGACCTGCTTGGTTCCGGCGATCGCGAATGCGAACTGGGTTCCTTGGCTGTTGACCGCGATGTCGACGGCGAGCGCGCCGCGTGCGGGCGGCGCGACCGCGAACGGGGCCTGACCCGGCGCGAACAGGGTGACGGCATCTTCGACCGGACCTTGACCGCAACCTTGACCGTAGCCGCCCTGCTGCGTGCCGAGCGTGCCCTTGAGCTGGCGTTGGTGCGCGACCATCAGCTTGCCGTTGGCGAGCGGGATCGCGCGCCATGCGACAGCGGGGATTGCTTCGATCGGACCGCCCGGGACGCCGCTGCCACTTCCGACGCCGCCTTGGCCGGGGCCGCCGAAGCCACCGTTGAAGCGATGCACCGTCGGTGGGACGACGCGCGTGACGATCGCGCCCTGCGCATCGAGCGTCAGCACTTCGGCCGTGCGGAACCGCGTGACGATGAGCTGGTTCCCCGAGACCGCGACGTCGCGCAGATCGCGATCGAGACGGAGTTGGCGGACCGCATCACCGCCGGCGGCTGGGAACGAGACGAGCTCGCCTGTCGTGCAGGCGACGTGGACGAGATCGCTCGTCGCATCGTACGCGAGCCCACGAGGCTCGGCGCAGACCGCGCGGCGCGACTCGATCTTGCCGTTGACGATCGTGACGAGTGCACCGCCGCGTCGCAGCGCGACGTGAATCCGGCCGGCAGCGTCCTCGGCGATCCGGCCGGGTTCGTCACCCGCGGTGAGCGCGAGCTCGGTGACCGCGTTCGTTCCGAGGTCGACGCTCAGGATCCGATCGCGATCGGGGTCGGCGACGATCGCCTTGCCGTCGTGCGTGATCATCATCGTACCGCCGGTGATCGGCACGCCCCACGGTGGTGGCGGCGTTGGCGACGGTAACTCGATCGACTGCGTACAACCGGCGAACGCGAGTAGCGACAGGATCTTGACGTGCTTCATGAGCGAGCTCCTAGCCAAAAGGGATTCGGAAGACGCGCGAACAGACCGCGCGGAATCGAGACGTGCATCGCGCATTACCTACCGCTGCCGCTGCCGCCAACGCCGGTCTGCGGGCAGCTGAGCCCGCCGCTCTGGATGCTGTACGCGACGGTCACGGAGACCTTTTGGCCTTCGAACTGCGCGCTGCAGTGGGCGGAATCGATCGGATTGTTCGGGGTCGCGGGTGCACCAAAATCGGTCGGAAATTGGTTGGTCTGGTTTGGCTGCATGATGCCGGCGCGCTGCAACACGAGCAGACACAAGTCCGGACACGCATCGACGTCGACGCGGCAGTTGTGGATGCTGAGCTCGAGCGAGGGATCGGTCGGAGTCAGGACCACGAAGCTCTTCTGTACGTCCTGGACACAGTTGTCGAAGACGTTGCCGGAGCAGCCCGTGCCCACCAATCCGGCGATCGCGAGGTGTTGAAGGAGCTTGCCGAATCGCATCTCGCGCCACGGCTGCAACGGGCATTCCACCGCGAGGAGCCCTCTGCACGCGGGCTTAGGCCGCCGGAACGGGAATGTTCATGGCGGATCTTCACACCGCCCTCAGAAATCTGACACTTACTTGGTAATCACCTGTCGTCGTGAGCTTGCAGAAGCTGGTGTGTAGGCAGCATTTGCCAGGCTGTTCGGGAGCGTGTCGCCAGTGCGTTCTCGTGGATCCGGTGACTACGTGACCTCGCGAGCGTGCTGGCGAGCGTGATCGCGATCGAGATCGCCGCCGGTCCGGCGCTCAGCCCCGAGCACACGAGACCGCCAAGACAAGGTCATTACTCCCGAGAGGTCGTATGCTCGGCCGGTGACGGGGAGCAGGACGCCCATCTCGGTGTTGGCGATTCTCGGGGATGCGCCGCAACTCGCGGTCATCATGGAGTGGATTCGCCGCCGCGGGCTCGTCGTTAACATCGTGAGCACCGCTGCCGAGGGGCTTCGCGCGCACGGCGAGACCAGCGCGGATCTCGTCCTGATCGGGCTGCCGCTGCCCGACGCGCGTTCGGCCGAGCTGATCGCGGGCCTAAGGCGCCAAGATCCGCGTGCGATCATCGTCGTCGTCGGGACCGACGCAGACATTCGCTCCCAGCTGCAAGCGCTCGAGCTCGGTGCTCACGAATACATCCTCGATCCGATCGACGGGCGCAAAGATCTGCTGTTCGCCCTCGGCATCTCGCTCGGAGTGCGCAAAGGCGACACGCAACTGCGCGTGCTGCGGACTGCGGAAGCCGCGACCGCCGAGTGGAAAGCGATCGTCGCGGGCTGCCACGACATGAAGCTCGCGATGGGTAAGTTGCGCCAGATCTGCGAGCGCACGACCGCGCGCTCCGTGCCGACCGTGTTGCTCACCGGCGAGATCGGCACGGGCAAACGGCTCGTCGCAAGAGCGATCCATTACAACGGCGGGCGGCGCAATCGCGCGTTCGTCGAGGTCACGTGCGCGGTTCCATCGCAGGTGCTCCATTCGCAGCTATTCGGTCACGAGCGCGATGCCCTCCCAGATGCGCGAGCGACCCGCCAGGGCCTGCTCGAGCTCGTCAACGGTGGCACGATCTTTCTCGACGAGGTCGGCGCGATTCCCATCGAGCTTCAAGCCGACTTGCTATCCGCGATCGAGGACAAACAGATTCGCCGGTTCGGCGGCACGCAACCGATCCACGTCGATGTCCAGATCATCGCGTCGACGCGCCGCGATCTCGCGACGATGGTCAAGCGCGGTGAGCTGCGCGCCGACCTCTATCACCGGCTGAACGTCGTGACGGCCGAGCTGCCACCCTTGCGCGAGCGCGGCGATGACATCATCGCGATCGCCGAAGCGCTGATCACGGGCCTCGCTGCCGAGTGCGGGATCGCACCGCCGCCGCTGAGCGAAGACGCGCGCGTCGCGCTGAAGACGTTTCGCTGGCCGGGAAATATTCGGGAGCTCCGAAACGAGCTCGAACGAATCGTGCTGTTCGGCAGCGACGACGTGATTACCGCCGAGTCGTTCCGCCGGACGACCGGAAACGCCGTGGTCGCGGTCGATGCCAGCCGGCCAAGCCTTGCGGTCGCGGTGACCGGCGAGCGATGTCCACTCGAGGAGATCGAGCGGGAGTTGATTCGCCAGGCACTCGTCCGATGTGGGAACGTGTCCAAGACCGCCCGCTACCTCGATCTGACCCGGCAGACGCTGCTCTACCGGATGAAGAAATACGGCTTCGTCAGTCCGTCGAATCCCGGTTTTTTCGACGAAAAAGATGTCTAGACACCGATGTAGGATGGTCGCCCTCTGTCTCATTTGAGACAGAGCGCTTCTTTTAAGACAGGTTCGGCCCAACAGGCCTGCTGATACATTTGGCTGGTGGAGGAACCGCAAGGGGGGAAGGCGTTGGCGTGTCCTGAATGCGGCAGCTCGTACATCCGAGGCGTGAAGTACTGCGCGCACTGCGGCACGCTGCTCACGGGGATCGAAGGCCTCGACGCGAGCGAACCGCTTCCGGCGGGCACGTTGATCGGCTCGTACCGCATTCTCGATCTGCTAGGCGAAGGCGGCATGGGCCGCATCTATGTCGCCGAGCACGTCAAGCTCGGTCGCCGCGTCGCGATCAAGATGCTGCGCGCCGAGCTCGTCTCGAATTCGGTGGCGGTCGCGCGATTCTTCGCCGAGGCACGCGCCGTTAATCGGATCTCGCACGAGAACATCGTCGAGATCACCGACTTCCTCGAGCAGCCCGGCGGTGACAACTGCATCGTCATGGAGCTGCTGAAGGGCGAGGACCTGTCGCAACGCCTGCTTCGCAAGCAGACGATGCCGCTGTCACGCGTCCTCGATATCGCAGCACAGACTGCGAGCGCACTCGCGGCGGTGCATCAGGCCGGCATCATTCACCGCGATCTCAAGCCCGACAATATCTTCCTGATCGAGCGAGGTGGCAGCTCGGACGTCGTGAAGCTCCTCGATTTCGGCGTCGCGAAGCTGTCGGATCC
>JAQBQF010000086.1 GCA_028287115.1 Myxococcales bacterium
TCGCGCGATTCACGAGCCGGCCCGCGTTCGCCGCTACCGCTGAAACTTCCGCGCGATTCGCGAGCCGGTCCGCGTTCGCCGGCACCGCTGAAACTTCCGCGCGATTCGCGAGCCGGTCCGAGTTCGCCGCCACCGCTGAAACTTTCGCGCGATTCGCGTGCCGGCCCGCGCTCGCCGCGCCCACCGAAACTGCCGCGCGACCCGCGAGCCGGTCCGCGTTCGCCGCTTCCACCGAAACCGCCGCGCGATTCGCGAGCCGGTCCGCGTTCGCCGCGTCCACCGAAGCCGCCGCGTTCGCTGCTGCTCGCGCCTCGAGGTCCACGGTCCGAGGATGCGCCTTCACGACGTGGCCCGCGACTCGCGGCAGTCGCTCCACGTGGGGCGCGATCACTGCGCGCGCCGAAATCGCCGCCGCGCGGTTCGCGACCCGCCGTCCGATCACCGCCGAAACCGCCGCTGCGACCCGGGCCGCTTCGAGATCCGCGATCGGAGCCCGCGCCGCGAGCAGGACCGCTTCGTGATCCGCGATCGGAGGCCGCGCTGCCGCGCCTACCGAAGGTCGAGCCTCGTGGGCCGCGACTCACCGCGGAATCGGGTCCGCGATCGGCATTCTTTCCGAACGTCCGGCCCTGTCCGCCGCGACGAGCGCCTTCTTCAGAGGTTTCGCTCGGCTCGCGCTCGGGAGCTCCAGCGGCTTCTAGCTCGGCTTCGGCGAGGACCTTCGCGCGAGCGCGCCGCGGAATATCAGTATCCTCGCGTTCGGCGCGCCACTTGCCGCGTGCGACGGCGCTGTGATCGAGCCCGACCAGATCACGCAATGCGTTGAGCTCGAGCTGCGTGAGCTCGCGTGCGTCTCCGATGCGGAGCCCGTGAAAGGTCAGGTTCGCGAAGGCGACTCGTTGCAGCTTGTCGACGGCAAAACCGAGCGCTTCGATCATACGGTGGATCTGGCGATGCTTGCCCTCGTGGATCGTGATCGCGAGCCAGGTGTGCTTGCTCTCGGCGGGCAGCGGCTCGACCTCGGCCGGCATCGTCACCGAGCCGTCATCGAGCTGGATGCCATCGCGCAGCAGCTTGATCTGATCCGGGCCGACATGACCGTGAACCTTGACGTGATACGTCTTCGGCACGTGACTCGCCGGTGCGAGCAGCCGTGCTGCGAGCTCGCCGTCGTTGGTCAGGAGCAGCACGCCCTCCGTGTAGAAGTCGAGTCGGCCGACCGGCTTCACCGGAATCGGAACGTTCGGCAGGTAGTCCATCACCGTTGGTCGACCGCGATCGTCCGTCACGGAGGTGATGCACGCCTTTGGCTTGTTCAGGAGCACGTAGAAGTGGTCGAGCGCGACCACCGCCTCGCCGTCTACGGTCACTCGGTCATGCGCCGGATCGACCTTCGTGCCGAGCACGTTCGCGACCTTGCCGTTGACGAGGACGCGACCGCCGGTGATCATCTCTTCGGCCTTGCGACGCGCCGCGACACCCGCCGACGCGAGATACCGCTGGAGGCGGACGCCCCCTTTTTGAGTGGGCCGGTCTTCGTCGCTGGTGGTCTCGCCGGTCGCTGCGCCTCGGCGCTTGGTCATGATTACTCGCTGGGATCGGAAACGTCGTCGGTTGCGTCGTGCGTCGACGCCTCCGACTCCGACGCATGCTCTACCATGACCGACGTCTCCGCGGAGGGCTCCGAGCCAGCGGCCTCGAGCGAATCTTCCGCCGATTCATCGCCTGCCTCGGCGTCGGCCTCCTCCGCACTCGCAGACGAGCCAACGGCGGCCTCGGTGGATGAGCCCCTCGCAAACGAGCCCTCGAGCGCCTCCCCGCTCGCTTCAGCACCGACCGCCAGGTCTTCGCTCAGATCACCCGCCAGCTCGTGCAGGTCCGCCCGCTCACTGCGCATTTCTGGGTGGCTGCCGGCGTGCTCGCCCTGCGTCCCCAGGTGAGCGTCGCCGTGCTGCGTACGGTGGTCCGCAGCGACGTGCTCCGCAGCCTCGTTGAGATGAACCCGATCCGCCGCCATCTCGCCATCCGCGCGCTCGCGGCCAGTCGCCTCATCGGCGTCCTCACCTGGGACGTGATCGACATGCGCGGCTCGCATCTCGTGCTCGGCGTGCTCGCCGCCGTCGTCACGATGCGCGGCCTCACCGCGCACTTCACGGCCGGCGTGCTCGCCGTGCATCTCGTGATTCGCCTGCACGCTGGCCGTCTCGCGATCAGCGCGCTCGTCGCGCATCTCGTGATTTGCGAGCTCACTGCCGTTCTCGTGATCCGCGTGCGCGCCGCGCATCTCGCGATCGGCGTGCTCGCTATCGGTCTCGTGATCGGCGTGATCGCCACGCATCTCGTGATCGGCGTGCTCGCTACCGGTCTTGCGATCGGCGTGCTCGCCGCGCATCTCGAGATCGGCGTGCTCGCTACCGGTCAGGCGATCGGCGTGCTCGCCGCGCATCTCGCGATCGGCGTGCGCGCTACCGGTCCCGCGATCGGCGTGCTCGCCGCGCATCTCGTGATCGGCGTGCTCGCTACCGGTGTTGCGATCGGCGTGCTCGCCGGGCATCTCGTGATCGGCGTGCTCGCTACCGGTCTCGCGATCGGCGTGCTCGCCGCGCATCTCGTGATTAGCGAGCTCACCGCCGTTCACGTGATCAGCGTGATAACCGCGCATCTCATCGTTCGGCTCGCCGCGCATCTCATCGTGCTCGCCGCGCATCTCGGCGTTCGGCTCGCGGCGCATCTCGGCGTTCGGCTCGCCGTCGATTTCTGACAGCGGATCTTCCGAGCCTTCGGCCTCGCCACTCGCGTGTTGCACGGGTGCGTCCGCTGGATCCTGTTCGGGCATGTCCGGAGTCTCGGACTCGAGCTCGACGCCGAGCCGATCGCTCATGACCTTGCGGCTCTCTGCAGTGAGCTCGCTGTATTCGCGCAGCGTCGGTAGCTCGCGCAGATCCGTCAGGCTGAAGAAGTCTAGGAACTCCTTGGTCGTGCCGTACAGCATCGGCCGGCCGACCTCTTCGCGCTTGCCGAGGATGCGGATCAGCGAGCGCTCGATCAGGACGCGCAGTGTTCCCGACGAATCCACGCCGCGGATGTCGTCGATCTCGGGGCGCGTGATCGGCTGGCGATACGCGATGATCGACAGGGTCTCGAGCTGTGCGCGCGATAGCCGCACCGGCCGGCCAGCGATCAGCTGCTGGACCCAACTCGAGTACTTCGTGTGCGTCCGGAATTGATAGCCGCCGGAGACCGCCTGGAGCGAGATCCCGCGGTCGCGGTAATCGTTGGCCACCTCGGCGAGCGCCTGCTCGAGCCGACGGACATCACTGACGCGCGTGAGCTGACGCAACCGCTGCAGCGTCACGGGCTTGTCGGACGCAAACACGAGCGCTTCGACGAGGTGCTTGAGCTCGGCCGCCTCCATGGTGCTCGCGCTGATCGGCAACGCGACAGGTGCACCTTCGGCAGGATCCAGGTCGCCCTCGTCATCACCCACGACCTCAGATGCTGCCACGACATTCTCAGCGGCGTCAGGTTCGGGTGATTCGGGACCGTCCGCGTCGGCCTCGCCGGACATCGGTTCGGCCTCGCCGGACATCGCTACTTCGGCCTCGCCGGACATCGCTACTTCGGCGTCGCCGGAGATCGCTACTTCGACCTCGCCGGACATCGCTGCTTCGAGCCCGTCGGCCTCCACACCCTGATGCGCGCTGGGTTCGGCCTCGATCGAGACGTCGTCGGTCTCGGAAGCTTCACCCGCAAAGGCGACCGTCGCGGCGTCGGCTAACGACTGTGCGTTGGCCTCGACTTGCTCGTGCGGGCCGCTGCCCTCGGCAAGGGCGTCGACGTCCTGGGGAACGGCTTCGGCCGGAGCCTTGGTCTTCTTCAGGCTTTTGCGCTTCTTGCTCACTTCAGTACCTCTCGCAGTGGAGCCAACGGACGTTCGGCCCGAAAGCACGAGCCGACCCGCAGTTACCACGCGACCCTGACACTATCGATAGTCGTCAGGAAGCGCGACGCCCTGTTCGACGCGTGCGCGGAGATCGTCTGTCGCGCTCTGGATGAAGATCTCCTCTTCCGAGGTCGCCCCACCGTTTGCCAACGCCGCCTCGCCCCGTGCCTCGTGCTGGCTCAGCCGGATCAGCCGGAGCTTGGCCATCTCGAGGAGCGCGAGGAACGTCACCACCGCTTCGTGCCGGATGTCCTGGATCGAGCGGGCCACGCCGTCGCGAAGGAACGTGAACATCGACGAGAACGTGAAGCCGCCCTCGGCCTCGAGCCGATCGGTCAGCTCCGCGATCTTCTGGCTCACCGAGAGCCGGTCGATCATCACGTTGTGCGCGACCTTGACCTTCGCCTGCTGCATCACGCGATCGAACGCTTCGATCAGCTTGTGCACCGGAAACGGCGCCAGCGGTGCGATCGCATCCGCGTTGACGCCTTCGCTGACGGCATCCTCGGCCGGCGCGCCGCGGCTCCACACGTTGCGACCGACCACCGGACGCTTGCCGAGCTGGTCGGCCGCTGCCTTGTACTTCTGATACTCGAGGAGTCGCCGGATCAAGTCCGCCCGCGGATCGACGCCCTCTTCATCATCTCCCTCGCCCGTCCCCTCTTCCTCTTCGAGCGGCTCCGGCGACGGCAACAGCTCGCGCGACTTGATGTGGCACAAGGTCGCCGCCATCAACAGATATTCGCCGGCGACGTCGATATCGAGGCCGGCCATCGCGTCGAGGTACTCGAGATACTTCTCGGTGACGAACGAGATCGGAATATCGAGAATCGACAGCTCGTGCTTCTTCACGAGGTGCAGCAGCAAATCGAGCGGCCCCTCGAACACGTCGAGCGCGACTGAATACCCTGATTCCATCTTTACATCCCGAACAAGCTAAGCAGGGCCTTGTAGAGGTGCTCGGCACACCAATACGCCGGGATCCGGAACACCTGCGCGAACTGCGGGATCATCACGAACCCCATCACGATGAACGGACCGAACCGCGCATAGCTCTCGAACGTCGCGCGATGCCGGTACGGCATGAAACTTTCGGCGACGTGGCCACCGTCGAGCGGAGGCACGGGGAGCAGGTTGAAGAAGCACAACACGAAGTTCGTGGTGACGGCAAAGAACAGGATCTGCGTCACATCGCTCTCGAGCGACACGACGTTCTGCGACAGCAAGATCACGTTGACCAGCGCGCAGAGCAGCGCGAGCACGATGTTCATCGACGGCCCGGCGATCGCGACCAGGATCCGCGCCGTGGCCATGCGCCACTTGCGGTTGATCTTCGTGGGATTCCATTCGACCGGCTTGCCCCAACCAAAGCCGCCGACCCCGGAGCCCGAGGCGGCGTTGTAGACGCTGCCGGCGATCGGCAGCAGGAACGTTCCGATCGGGTCCGCGTGCGCCAGCGGATTCAGCGTGACGCGGCCCTGACGACGCGGCGTGTCGTCACCGAGCTTGTACGCCATGATCGCGTGGCCAAACTCGTGGAATGCGACCGATCCGATCAACACGAACACGCGGATCACGATCCAGCGAATGTCATGTGGGGATAGGTTCATGGCGAGCGGTGACGGACTATGGCCGCCCGAGCCTCCGACTGCAAGGCCGAGAATCGTCTCCAAGTCGGACCAATAATTTGCGCGATCTCGCTCGCACGGCTCCAATCTCAGGATGGCGCGAAGGCTCGCCCTCGACGAGGGCGTCGATCTGTTCCTCGATCATCTGAAGGTCGAGCGCGGGCTCTCGCTGCACACCCTCGAGAGCTACGGCCGCGACCTGGCGCGTCTCGTGGGATTCCTCGGCGAGCGTGGGCGCGCGGACGTCGATGACGTCACGTGCGCCGACCTCACGGACCACCTGATCGCGCTCGCCGATGCCAAGCTTGCCCCGCGAAGCCGCGCCCGTGCGCTCGTCGCGTTTCGTGGCCTGTTTCGGCACTTGATCGCCGAGCGCTGGCTCGAAGCTGATCCGACCGCGACCATCGACGCACCGCGCACGGCCCGCCGCCTGCCCGGCGTCCTCGGAGAAGACGCCGTCGCGCGCCTGATCGCGACACCGGCCGATACGCCGCGCGGCCGTCGCGATGCCGCGATGATCGAGCTCGCGTACGCCTCGGGGCTGCGCGTGTCCGAGCTCGTCCGGGTGCCGCTCGCCGACGTCAATCTCAACCACGGCTACGTGCGCGTCACGGGAAAGGGCAACAAGACCCGCCTCGTGCCAATGAGCAGCGTCGCTCGCGACAAGATCACGCGGTATCTCGCAGATCGCCCCGCGTGGGTCCGCGATCCGAAACAGCGGGCCTTGTTCCTGACCGAGCGCGGCAAGCCGATGACGCGGCAGGGGTTCTGGAAGGCGCTCCGGACCTACGCGCGCCGGGCGGGCGTCCGGCTGCCGTCCGGCGACATTTCGCCCCACAAGCTGCGGCACTCGTTCGCGACGCACCTCCTCGAGCACGGCGCGGACCTGCGCGCCGTCCAAGCAATGCTCGGACACGCCGACATCTCCACCACCGAAATCTACACGCACGTCAGTCGCGCGCGCGTGCTCGAACAGGCTCGCAAGCATCCTCGGGCGCGCTAGTGCGCTAAGTGTCGATGCTCCGGTCTCCGTCGTACTCGTACTCGTGCTCGTACTCGTGCTCGAAACCTCGGTGATCGCGAGCGGTCCTGAAAAAGTGGGCTGCGCCGACGCCCGGGCGGGAATTCGATCGAAGCGGCCGGTCGGTCATCGATCTCGCCGTTTCCGACTGACCTCCGCCTTCCGCAGTGGCCTCGAGTACGAGCACGAGTACGAGTACGAGCACGACGTCGGATGTGGCGGCAACCGACCGGCATTGGCGCTAGTATCGATCGATGGCCATCCTTCGCCGCGCTGCCGCGGGCGCTGTCGTCGCGGTGTCGTGTGGCGGTCCCCAGCACGCGCAGCCCCCGGCGGATCCCGCGCCCGAGGTCAAGATCTACGCACCGATGGGCATGAAGGCCGATTCGAAAGCGCCTCATCAAGCGGTGATCCTCGGCACCGACGACCACAACGGTTCGACCGTGGTGCGGCTGCCCGTGATCGCGAGCAACGCGCTCGTCGACGCGATGTTCGTGAAGCTCGGCGGCACGGCTCCAGCCTCCGGCGGGATGACGCCGGTGAAGCTCGCGACCGGACCCAACGCCGAAGGCTCGGTGCAGGTCGGCATCTACGAAGAATTTGCGGGGGGCACGGGCGCACAGTGGCGCGCCGGCGTGTGGGTCTCCGCGCTGGTCGCTGCGACCGCGCTCAACAAAGATCTGACCGACTTCACGTTCTCGGCGTCCTCCGGCGGCTACATCGACGGCGCCTCGGCATCCGGCCTGATGGCCGGCGGCTTCCTCGCCGCGATGACGGGCGCTGCGATCGATCCGAAGGTCACGATGACCGGGACGATCAACCCCGACGGCACGTTCGGTCCGGTCGGCGGCATTCCGGAGAAGTTTCTCGGCTCGATCGAGAAGGGCAAGACCAAGCTCGGCTACCCGATCGGCATGCGCTACGCCAAGTCCGAGGTCAGCGGCAAGCCGGTCGACCTCGTCGAGCTCGCGAAGGCCCATGGCGCGGAGGCGATCGAGATCGCCGACATTCACGAGGCGTACAAGCTGCTCACCGGCAAGCGTCTGCCGGAGGCCGTTCCCGTGTCCGAGGCGGACATGGCGCTCGACGCCCAGACGATCAAGGCGCTCGACGACAAGTACCAGGAATGGCAGCAACGACTCGCGACCGACTGGGGTGCGGTCGTCGAGCTCGAGAGTGCAGGCAAGCTGCCGAAGACGCTATCGCTGGTGCGTCGTTACGCGCAGGACAATGTCGATGCCGCCGAGAAGCTCCACAAGCGGGGCATGATCGCCGCGGCGTACAGCAAGATGCTCGCGGCTTGGGCGTACACATCGGGGACCGCGACGACGTTCCAGATGCTGACGAAGGTGCGCGCCGGCAACATCACGGGTGCGATCGCCCAGCTCGATGCGCTCGATGCCGTCGATGAGACCGCGGCCGTGTTCAAGAAGATCGGCGCGCTGCGGCCGACGACGCTCGGCGGTCACCTGGTCATGCTGTCGGCGTTTCAAGCCGCCCTCCGCGGGTGGGGCTTCCACGTGTTTGCCCACGCGGCGATCGTTCGATCGAAGGCGTATCTCGAGAGCTTGACCGGCAAGGACGCCGGCGAGCTTGGCTCGGCGGCGATCGCCGAAGAGCTCGTCAACACGATCGCGCCGACCGTGTTGTACGTCGATCGTACGGTCGCCTCGACGGTGCTCGCGACGCAGGAGCTCGACTTCGAGCTCGAAAACAGCGTCACCTACGTGTGCTCGATCCCGAACGTCCTGAAGATGTCGGCATCGTTTCAGTCGGCCTCGATCGCCGGGCTGAACTACTTCGACACCTTGCTCGTCGAGCCGTTCGCGCAGGCATCCCACGTCACCACCGATGAAGCGCGCGAACAGATCGCGCTGATCGAGCCGGACTATCTGGTCGCGTTCATGACCTCGAAGCTCGGCGATGCCGAAGGCCTGCCGCAGGAGCTCAAGACCGCTTGGGGCGAACACTCGCTCGCGTGGGGCCTGATGTCGCTCGCCGGCAACGAGCTCGCGTACTTCAATTCGGCGCAGCTCGTCGCGAAATACTACTCGCTCGTCATCCATACCGACGCGGCCGGCAAGATCAGCTCGATCGATCACGACAAGGCCTTCACGAACATGCTCGCGAGCGCCGAACGCAGCGCACGCGCGAGTGCCCGCGCGGCGCGAATCGCGACCGGTGCGATTCCAGTGCAGGCCAAGCTCGCCTACCAGCTCGCCAGCGTCGAGCGCGAGGGTGAGCTGACCGACAAGATCGACGCGCTGTCGGAGTTCTGGGCGGCATCGGCGTTCTCGCAAACGGCCGTGATGCTGGCCAGGAATTAGCCGAGGCGCTAACATCGGCTCCGGTGGTTACCGACCGAGCCGGAGGTGGAACGAGCCCGCGCCCGGTGGCGAGCGCGCCTCGGCGCGTCGTGCGGTTTTTCGGCGCGCGCGGCGACTTGCTCGTCGCAGAGGCGCCGAACATCAACGTGTACGATCCGAGCGGCGACCTGCGCGTCCGCGTGCAAGTCGACGACTTCATCGACATCGCGCCGGTCGGGGACGAGCTGTGGGTCGCGGCGCCCAATCGCCTGACGCGACTGTCCGTGAAAGACGGGCGCGTCCTCGCGAGCGATCCGCTCGAGTACCTCGATCCCGCGGGGCGGTTTCTCCTCTCGAGCACCGCGCCGCTGTTGCCGGTGTGGCACGCGGCGCAGCCGGTCGTCGTCCGGATCGATCCGGTGCGCACCGAGGTCCCCGGACCCGGTGGCGAGCTGGCCTTGCCCCTGTCCGACGGACGCTGGCTGCTGTGGTCCGGCGGCCAGCTGCGGCTGTGGCGCAGCATCGGCGAGGCGTGGCGCAAGCCGATCGGCGAGCCCGGCTCGCGCGCGTTCGACGCCCAGCTCGTGCTCGACGGCCGGCTGTTCGTGTTCGCGCAGCAACGCACAGTGAGACCCGAAGCGGGCGCGGATGCCGTCGAGCTGCGGCTCACGGTTGCGCAGACCTCCGACGGGGCGCAGAACACCCAGCTTCGGTTGCCTTCGGTGACGCAGCTCGCGTTCGCCGCGCGCCGCGGCCTCGCGGTCGCCCGCACGGCGGATCGACTGAGCGTGATCGATCTGCGCTTCGGTCGGTGGATTCGAGATCTCGTGATTCCGGAGGACACCACCGAGATCGCGATCGACGACGGACTCCAGCGGATCGCGCTGCTCTCCGCGAATGGGCTCGAGCTTGTCCGTCCCGAGTCGCTCGCATCGCCGACGACCGCCGACCCCGACGACAGCGTCGCGGCGCCAACCCCGGTCGCAACCGAGCCGGCTCCAGAGCTCGCGGGCGCCGTCGAGGTGATCGAAGAACCGACGCCGCTTCCGGTGACGCCGCCGCCGGCCGTCGAGCCGGCCGCGGACGAGCCCCTGCCCTACGCGCCCCTCGTCCGGCTCGATCCGGTCTCCGTGACGCCGACCGCGACGGCCGCCGAGATCGCGCAAGCGATCGATCTCCGGATCAAGCTCATCGGCGCACGCGTCGACGTCGGCATTGCGGAAGGCTGGGACACCGGACGGATCAGCCGGCCGGACGCAACGCGCCCGCCGTTTGCGGATGAAGTCGCCGGCCTCCTCGGGCTCGCGAGCGGCCGCGCGCAGAACGAGCTCGCGGCCGCGGTGACCCGGCTGAGGACGACCGAGCAGCTCGTCGCCGCCGCAGAATCCAGCCGCGCCGGCCGGCTGACGCCGCTCGAGGTCCTCGCCCGCGATTTCCGGCTGACCCCGGTCGGCGTCGCGATCTTGTTCGCGATCGCAGCACCGCGCCTACTCGGCGAGCTCGCGCGGCTGTACGGCATCCTCGCCAACGATCCGGGCCGGCCGATCGTCGACGAATACCTGATCGGACAGATCCTCGGTAGCGGGTTCCGCCGCCAGATCGCGCGCGAGCTCGACGGCGATCGTCCGCTCCGCCGCTATGCCCTCGTGCGCGTCGGAGTCGGCGAACGTCCCTATGCATCGCTCAGCGTCGATCCGCTGGTCGTCCGATACATCACGAATCAGTCCGCCGAAGGTGAGCCCGATCAGCATCTCAAGGTCCGGCGCGTCGATCGCGATCTCGAAGAGCTGCAACTGCCGCGCGCGCTGATCGTCAAGGCGCTGCGGTTTCTGTCGAGCGCACGGGATGACGAACCGGTTCGCATCGTCGTCCGCGGCCGCACGGGCTCGGGACGGCACACGCTGCTCACCTCGCTCGCCGCGCGCGCCGATCGATCGCTCGGCGTCATCGATCTCTCGACGGTGCCGCGCGAGCCGGGCATGCTCCCGGCCACCCTCGAAGCGGTGCTTCGCCGCGCGATGCTCCGCGGCCTGATCCCGTGCATCGACGGCCTCGAGCTCATCTCCGCGGCCGAGGATCCGGACACCAAGATCCAGATCGCGGCCGTGCTACGCAATCACCTCGGGCCGATCGCGATCCGGCTCCCCTCCGAGGCACAGATCCCGCTCGATCCGGGCTACCTGCTGCTCGATCTTCCGGCGCGCAACGAGATCCAGCGCGGCGAATCGTGGGCGATCGCGCTCGAACATCACCAGATCGATCTTCCCGATCCGAGCGACCTCGCGGGCCGCTATCGCGTCGGTCCCGGCATCATCGAGCGCGTCTGCATCGAGGTCGCCAAGCGCCCCGATCGGCCCGCGGATCCCGCGGCGTGGGTGCGCGAGCTCGACGACACGATGCGCCAGCACCTCGAGAATCGCCTCGGCACGACCGCCAATCGCGTGACGCGACTCGCGAGCTGGGCCGACATCGTGCTGCCCGAGGACATCGTCGATTCGCTGCTCGAGCTGACCGCGCGTGTCCGCCATCGCAAGAAGGTGTTCGAGCAGTGGGGTTTCGATCGTTCGATCACGACCGCGCGCGGCATCACCGCGCTGTTCGCGGGGAGCCCCGGCACCGGCAAGACGATGGTCGCCGGCGTGATCGCTCGCGATCTCGGTCTCGAGCTGTATCGCGTCGATGTCTCGCGGATCACGTCGAAGTGGATCGGTGAGACCGAGAAGAACCTCGGCTCCCTCTTCGACGCCGCCGAGGACGGCCAGGTGCTGCTGCTGTTCGACGAGGCCGACTCGCTGTTCGCCAAGCGCACCGAGGTGAAGTCGTCGGTCGATCGCTACGCGAACATGGAAGTGAGCTACTTGCTCCAGCGCCTCGACACGTTCGAAGGCATCGCGATCCTCACGACGAACTTCGGCAACGCGATCGATCCCGCATTCAAACGCCGCCTCACCTATCGCGTGACGTTCCCGTTCCCGGACGAAGAGATGCGCGAGCAGCTGTGGCGCTCGCTGATCCCCGACAAGGTCCCGATCCAGGGCACGATCGACTTCGCGAAGCTGTCGCAACGGTTCCGGCTGTCCGGTGGCTACATCCGCAACGCCGCGCTTCGCGCCGCCTTCTTGGCGGCAGAAGAAGGCAGCTCGCTCACCCACGAGCACCTCGAGCGCGCGATCCGCATGGAATTCCGCGAGATCGGCAAGCTCGCCGAGACCGGCGCGCTCGAATAGCTAACCGCACCGGATCGTCGCGCATGGCGCGGTGAGTGCTACGGTTTCTGAGTGGACGTCGAGAGAGCGAGTCAGACGATCGCGGCCGAAGCGCCACGGCGTCTCCGGCTCGAGGAGCTCTTGCGCGAGCTCGGCGCTGCCGAAGCCGTCGAGCACCCTCATGTCGACGTCAAGCACGCGGACGGCGAGGCCGTTCACATCGGACAGCCGATCACGGTCGGCGAGCTCGTCGACAAGGCCGCGGAAGGCGGCTTCGGATTCTTGATCGGCGTCCTGACGCTGATCGCGATTCCGTTCTTCGGCCTGTCGACGCCGTTCGGGCTCGCGATCGCGCTGGTCGGTGCGCAGCTCGCACTTGGCATGCAGCGGCCGTGGCTGCCGAAACGAGCACGTCGCCGCAAGCTCTCGATGCACATGCTCGATCGCGTGGTGTCGCTGCTCGCGCGCCGCACGCACTGGATGTCGAAGTCGACCAAGCGTCGCTGGGAGGCACTCCTGATGCCCAGGCTCGTCGGGGTCGCCGTCGTGCTCCTCGGCCTCGGCCTCGCGCTTCCGCTGCCGGTGCCCGGATCGAATCTGATCTTTCTGATCCCGCTGTTCGTCTACGCGGTTGGACTCCTCGAGCGTGATGGCGTCTGGATCGCGCTCGGCCATCTCGGCACGCTCGTCGACATGGCGCTGCTCGTGGTTTTCGGAGCCACCGTCATCGTGGTGCTCGAGAAGTCGTTCCACTGGCTCTTCTAAAAGAACAACGCCCAACGCACGCCCAAGCGTACCGTGATCGTGCGCAGCCGCGTACCGCTGTCTCGCGGGTACGCTGTCGGTGTTAGCGCTGACTGCGCAGCAGCTCGGCGATGTCTTTTTGCCCTGATGGGTCTTCGAGAATCGTGATCGGCTGGCTGACGAGCAGCTGATCCTCGAGGATGATCTCGACGGCCCGCCGGGCGCCGATCAACCCCGAGGCGCGCCCCGGCATCTGGATCGACCATTCGGTGATGCCAGCCTTGGTCACGACGCCGAGGATCCAGCCGAGGTCCTTGCGGAACCGGTCTTCGCTGTAGCCCTTCGCATCGCCGAGGCCGAACCACATGATCCGATTGAAGCGCAGCCGCCTTCCGGCCGGCAGCATCATCGTCTCGCCGGCTTCGGCGCTCGCACGGTTCGCCTTGAGGAGGCGCGACAGCCTCCCGCACAGCCGCCAGTCGACGAGCCCCGCGGCTCCGCGCAACGGCCGATCGTCTTTGAACACCGGCAGCACGAGGCAATCGTGCGCGGCTTCGTCCCACCGTGCGAGATCGAGAGGCAGGACGCTGAGGGCCATCAGTCCTCGGGCGTCCGGCCGACCGCGGTCGCGATGCGATCGAGCACGCCGTTGACGAACGCCGATGACTCCGCGGTGCCGAACCGCTTCGCGAGCTCGACGGCTTCGTTGATCACGACCTTGACCGGCACATCGCGGAACGCGACGAGCTCGCACGCGCCGAGGCGAAGGATGTTGCGATCGACGCGCGACATCCGATCGATGCGCCAGTTCTTCGAAGCCGACGTAATGTGCTCGTCGATCTCGGCACCTCGGGTCGCGGCGGCCGCAACCAGATCGCGCGCGAACGTCTGCGCGGCCGGCTCGACCTCGAGCTCGAACTCCGACGCCCAATCGGTCGCGGAACCCGCGACGTCGGTCCCCGCATCTCCGTCGCGCGCGTACAGGAGCTGGAGCGCGTAGGCGCGACCGCTGCGACGTGCCCCGCTCATCGACCTCTCTCGCCAGCGTTCGCTGGCTCGCTCCGTTTCGGGCCCTTCTTCTTGGGCGAGCCCGCGAGGGTCGCGAACAGGGTCGCGAGCTCGATCGCCGCCATCGCGGCATCGAAGCCCTTGTTGCCGGCCTTCGTGCCCGCGCGCTCGAGAGCCTGCTCGATCGTATCGGTCGTCAGCACGCCAAAGCTTACCGGAATCGGTGACGTTGCGGCCGCTCCACCGATACCGCGTGCCGCTTCGCCTGCAACGTAATCAAAATGCGGAGTCGCTCCGCGAATCACGGCACCGAGCGCGACGACTGCATCCACGCCGCCGCGATCGATCACGCGGCGAACGACCTGCGGCAGCTCCCAGGCACCGGGGCAGCGCACGATCGTGATTGCATCTGCATCGCCACCCGAGCGTACGATCGCGTCGACGGCTCCCGCGACGAGCGACTCGACGATCAGGCCGTTGAATCGGCTGGCAACGATCGCGAAGCGGAGGCCCGTGGCGGACAGGGTGCCTTCGATGGTGGTGGGCATGCGGGGCGAGATATACACCAGTTACGACTGGGCTTCCTTGCGGCGTGAACCCGTGCGAGCCGGAATCGGAACGCGCTCGACGACCTCGATCCCGAAGCCTTCGAGGCCCGGAATCTTGCGATCGCTCCACATCATCAGGCGGATCTTGTGGCAGCCGAGATCCGCCAGGACCTGTGCACCGAGGCCAAAATCGCGGAGCGCTTCACTCGTCTGGTTCGTCCAGCTCGGCCGTGCGACTTCGCGCTGGAGCACGAGCCGCTCGAACGACGCGCCGAGGCGCATCCGGCCGCGATTGACGACGTAGAGGAGCACGCCGAGGCCGGCATCATCGATCGCCTTGAGCGCACCATCGAGATCCGGACGGAGATCGAACGGATCGGCGAGCGGATCCATCGCGGCGACGCGCACGGTGATCGTCTCGCCCGCGGCCGAACGCCCCGCGACATCGCCGCGCACGAGCGCCAGGTACTCGGTGTCCTCGACCTCGGTATCGTAGAAGTGAGCGACGAACGGCTCGCCCGGGCCAAGTGACCCCGGCCGCATCGCGCCGGTGCCCTGACAGCGCACGATCCGCTCGCGCTGCAGCCGATAGGCGATCATGTCGGCGACGCTCAGCAACAGCAGGCCGTGCTTCGCGGCGAACTCCTCGAGCTCCGCGCGGCGGGCCATCTCGCCGTCCTCGCGCATGATCTCGCAGATCACCCCGGCGGGCTTGAGTCCCGCGAGCCGCGCGAGATCGACCGAACCTTCGGTCTGGCCGGTGCGCACGAGCACCCCGCCCTTACGCGCGCGCAGCGGGAACACGTGCCCGGGCGAGACGATCTTCGACGGACCGGCGTCGTCCGCGATCGCCGCGCGGATCGTCGTTGCGCGATCGCGCGCCGAGATACCGGTCGAGACCCCGTGCCGCGCTTCGATCGACACCGTAAACGCCGTGCCGAGCGAAGCCTGGTTATTGCGCACCATCGGCTGGAGCTCGAGCCGATCGATCATCGCGTCGTCCATCGCGAGGCAGATCAGGCCGCGCGCGTGAGTCGCCATGAAGTTGATGCTCTCGGGGGTGACCAGCTCGGCGGCGAACACGAGGTCGCCCTCGTTCTCGCGATCTTCGTCATCGACGAGGATCACCATGCGACCCGCGCGGATCTCGTCGAGGGCTCGCTGCACGCGTTCGATCTGGCTCATCGCTGGCCTCCTAGTAGCTTCTCGACGTGTTTCGCGAGCACGTCGGTCTCGAGGTTCACGCGATCGCCGATCGCGAGCTCGCCGAGGTTCGTCATCTCGCGGGTATGAGGAATGATCGCGATCGAGAACGTCTCGGTATCGACCGAGTTCACGGTCAGCGAAACACCGGCGATGGCGATCGAGCCCTTCTCGACGATGTAACGCAACAGTGCCGGCGGCGTGCGAAAGCCCAGCACGAGGTTCGAGCCGAGATCGCGGCGGGTCGCGAGCTCTCCCGTGCCATCGATGTGGCCGGTCACCCAGTGCCCCCCGAGCCGGTCGCCGACGCGCAGCGCACGCTCGAGGTTGACGCGCTTTCCGACGCGCAGATGGCCGAGCGTCGTACGAGCGAGGGTCTCTGCCCCGGCGAGCACGCTGAACGAATCGCGGCCGACCTCCGTCACGGTCAGGCACGCGCCGTCGTGACACACGGATTCACCGATCGCGAGCTCGCCGAGCGGCAACCGAGCGGGCCGGATCGCGAGCACGAGCGCGTCGCTGCGCCGATCCGCGCGGGCGACGGTGCCGACGTCTTCGACCAGACCCGTGAACATCTCAGCCCGGGTCTACCATTATCCGAGCATGTTGCGGAATCGCCGCACGGCAGGCGCTGCTAGGGCCTCGATTTCTTGGCCCAAGATCGCCCCGACAGAGCCTCATTTCATGCGGCGATAGTGGAAGCTCGTCCGGCCGATCGACACCGTGCCGGTCTCGGTCCCGGCGGTGACGTCGCGCTTGCCATCGAACTTGATCGCGAGCTGGTTGAAGACCGAGTTCGAGGGATTCGTGAGTGCGAACTCGTCCTTGTTGCAATCGGAACAACGCACGCGGCTCTTCAGATCGAGGTGAAACACGGCGACATCGACCAGCGGGATGCCCGCGGTGAGCTTGATCTCGACGGCCTTGTCTCCCTGCCCCACGCACAGGAGCTCAGGCGTCTTGCTCCACGCCTTACCATCCGCGGACAGCTGGAAGCATATGGTCACGTTGGGCGGCGCGACCGCCGGCGTCACTCTTGGTTTCGTCGCGTCATCGGCGACGGCGAGTGTGGTCATGGACAAGAGGAAGAGTGCGGAGAGAATCTTCATGAGGAGCTCCTTGATTTCGAGGTTTGGGACTTCCCCGGCACCTGGATATTCATGTCATCGAACGCTTGCAAGAAACAGATCCGGACACTGGCCTCAGCTCCGCAGCCTATGCGAATACGCGGACGTGCGGCCGATCCGAGGATCGAGACTGCTTCCGTCCCAAGGATGTGAAGCCGGCTCGGGCGTGGAGGCAACGCTCAGTCGTCGCGCATCGCGGTGAGCCGGAGGTCCTCGCCGATCCGGACGGGGTCACCGATGAAGCGAAAGCCGTGCGCGGCCGCGAGCGTGCCAATGCCCTTGCCGCCGACCCAGCTGCGCGCCGGACCGCCGACCGCTTTCGGCGCGATGTAGATGATGATCTCGTCGGCCAGGCGTCGCTCTAGGAACGACGCGTGGACCTCCCCGCCGCCTTCGACGAGGACAGAAGTCAGGTTCTCGCGACCGAGCCTGCGCGCGAGCTGCTCGATCGGAACGTGTCCGTTCGCGCGCGCCTTGAACCGCCAGATCTCGGCGCCTTGGTTGACGAGCGCGCGTTCCTTCGCGCCGGAAGCGCGCTCGCTGGTCGCGATGATCGTTCGCGGGCCGCTGTTTCGCGGTAGCAGCCGGGCGTCGGTCGGCGTGCGGAGCTGACTATCGAGGATGATCCGCATCGGATCGCGTGCTCCGCGGATGCGTGCGGTCAGCCAAGGATCATCCTTCAACACCGTATGCGAGCCGACGAGCACCGCGTCGTGCGTGTTGCGCAGCCGGTGGACGTCGAGCCGAGCCGCTTCGCCGGTGATCCACTTCGAGTGTCCCGCGACCGTCGCGATCTTGCCGTCGAGCGTGATCGCGGCCTTGAGCGTGAACGCCGGCCGCCCGTGCATCGCCCAGGTCAGGAACGGCCGATTCGCCGCGTCGGATTCGTCGACGAGCACGCGGGAGACCGAGATGCCCGCACGCCGCAGCGCTTCGATCCCGCCACCATGGCCGGGCACCGGATCTTCCGTACCGATCACGACGCGCGCGACCCCTGAAGCCTTCACGGCCGGCGCGCACGGTGGCGTTCGGCCCTCGTGGGTACACGGCTCGAGGTTGACGTACATCGTGGCGCCGAGCGCCTTGCCGCCGAGCTTCGCGAGCGCGTCGATCTCGGCGTGTTTCGTGCCCGGACCCTTGTGCGCGCCTTCCGCGATCACCGCACCACGCGCGTTGACGATCACGCAGCCGACGATCGGATTGGGGGCGGTGCGACCGCGATACTTCTCGGCGAGCTCGAGTGCGCGCGCCATGAACCGCGCGTCATCGTCTCGAGTCATCGGCGCTTGCGCTTCGGCGCGGACACCGCGGTCTCGAGCTTGTCCACGCGCCTTGGAAGGTCCTGATACTTCTCGTCGACGACGCTGATCTGCGCGCGAAACTGTTCGCCGATCACGTGGACGTGCTGCGCGAGCTCGGCCGACAACTGCTTGGGCAGATCGGCCACCTGCTGCGAGAGCCCCGTCACCTGCTGGGCGAGTCCGTCCACCTTATGATCGAGCGCCGTGACCTTATGATCGAGCGCCGTGACCTTGTGATCGAGCGCCGTCACCTTGTGGTCGAGCCCCGTCACCTTGTGGTCGAGCGCCGTCACCTTGTGGTCGAGCCCCGTCACCTTGTCATCGAGCGCCGTCACCTTGTGATCGAGCGCCGACACCTTGTCCTCGAGCCCCGTAAGGCGAGTCTCCACGCGCGATACTCGTTCCCCCAAGACTTCGCTCTTGTGCTCGACTGCCGTGAACCTCTCGAGTGTGCGGCTCTCGAAGCGATGGATCGCGGCTCCCACGTCGGTCTTGAAGGAGTCGAGCTCTTCGCGAAGCTCGCCACGTGTCACGGGCATCGTCATGTCGGAGTCCATCGGCACTTTATCGCCTCCCGGGCGGGAGCGACAGCACTCCGCGTGCCACCGGCAACTGGCCGAGACTTCACGAGCGAGATGTCCGTGTCCGGCGAAAACCGGACCGAATGTCCGCTATTCGTTCGCAGCGACGGGCGCGTGCTCGTCGGTGGTCTCTTCGGAGACGACCGCGTGCGCCTCGGTATCGAGGACAGGCGCCTCGTGCCGGCCGGTGTCTTCACCGCGCAGTGCATCGACTTCCTTCGCGAAGCCCTCGACGTCGCGGAAGTCGCGATAGATCGATGCGAACCGGATGTACGCGACCTGATCGAGCGCCTTCAACTTCGGCAGTACGCGCTCGCCGACATCACGTGACGCGATCTCGCTGACCCCGAGCTCACCGATCTCGCGCTCGATCTCGAGGGCGATCGTCTTCAGCTGATCGAGCGAGATCTTGCGCTTGGCGCACGCTGCCGCGATCCCGTGCTCGATCTTGTTGCGATCGAACGGCTCGCGCCGGCCATCGCCTTTGATCACGTGCGGCATCGATTCTTCGATGCGCTCGTACGTGGTGAATCGCCGACTGCAGCCTTCGCACTCGCGGCGGCGGCGGATCTCGTTACCGTCCTTCGAGATCCGCGTCTCGATGACCTTGTCTTCGTCTTTCGCGCAGAACGGGCAACGCATCTGGCGACTAATCGCCCTTGTAGCGGCTCAAGATGAGCGCCGCGTTCGTGCCACCGAATCCGAAGCTATTCGACATCACGTGATCCACACGTTGCTCGCGCGGCTGGTTCGGCACGTAATCGAGATCGCAGTCGGGATCGGGCGTCTCGTAGTTCATCGTCGGCGGCAGCACGCCGCGCGTGAGCACGAGTGCCGAGATGCCCGCTTCGATGCCGCCGGCCGCGCCGAGCGTGTGTCCTGTCATCGACTTCGTCGACGAGATCGCGAGCTTCTTCGCCGCCGCACCGAACACGGCCTTGACCGCGATCGTCTCGTTCTTGTCGTTGAGATCCGTCGAGGTGCCGTGCGCGTTGATGTAGCCGATCTGGCTCGGCTCGAGCTTGGCGTCGCGCAGCGCGACCTTGAAGCACGCCTGCGCACCTTTGTGCTCGGGTGCGGGCGCGGCAACGTGATGCGCGTCGCTGTTCGCACCGTAACCGGTGAGCTCGGCGTAGATCCGCGCGCCGCGCTTCTTCGCGTGCTCGAGCTCCTCGAGGACGACGATGCCCGCGCCCTCGCCGATCACGAAACCGTCGCGATCTTTGTCGAACGGCCGGCTCGCCTTCTCGGGCGCGTCGTTGCGCGTCGACATCGCGCGCATCGAGTTAAAGCCGCCGACGCCGAGGATCGTGATCGTCGCCTCGGCACCACCACAGATCATGCCGTCGGCATAGCCGTGGCGGATCGTGCGGAACGCTTCGCCGATCGAGTGCGCGCCGGTCGCGCACGCAGAGACGTGCGAGATGTTCGGCCCGGTGGCACCGGTGCGAATCGACACCATGCCCGGCAGCTCGTTGATGATGATGTCGGTGACGAAGTACGGCGAGAATCCGTACCGCGGACCTTTTTCCTTCGAAGCCGCGTAGGTGTCCTCGATCGTGCGCACGCCACCGAGGCCCGCGCCGATGAAGCTGCCCCACCGGTCTTCTTCTCCGGCGGGCACCCTCTTACCGAGCCCCGAGTCCTCGAGCGCCATCATGGCGGCCGAAACGCCGAACTGCAGGAACCGATCGACGTGCTTGAGCTCGCGCTTGTCGAACCACTTCGAGCCGTCCCAGTTCTTCACCTCGCAACCGAACTTGGTCGCGAACAGAGTGGTGTCGAACTGCGTGATCGGCCCCGCGCCGTTCTTGCCAGCAAGCAAGGCCGACCAGGTGGTCTCGAGATCGTTGCCGATGGGTGTTACGAGACCGATGCCGGTGATCACGACGCGACGCATGGGGAACTCCTAGCGTGCCTTGCGGGTACGTGCACGGCACGTCCCAGAAAGGCCCGGTGCGACTGTCACTTGGCGTGCGACTTGATGTAGTTCACCGCGTCTTTGACCGTCTTGATCTGCTCGGTGTCTTCCTCCGGGATCGTGATCTTGAATTCCTGCTCGAATGCGAGCACGAGCTCGACCACGGCCAGAGAATCCGCCTTCAGATCGTCGATGAAAGACGCTTCCGGACGCAATTGCTCGGGCGACACCTCGAGCTGATTGCAGATGATTTCCTTGACCTTGCTCTCGATATCTTCAGGCGACATGTTTCCTCGCGGGCGTTGATAGTCCAGAACCGGCGTTACATCAACATCCCGCCGTTAACACGGATGATTTGCCCAGTGATATAGGCAGCCTCCGGTCCGGCCAGGAAGGCCACGGCGTCTGCGATATCCTCCGCACGGCCGATTCGCCCCAGCGGGATCTGCTCCAGGAGCTTGACGCGCTGCGCCTCGGGCAGGTGGTCGGCCGTCATCGCGGTGTCGATGTAGCCAGGGGCGACCGCGTTGCAGGTCACGCCGCGAGAAGACAGCTCCCGGGCCGTCGACATCGTGAGCCCGAGGATTCCCGCCTTCGACGCCGAGTACGCCGCCTGACCGCCGTTGCCCATCTCGCCGACGACCGACGAGATGTTGACGATGCGGCCTGACTCCTTGGCCTTGAGCAGCAGCGTGGCCGCCGCGCGGGTCGTGTAGAACGCTCCCGTCAGGTTGACCTGGAGCGTCTTCGCCCACTGATCGTCGGTAAACCGCATCAGGAGGCCGTTGATCGCGATGCCGGCGTTGTTGACGAGGATGTCGAGCTGCTTGTGCTCGGCGGCGAGCGCCTTGATCGCGTCCGCAACGGATGTGCTGTTCGCAACATCGAACCCCAGGATCGCGCCCTGGCCGCCCGCGGCCTCGACCTCCGCCGCGGCGTCGCGTGCATCTTTCTCGCGTGCAGCGGGCTGGCCCGGAGCGTCCGGCAGGAAATTGATGATGACCTTCGCCCCGCGCCGGCCGAGTGCCACCGCGATCGCGCGCCCGATGCCCTGCGATGCGCCCGTCACCAGTGCGACTTTTCCCGAGAGTGCCTTGTCGTTGATCGCCATGTTCGCTCCTATGCGGTGAATGCGTTGACTTCGTGGGGCTCGCCGATCGTCGTGATCTCGATCGACTCGGCGATGCGCTTGACGAGGCCCTTCAGCACCGAGCCCGACCCGAGCTCGTACGCTCGCGTCACGCCGAGCTTCGCGATCGCTTGGACCGACTCTTCCCAGCGCACGGGCGCGGTGACCTGCTGGATCAAGAGCTCCTTGATGCGCACCGGATCGGTCGTCGGCTCCGCCGTGACGTTCGCGACGACCGGAACGGTCGGTGTCGTGATCTGCACGCCCGCGAGCGCGGCGGCGAGCTTGTCCTGTGCAGGCCTCATCAGCGAGCAATGGAATGGGGCGCTCACCGACAGCTTGACCGCACGCTTCGCGCCCGCGGCTTTCGCCTCGATGATCGCGCGGTCGATCGCAGCCACGTGCCCGGAGATCACGATCTGACCGGCGCCGTTGATATTCGCGGGCTCGACCGGCTCACCGGGAGCGGAGGCCGTTTCGCAGACCACACGCGTCGCCGCGAGATCGAGACCGATCAGGGCCGCCATTGCCCCCTGCCCGACGGGCACCGCGTCCTGCATGAACGTGCCGCGCAGGTGCGTGAGGCGAACGGCATCGCGCAGCTGCATCGCGCCGGCCGCGACGAGCGCGCTCCATTCGCCGAGCGAGTGCCCGGCGACGATATCGAAGCGCAGCCCGCGCTCGACGAGCGAACGAAACACCGCGATCGACGTGGTCAGGATCGCGGGCTGTGTGTTCTTCGTCAGCGTCAGGTCGTCTTCGGGCCCTTCGAAGCACAGCTTCGAGAGCGAGAAGCCGAGCACGTCATCGGCTTCTTGATACGTGAGGTGCGCGACGTCGTGGGCCAGCGCGAGGTCGCGACCCATGCCGACTCGCTGCGAGCCTTGGCCGGGAAACAAGAGCGCCGTCTTCATGGGCCGGGGTTTCGCACGGGCGCGGCGGGCTGGGAAGGAGCCTGCGTACAGATCGATCGCGCGGCGCGTCGAAGCTCCCCAACCGCGGCTCGTGCTCCAGTGTTCGGGCGTTCAGAGTTGCAGGCACACGATCGGCCTCGCGGCGGTGCAGACGAGCGGCAGAGACGCGTCGCGCAGCCGCTGGCGCTCGGCGCTCGACGAATCACCGACATTGGTTTGATCGGCAAGGCTGCTCGAGGTCCAGTCGATGCAATTACCGGTAACACCCGTGAAGATCTGTTCGTTGCGAACGTTGCCGAGGGCCGTGCGATTCAGAAAGGTCGAGAGGGCAAGTGGCAGGTCGGGCGACAGGAAATCACCCGCGGTCACCGAGAGGCGAATGCCGTCGACGCGTCGCCACGGTTCGCCGGTGCTCGCGAAGCGAGTCTCTGGGCCACCCGCAGTGCTCCCGAGCCACGCGCGATACGTTCCCAACAGGCCCGCGGTTCCAGCGTCGGCATTACACAGCGCATCCGCTGCCGCGAGTCCGCCCCCGGGCGAGAAGCCCGTATCACTGACAAATGCGATCCGTCCAGACTCGATCGCCGGAACGACCGCCGAGTTCCGACCACGCTCGACGCAGAGAAGATGAAGGTTATCCGAGCACGCCGCGTCCTGCGCAAACCCTGATCTGAGCGCCTGGTACGTTGCGATCACGGGGACGAACACGTTTGACGCTGCCATCGTCCACACGCCGCACTCGCCGGCGACCGAACCGGTCCAGATGAACCCGCTGATCTCCTGACCGAGCTCGTCGTAGATGATCGGACTGAACGTCGCGGCCATCTCGAAGTCGGACGGCTGATCCGCGATGGCTCGTCCGTGCAGATCGACCCAGCCACGGGAACCTGAGAGCGCGGGAGCGCGCAGCGTGAGTCCGTCGAACACCAGCGCGACGAACTCGCCGTCGAGATGCGCACCAGCCGCGGCGGCTTGACAGATTGCATCACCACCGGTCACTCCGCCGAACGCACCGTTCGTCCTGCCCGCCGTCACGAATGCGCGGTTCGGCCCCGAGTACGCCGCGTCGGATACCGGTGTCGCGTCGAAATTGACGCGACCACAACCCGCAACGACGACCAATGCCGCTACACGCACCGCTGTCGATAGTAGTACGCCGACCGCGCCACCGGGTCGATGTCGCACGACCAGGTAGTCAGTGAATTACCACGGCCGATCGGCATGTGACTCGCACGCCGATGGATCATGGAAGCTCAGCGTATTCAGCCGATCGATTTATTGCGAACGCTCGGCCAGAAGTACCAGCACATGAGGAATGACCTCCACCACTTGTCGCGAGACAGCGGCCCGCACCGCCGACTCGGTCACAAGCTGGACGAGATCACCGGTCACTTCGAGCGGCTGCTCGGAGAATGGGTGAGGGACGAGAGCCTTCGCACCCATTGGCGCGAGTTCTTTCACGGCCGTGAGGCACCGCCTGACGAACCGGCCGTTCCCGCATCGCCCGTATTCAAGGGACGAACCGAGGCGGGCGCGATCGTGATCGTGCGCCCTGCTCCCGACGGCTACGACATCATCGTCGACGGTGCGCTCCTCGATCGCGGTACAGCGAGCTGGAATTTCGATCCCGACATCCGCACACCGATCCGGATCGCGGACCGCACGTACGAAGAAATCTTCGACGCGCCCCCGATCGCGATCGCTGCCCTTCGGCAATTCATCCTCGGTGGCGAGCCGCCGTGGCCGTGGGCCCGCGAGCTCATCGAAGACGGCCTGATCGATACCGAGCTCGCGCTGACGTCGCGCGGCCGGCGGCGCCTGACCTGAAGGTCAGCGATAGGGGGCGGCGCTGGCTCGCATGCTCGAGAGCGCTGCATTGAGCTCTGAAGCGAGGTGAGCCGCCTCCGCGAAGCTCTCGTGCGAGTAGAGCGTCACGAATGATGATCGCGTCAACACGTAGCTCCCCCACTGGATCCACACATGATCGGGCTCGTCGTCGACGCGCAACAAGAATTGAGATGCGGCGAACCCTCGCACGTCGACCACTTGCAGGTCGTCTGTAGGCCCCATCAACCCGGTTGTCTGAAAGACATCGCTCCGCAGCACGAACTCCTTGTCGAAGAAGCCGCGGACTCCTGCGCGTTTCACAAACACCTTGTCCGCGCGGCGCGAGATCCGGATGCTCGTCCCCGCTGGAGCGCTCGCTCGCAATGCGAACATCCGGGTCTCGTGGTCTGCGAGCGAACGCGGAAACAAGTGCCCTTCGAGTACGTACTCGGCGGAACAGCGGCCGCATACCGCGGTCTTACCCGGCCAATCGATGTTGGATGAGTGGATCGGATGCGCGCATGCGGCGCACATGACCACCTCGGAGAGCGTCAGGTCCGGCATCTCACGCGGCTCCCGCGACGATCTTACCCATGCCTTCATATTCGAGCTGCGCGGCACGTTCGAGATGCGCCGCGGTGATCGCGGAACCCTCATCGGCCGCGAGGAAGGCGGCACGCAGGGCGGCATTCCGGATGTACCCACCGGTCATCGCGAACCGCTTTGCGAGCCGCGTGAAGTCGAGGAGCGGCTCGACCGGCGCTGCCGAAGGCAGCATCGAGCGCCACAGCTGCGCACGTTCATCGACGTCGGGCACCTCGAACCGGAGATGGAGCGACAGCCGGCGCTGAAACGCCGGATCGATGTTCGCCTCGTGGTTGCTCGTCAGCACGCAGATGCCGGTGAAGCTCTCGAGGCGCTGCAGCAGATAGTTCGTCTCGAGGTTCGCATAGCGATCGTTACTCGACTTCACTTCTGTACGTTTGCCGAACAGCGAGTCCGCTTCGTCGAACAGCAAGATCGCGTGCCCTGCTTCGGCCGCGTCGAACAGCTCGCCGAGGTTACGCTCGGTCTCGCCGATCCACTTCGAGACGACCTTGCCCATGTCGACCTGATACAGCTCGAGCCCGAGCTCGCGCGCGATCAGCGCCGCAACCATCGTCTTGCCAGTGCCTGGGGGTCCCGAGAACAGCGCGCTCACGCCGAGCCCCTTGCCGACCTTCGCCGCGAAGCCCCACTGCTCGTACACCGTGCGGCGCTGGCGAATGCGCGCGACGAGCTCGGTGACGGCATCGAGCTGATCTTGCGGCAGCACGAGATCGTCCCAGCTCTGCGTGACGTTGACACGCTTCGCAAAATTGCCGAGTCGATCATCGAGCACGGCGCGAATGCCGGCGTAGATATCATCAGGCCGGATCTTACGCCCCGTCGCGCGCGACCTCGCCGCGATCGCCGCGTGATGGATCATCGCGGGCGCCAGCGGATACTGCGTCGCGAGAAAATCCGCATCTTCGATCGAGCCGGCATCGAGCGCCGCGCGCCACAGCTCCGCACGCTGGGCCGACGTCGGCGGCGCGAGCTCGACGACGACGCTCGGCCGATCCCAGCGAAGTGCCGGCCGCTGCGCGCCACACGTCACGAAGATCGGGCCATCGATCTCGGCCGCGAGCTCGCTGCCAATGGCTTCGATCCGGCTCGCATCCTTCTCGTCGACGAGCGCATCGACGTTGCGGACCAGCGGTAGCCGCGCGAGCAGCTTGCACTCGCGCACGATCATCCGCAGCTGCTTGCGAAACAGCCCCGGCTCCTTCGCGAGCTTCTTGCCGTCGATCTCGAGTAGCTCGAGGCCCGCTTCCTTCGCGGCGGCCGCGATCAGCGTCCGCCGCCCGAGCCCCGGCATCCCGCTCGCGATCACGAGCGCCTTCCCTGCCCTCATCGCCTCGCGCGCGCCTTCGATCGCGCTCGCCGAAACCGCGAGCTCCGCCACCGGCTTCACGTCGTCTACGATCCGGACAATCCCAGCGAGCGCCGGATCGATCGACGTATCGCCATGAAGTAGCGCGAGGATCCGTCGCGAGATCGCCCACGTCTGCCGGCTCTCGTGCACGTCGGGGCCACCGCCGTCACTGCGTTCAATGATGCCGAGCCGGCGGAGCTTTCCGTCGGGGCCAAGCTCCGTAAGCGCACCTATCGATGCGGTAGCCCCGAAGACGATCTTGCGAAGGCCTTCGAGCGTAGGATCAATAATCGAACCGGAGTACAGCGAAGTACGCTGGCGTACCGAAGAATCGATCGCGATCGCGGCTAGTAGAGCGACGACCTGCTCTTCCGAACCACTCAACCTCAGACGTTCGGCCAGGCTCGCGCTCGGGAGTAGCTCCTCGCGCTCCCGACGTTTCAGTGCAGTCTGCAGTTCCCACGCTTTCGCCAGACCTTCCGCTGGGTCGAAGTGCGCATCGGCTTCTCGGCGAAGCAGAATCTCCAGCGTTGTCTCGAACCAACGAGAGAGGTCCGCAAGGTGAGCGAGTGCCGCATTGGTCATGCCTACGTTTTCGACCGGCACCGCGTGCGGTTGCTTGATTTTTTAGCGCGGTATATTGACTAGTTACCAGGTTTACCATGAGGCGGTACGTAACCGGGCTCCTGAGGAGGCGAGACGAAAGTTGCCGCTGGCGGTGATCCGATCGCCGGCGGCTTAGGACCGGAAATCGAGCGAACGCATCTGAATCCTGCGACAGGATCTTGATCCTCATCGCTGTGGATGATTTCGAACTCGCCGATGAAGGTCCCCGAAATCCCCGGCTGGTGGAAGCCGCCTTTAGCGACGTGAGCCGAGCTCCGATATCCAGGCATTCGTGCCATCGGCGGCTCACCTTGCGGATCCACCACGTTCGGGTTTCCCCACGCGTACTTCACCGACGCCCAATCGAGATCCAGGATGACGTAGTCGCCCTGATTCTCGCGGGTGAAGCGCAGGGACTGCGTCCGCCGTGGAACTGGATTGTACCAGTCGGTCGTCCATTCCGGCGCGTTGTCTTCCATGTCTTGCAGTCCGTAAGCGCTTGCACCCTCGACTAGCTGACCGATTTCCCGAAGTGGCTTGTTCTCACACCCAAGCGGGATCGCGTGAAGCGAGTCATCCACTCGTTGGACCCTCGAGCATGAAGGACGCGCATCACCCCACGCGAAGATCCGATCGTCGGTACCACGCGCGGCCTTTTCCCACTCGCCTTGCGTCGGCAACCGCATGCCTCTCCAGGCGCAATACGCCTCGGCCGCTTTGAAGGTCACGAAGACTGGGAATTGCGAAACGTCCTCCCCAACAGGCTTTATCCAGAGGCTGCTCACGTCCGATGCCCGTTCGACGCAGCCACCGGCCGCGCGACATTGCTCGTACTGCTCGTTCGTTACCTCATATCTCGCGATCTCGAAGCTGGAAATCCAGAGGCGCCGGGGCGGTTCCCTGGCACACGATTCCATCCGCATGTGCTCGCCGAAGGCATCGCCCTCTTTGTTCGTCGAGGGCAGATCGAGCCCGATGACCCTGTAGCAACCGGCGGAAAACCAACCAGCCGGGACTGCAACGTTGTCCGCAGAAACAGTGCGCGCTTTCGGCGGATTCTTTCGAGGCGGATCTTGTTTCGTGGAACACGCCGCGAGCAATAACAGGAACAACCACCGACTCATTTCTCACCATGCCCGGTTGCGTCATCTGTTTGAAGTTGTACACCCCAGCTGCTTAGCGGCTTATGGAGGACTTGCTCGACTAGCTTGGTGGCCCTTTCGACTGCATCGGCCTCATTCGATCCCGCGAGGCTCCCGCTCACTCGCACACGTCCTGCCTCGTCGCGCGTGATGATGCTCGGTTCAAAGCCGCCCTCTTTGACGACGAAGCGCATCGGCAACAGCTGCGTCGCCAAGGGCACACGCGCGAGTCGATCGGCGGTGGCCTGTGAAATTCCGTTGAGCACCGCACGCTCCACCTTCAACGGAGGGTGTTCGGAGGAAATGAATACGTCGATTACGCCAGCAATCGACTTCGGCGAGACGTCGGGTTTGCCCGGCCGCACGGCCTCCATTGCCGTGGCTTCGGTCGCATGCGGACCGGGTACGGCTTCGACATGGCTAGTTCCGAGCTTCATGCGCGCGACAAAGTTGGCCCATCGAGCGGACGTCTCCTCCGCTTGATTCGCTTCGGCGAACTGCGCAGACGCCGTGAACTCGTCTCGAAAAGCTTCCATGACGTTCAATGCATGTGCAGGCTCGTGGCGAAGCAGAGGTCGCAAGTGGGCGCCTTGATCTGCAATTAGGTCTTCGTTGTTGATTGCCTGGTCATCCAGAATCTTCTGCTGTTCGGTGAAGAAGTCGATTCGCTTGTTCGTCGAGTGCCCGTATCCGAGCTCTCCGGTCTGTGGGGCCTCTCGGGATTCGGGTGATGACGACATGCCGGCGGCGATGGCTCTCCTTCCCGCTTGCTTGAGCCCGTCCTTGATCGCGTCCGTGGTGAACTCCGAGAACTTTTCGACGGCACCCTTGGCTACCTCTCTCATCTCGTCAGTCTCGAAAGCACGCTTTATTTTCGGCAGCAGATTCTTGGCAATGTGACCGGCGAGCCCCGCGGTTCCCGCATTCAGCGCCATCTCAGCAAGATCCCACCAGACCGAGTGCTCCTGCTTCGGCAATTTCTGAACGTAACTAGCGTTCTCGGCAGCAACTACACCACAGCCACGACTCTGAGCTTGCGCAAGTCTCTTCGCGGCCGTCTTTGCCCGGCCCGCGATGCCTTCGACGCCATCGAACTTGACCGCAATGTTGTTTGCCACCGGATCACGTCGCTTTGCTTCTACCTGACGGGCTTTGACGTCTTTCGCACCTTCGTCCGCGCGCAGCTTCTCGGCCTGTTTCTCAGCGGCGAGCTCATCCGGCGTGGTTTCGTGAGTGGGCGGTTGCTCCAGAGTACGAGCCCGTCCGCGTAACTCTACGACCTGGTGTTCGACCTGCCCGTCACCCCACGCCACGTTGATGGTCAACCGCCCGCGATGCTCTCCGGTTCTCGAAGGCGAAAACACGACGGTAGGTGAGTTGGCATCCACGTTCGCAAGGTCGGAGGAGGTACTGACTGAAGGCAACGTGAGCATCCTTGTGGAAACAATTTGGAATCCGTCGCCCTCCGCTGTGAAGGTTGCGATCGCGGGCGCGCTGTAAAGGTTAAATGGCGCATGAATCTGCCCGGACGTGTGGCTTTCAACCAACTGCTCACCGAAGTTGTGGGGGGCGTGTGGTGGCGTCAGGCGCGTTCCGCGTGGCGCCTCATTCGGATGTGAGCCGTTCGTCGTTGATGCAGTGTGCTTCGATCGCTCAGCGTGTTCGTGTGACATGTGAGCTCCTTATCGGCGGGCGATGGCTTCGCGACGGCGAGCGTCGGCGAGGAAGGTGAGGAGGCGAGCGCGACGTTCGCTCGTCATGCGCGAGAATGTTTCGGCGAGCGCATCGTTCGGTTTCGGATGCGCGAGACGTGTGTTTAGAGCGCGCGACTCGAGCACCGTCAGCTTGGCGAACGCGTTGCCGAGCTCGACTTCTTTGCGGTGAAATCCTGCCGCGGCGGTTTCACCCGCGCGAAGCGGCGCATCGAGGATCGCGATCAGCGCGGCGTCGTGCGACGGCGCGGCGGTGGCCGGCGTGCGCGACACCGAGAACGTGCGCGGCGCCGGTTCGGACATCCCACGTGGGACCGCGAACATCCGGCTGCGTTGGAGCGAATGGGTGGAGAAGATCGGTTCGGTCGAGCCTTGTCGAGTGCCGTCCATGGCAGCTCGTATCGGCCCGACCTCGCGCCGGTTGCGTGAATTCGTAAGTCCGTGATTAGCGGGACTTCTTCGTCGCTTTCGCGCCGGCCTTCTTCGGCTGAGCCTTCGCTGCGGGCTTCGCGACCGGTTTTGAAGCGGTCTTCGCAGCGATGGGAGGCTTCGCCTTGGTCGAGCTCGACTTTGCTGTGGGCGCCGTCATGGATCCGGACTTCGCAGCTGCCGACTTCGCCGTCGGCGCAGGCATCGACCCTGACTTCGCAGCTGCCGACTTCGCCGTCGGCGCGGGCATCGATCCGGACTTCGCAGCTGCCGACTTCGCCGTCATCGATCCGGACTTCGCAGCCGATGCCTTCGCAACCGGTACTGACTTCGCGACCGGCGCTGGCGCGGCCGATTTCGCCCCAGGCTTTGCCATCGCCCCTGATTTCGAAGCGGCCGGAGCTGCTGCCTTTGCTGTCGCCGTTGCCGGCTTTGCGATCGCGGGCTTCTTCATCGCCCCCGATCCCTTGCCCGTCTTCAGCTCGGGATGGATCTGGATCAGCTCGCACGGGAGCTTCGCCGCGCGCAGCGTTGCCATCACCGAGTCCGCGGTCACTTCGTTTCGGACGGCGAGATACGCGCGACCGGGC
Organism: Myxococcales bacterium; assembly: GCA_028287115.1. GTDB lineage: Bacteria > Myxococcota_A > Polyangia > Haliangiales > Haliangiaceae > JABFXX01. The sequence goes on from JAQBQF010000086.1 coordinate 30,844, forward strand.
TCGTTGCCGCGCGGGCCCCAGGCGCCTTCGCAGACGACGTCGGCGGGCTCGCAGGCTTTGGCGAGCGCATCGAAGGCCTTGGTGCCTTTCGTGTCGCCGTCGCGAGGTGCGTAGTCGACGATCATCGCCCACCGGCCGCCATCGTGCTCGATGCGATCGGGGACCTGCTTCCACCACACGTTGTTACGGTCCCAGGTCAGGAAGCCGTCATCGACCGGCGACACGACGACCACGTCGCCCCACGTGGGCTTGGCATGGAGAAACGGAACGTTGACGAGCTTCACCATGCGGCTGCCGTCGGGTCCGGGCGCTGGGCCCATGTCTTCGGCCCACGGGGTCTCGCTGTCCTCGCCACGGTTGGTGAGGCAGATCTTGATCATCTTCGCCTGAGTGGCCATGCGCGAACAGTACGCGCCTGGCGGCCCGCGTGCTGATCGAGACGCCTACGATCTGCAATCAAGCGGGAATCGCGGACAGCGCGGCTGCGAGCTTGTCGGGAAGCGCACGCTCCGCGAACTGGGCCGCGGCACGGATCGCGCTCGCGATCGCGTTTGCGTCGCTGCGACCGTGGGCGATCACGACGGTCTTGGTGACGCCCGCGAGGAGCGCACCGCCGATCTCCGTGTAGTCGATGCGTTTCGCGAGTCCTCGGAGTGCCGGCGCGACGAGCGCGGAGCCGAGCCGCGCGAGCGGCGTCTTCTCGAGCTCCTGACGGACGAGTCCGAACATCCCTTCTGCGATGCCCTCGCAGGTCTTGAGCACGACGTTGCCCGTGAAGCCATCAGTCGCGATCACGTCGACGACACCGCGAAACAGGTCACTGCCTTCGATGTAGCCGACGTACTGGAAGTCGCCGTGCGCCGCCGACAAGATCGCGTGTGCTTCGCGGGTCAGCGGCGTGCCCTTGCCGGGCTCGGTGCCGTTCGACAGAAGGCCGAGGCGAGGCCGCGCGCGATCGTGGGCGATCCGATCGTATGCCGCGGCGATCACGCCGAACTGCGCCAGGTGCGCTGGCTTGGGCTCGGTGTTCGCGCCGGCGTCGCACAGGACGAGCGGGCCAGACGGCGTCGGCAGCACGGTGACGATCGCGGGCCGTTCGACGCCAGCGAGCCGTCCGAGCACGAACAGCGCGGTCGCGTACATCGCGCCGCTGTTGCCGGCGGAGATCACGGCGTCGCCTTGGCCTTCGGCGACGCGCCCGACGGCGACGCGCATCGACGAGTCGGGCTTGCCCCGGAATGCCTGTCCGGGCTGGTCGTGCATCGTCACGACCTCGGACGCGTGCACGATCTCGATCCGATCCGCGGCTGTTCTGCCGGCACGCGAGAGCTCTGCCTCGATGCTTGATCGATCACCGATCAGCGAGACATCGATCGCGTGCGCGCGCACGGCGCGGAGCGCTCCGGCCACTTCAGGGCCCGGCGCTCGGTCACTTCCCATCGCGTCGACGACGATTCGCATCGTCGCCGCTCGGGGTTACTCTTCCGCTGCGGGCTTCGCGATGATCTGTTCGCCGCGGTACTGGCCGCAGCTCATGCACACGCGATGAGCGATGCGCGGCGCGCCGCAGTTCGCACACGGCTGAACCACCATGTGGTTCGCGCCTGATTTCCTCATCCACGCCGAGCGTTGATGACCTGTGCGGGCTGGGCCGCGACGACGTTTTTGCAGTGCCATGACGAAACTCCGGGGAGGGCTTTGTGCCAGTTCAGGAGGGTAATTTCAAGCCCTTGAGTGCAGCCAGGCGGGGGTCCATGGGTTTCTCGCACGTGCAGGTAGCTGAATTTCGGTCGATCCCACACTGCGGGCATAGCCCTTTGCAGTCCTCCCGGCACAGGGGGGCGTAGGGCACCGACAGCACGAATTGCTCGCGAAACAGCGGCTCTAGGTCGATTCGCTCGCCGTCGAACGGGAACACGTCGAGGTCGCCGTCGGTGACTTCGGCGCCCTCCTCGGCTTCAGCGTCGTCCTCGTCTTTGGGCATCTCGCTCGGCGGAAGAAACGTGACCAGCAGCTTCTCGTCGATCGGCAGGCGGACAGGATTCACGCAGCGGCTGCACGCGACCGTCAGCCCGCCCTTGAACGTGCCCGACGCGAACGCGTGGGTGCCGTCGGCGTAGAGATCGAGCTCTGCGACGCCATCGCCCGCCTCGGGGTCTGCATCGGGCGCGCCCAGGGCGTCGCGCATCGGCAGGCCTTTGAGCCATTCGCTCACGAGCTTTGGCGGGACTTCAAACCGGCGATGGGTCGGCAGGTCGCGAACCAACACCGTATAAGGGGCTTCCTTCACCATGGTCGAACGGCGCGAGTATAGGTTCGCGATCTCGACTGTCAAGGTAGCCGTTCGGGAGGGTCGTCATCGGCCGCCGGGGACCCGAGGCGCCCGATGTTACGCTGTCAGAAATGGCGAACCCAGGTTCTGCGCAGGTGGGCGTCGTCGCGATGTCCTGCCTACTTTTGGCGTGCGGCAGTGACACGCCCGCCGAGCCCATCACGTTCGGCACGATGGGGCCGCTCGCCGGCGATGCGGGCCGCCACAGCTTTCGGTTCGGTGCGGCGAGTGCCGGTACTCAGATCGAAGACAACAACCCGCACTCCGACTGGTACGCGTGGACGGCACCTGCGCCCGACGGCCTCGGTAAGGGCACGTTCGTCGGTGACGCCTCGAAAGGCTACGCCAAGGCGCTCGAAGACAATCAGCTCGTCAAGACGCTCGGCCTCGACAGCTACCGGTTCTCGATCGAGTGGGCGCGCATCGAGCCGCAGAGAAACGTGATCGACGAAGCGGCGATCGCGCACTACCGCGACGTGCTGACCGGGCTGCGCGCGATGGGGATCCGGCCGCTCGTCACCGTGCATCACTTCTCGAATCCGGTGTGGATCGCAGATCCGCGGTCGATCAGCTGCGCGAACGGACCCACCGATCAGAACCTGTGCGGTCTCGGGCATCCGCTAGGTGGCCCGCTCGTGATCGAAGAGATGGCGCAGCATGCCGCGTTACTCGCGCAGCGGTTCGGCGATCTCGTCGACGAGTGGGGCACGGTCAACGAGCCGATCAATTACTTGTTCGCCTCGTATGGGACCGGCAGCTTTCCGCCGGGCAAGACGTCGCTGTTCGCGCTGACGACCGACTTCGTCCCGGTCGTGCGCGACTACCTGACCGCGAGCGCGCGAATCTACGACGCGATCAAGGCGAACGACACGGTCGATGCCGATGGTGACGGCGTCGCGGCCGTCGTCGGGTTCTCGATGTCGGTCGCCGATTGGCAGCCGTCGCGGGGCGGCATC
>JAQBQF010000312.1 GCA_028287115.1 Myxococcales bacterium
CCGCTACTCGCGATCTCGGCGGCGTTCTGGATCGGCGTCTTCACCGGCTCGCCGTTGTCGCCGATGTAGTAGACACCGCCGTCTTCGCGCAACGCACCGTTCGCGGCGAGTGCGATCACGTGATCGAGCCCGGCGACCGGCGTTGGCACGCGATATTCGATCGCGCCGCCGTCCGCTCGGATCCGACCTCGCGCGGTGACGTCGCCCCAGCAGATCATCGAGTCGTCGGCATTCGTCGAGCAGCCGGCTGCGCCCTTCGCGAACACGCGCATCGCACTGGTGACGCCCGGCACGGCGGTTGGCTCGCTCGCGATCTGCTTCTTGCCGATCCCGATCTTTCCCCAGCAGGCGACCGAGCCATCGTCGAGCAGCGCGCACGCGTGCCCTTCGCCGAACACGATGTCCTCGATGCCCTTGAGCTTCGGCGTGACCGGTAGCGGCGCGGGCTTCTGGCCACCATCGCCGAGCTGCCCGAAGTTGTCGTCACCCCAACAATGCGCGGTCTTGTCCGACATCACCGCGCAAGTCGAGTGACTCGCCGCGACCACCTTCTTGACGGTCGGCTTTGCAGGCGGTGGCGCCGCATCGATAGCGACGGCGTCGATCGCGACCGCCGCGTCGATCTTGCGCACCGCGCTGTCCTCGGGCGGTGCCGCGAGATTCTTGTTGCCGCACGCGACGAGCAACGTGCACAGAAGCCCGATCCTCATCGCATCCTCTCGACCATCCGCAGATCGATCCGCGCGAGCAGCGTCCGGACGCGCTCCGCCATATCCTCGAACTCCGTCAGCTTCGACGCCTGGCCGAGCTTCGCCGCGAAGTTCATGACGCGGATCAGATACGTGAACAGATTGCCTTCTTCATGCTCGAGGTTGTGCTTCTCGACGAACTCGAGGAACTGCAGTCCTCCGTCTTCGAGCTGCGCCCACACGTTCTTCCACTTCTTGCCGCCGTGGAGCTCGGGGTGCGTGACCTTGGTCGAGAACTCTTGATGGATGATCTCGATCTTCGTCAGCGGGCGCGGATGCTCCTTCTCCCACAGCGCCTCGACGTCTTCCCACGAGACCTGCGAATTCTCCTCGCGCAACTCGCGAAGCTTCGAGCGCATCCACTCCTTCTTCTCGTCCTCACCCTTGCGGTTGATCACGCGTTGCACGATGTCGTTGTCGATCAAGTACTCGACAAGCTCGCGGAGCTCGACGTAATCGAGCTGGTGATTGAACAGCACGTAGAAGATGAACAGGCCATCCATGCCTTGCAGCTCGCGGATCATCTCGCCGGACACTTGATGTCCGTGCTCGTCGATCACGCCGATCGCGCGCATGTTGTCGACGAGTGACGCGAGGTTCTTGTGGAGGTCGCGCTGTTCACGATCCGTCAGCAGCAGATTGTTGATCACGGTGACGATGTCGAGCCGCATCGACGGCGGCAACGACGCCTCGGCCTCTGCCATCCGGGTCTCCGCCTCGGTGCCCGGCAGCTTCGCCTCCGTCAGATCCGGAAGCCCGATCGCGAGCACTTGCTCCGCCGTGATCTTCGTCTTGCTACGGAGCTCGGCCGGCTCGCCGCGTACGAGCTCGGCGTGGACCTCGGGCGTCCACACGATGTCGCCATTGCGCTGCGCATCGCTGCGCGCGCGGTTGTAGACACCCTTCTTGACCTTCTCGACGTCGAACGCCGGGCGCTTCGCCGCGTCCTTGAGCTCCTTCTTGAGATCCTTGACGATCTCTTCGGGCGCGAGCGTGATCGCGAGGCCGCGATCGTCGAACTGCGGGCGCCCTGCCCGTCCCGACATCTGGTGGTACTCGGCGGCGGTGACGAGCCGGGGCTCTTTCTTGATGAACTTGCGCAGCGCCGGAAATACGACCGTGCGCGCCGGCAAGTTGATGCCCGCCGCGATCGTCTCGGTCGACACGACGAACTTGATCAGCCGCTCGAGCGCGAGCTGCTCGACGAGCTGCTTGTAGCGCGGCAGGATGCCTGCGTGATGGACGCCGATGCCGTGCGTCAGTAGCGGCCGCAGCTCCTTCGCGGCGCCGCTCGGCAACAGCGCCTCGTCGCAGAGCAGCTCGATCTTCGCCTTTTCCTCGTCGGTCGTGAAGCGCCGGCACGACTTGATGAGGCGCGCGACCTCGAAGCATTGCTCGCGCCCGAACACGAAGATGATCGCAGGCACGTCGCCCGTGTGCGCGAGATCCTTCACCGTGTCGATCATCATGTCTTCGCGGAACTCGTGGACGAGCGGCACCTTGCGCTCGCGCGACTCGACGAGCTCGAGCGGGATTCGCCGCGTGACCTCGTGCCACTGACAGAACCGTTCGGGGTGGCCGACCGTCGCCGACAAGATCACGAGCTGCGTGCGCGGATCGAGCCCGATGATCGACTGCTCCCACACGTAGCCGCGCTCGGGATCGTTGAAGTAGTGGCCTTCGTCCATCACCACGATCTCGGCCGGCGAGACGTGCTTCTCCGCGACGATCCGGTTCCACAGGATCTCGGCGACCTCGACCTGGATCGGCGCCTCGCGGTTGACCTTGTAGTCGCCGGTCGCGAAGCCGACGTTGTCCTCGCCGAAGTCAGCGCACAGCTCGCGAAACTTCTCCTCGGTGAGCGCGCGCAGCGGCGTCGTGTAGATCGCGCGCTGCCCCTTGCCGATCGCGAGCGCGAGCGCGGCCTTCGCCATCAGTGTCTTGCCGGTACCGGTCGGCACCGTGACGAGGACATTCTTGCCGGCGAAGATCTTGCCGATCGCCTGCTCCTGCACGGGATACGGTTCGAGCCCCTTGCTCCACAAAAACTTCTCGTAGAACGCGAGCTCGAGCTCGCCATCGGACGGCACGCGACGACCGTACCTCGAAGGCGGCGTTTGTGATCACGGCCCGATCCGAAGATTGGCGATTGAGGGGGTTCCAATCATCCGTTGTGTTCTGAGGGATCCGGACGTTATGAGTCGACGATGTCAGAGATGATCAGCGCGCCGACCACCACCTCCGGCGTCGGCATGCAGGTTCGCCAAAGCGTGCTCGTCGCCGCCACGTTGGTCGATCAATATCGGATCGGCGTCCAGCGCATCCTCGGCGCCTGGAAACAGCCCGATGCCGGCGATGACATGTCGACGATGCGCGCCGATCTCGAACGCAGCTATGTCGCGATCTGGGAGCAGCTCGATGCCGCTGCCAAGCTGACGCGCTCCGCCGGCCGCAACGTCGCGAGCTACGACCAGATCCGTTCGACACCGGGTCTCGAGGTCAACGTCGCGGTTGCGAACGTCAGCGAGGTGTATCTCGGCACGGAGATCCGAGGTGCGTCGACGTACGCCAAGTTCGAAGCGACCGTCACCCACAACGGTCAAGGCGTCAGCCTCGCGCGCACTGCGGTGAGCGCGTTGCAAGCCGCGTGGCCCGAGCTCGACTGGGCGGTTGCCGACGAGCCGGTCGTCGATCTGAGGCCGGGTGGCTTCGGACGCATCGTCCTCGGGTTGTCGCGTCTCTTCGGCCGCCGCGCCTCGCGCTAGCTTTACGCTTCACTCCGGTTTTGTCTGCCACTCCGCGTTGCCCCGATCGCCACTCAGCGGGACCGTGCGCGCTTGCAGCTTGCCGTGGGCGGGCAAATCCGCTACAACGGCCGCATATCCAGCATCACGGAGGATGACCATGGCACTTCAGCTTGGCGACGAAGCACCCGATTTCACCGCAGAGACCACCGAGGGTCCGATCAGCTTTCACAAGTATCTCGGCAATAGCTGGGGCGTGCTGTTCTCGCACCCGAAAGACTTCACGCCGGTGTGCACGACCGAGCTCGGTCGTGTCGCGGCGCTCAAGCCGGAGTTCGACAAGCGCAACGTGAAAGTGCTCGGCCTGTCGGTCGATCCGCTCGGCTCGCACAAGGACTGGGCGAACGACATCAAGGAGACGCAGGGGCACGCGCTCAACTTCCCGCTGATCGCGGATCACGACAAGAAGGTCGCGAACCTGTACGGCATGATCCATCCCAACGCGAGCGATACGTTCACCGTGCGCTCGGTGTTCGTGGTCGGCCCCGACAAGAAGATCAAGCTGACGCTCACCTACCCGGCGAGCACCGGCCGTAACTTCGACGAGCTCCTCCGCGTGATCGACTCGCTGCAGCTCACCGCGAAGCACAAGGTCGCGACGCCTTCGGACTGGAAGCAAGGTCAGGACGTGATCATCGTTCCGTCGGTGTCCGATGCCGATGCAAAGGCGCTGTTCCCGGCCGGCTGGAAGACACTGCGCCCGTACCTGCGCCTCGTCCCGCAGCCGAAGGGCTAGTCGGAAGATCCGATTGCCGGTCGGGTCCGCGTACTACCTCGGACCCGGAAGCAGCATGTCGAGCATCTTGTCCGGATCGCGCACGCCGTGATCCGTGAGCCACGTGCGCGCGGTCGTCACGAGCGTCTTGCCTTCGTCACCGCCGATCACGCGGCCGAGGCGCGCGCGGGCTGCGTTCGCGAACAGCACGGTCTCCCGCTCGTCGAGTCCGACGATCGCGCTGCGATAGTGCGCGACCGCTTGATCGGTGCGACCTTCGATCGCGGCGATCGAGCCGTCGAGTAGTTGCGCCGAAACCGTCATCAGCGGCAGCCGCGTGCGACGTGACTTGCGGACCTGTTCGCGCGCGGCAGCCAGTGCCTCGCGCTGCCGCGTGCTGCCCTTCGGTGCCGCAGCGGCACACGCGAGAGCGTGACGGCCGAGGGTCGATCGCAGGAGGAGCGCTTGCATCGGCGGCCGATCGATCAGCGCGCGCCGCATCGGCTTCCAGTCCGAGGCGATCCGCGCGTTGACGTCCTCCGGACGCCCCCGATAGAGCGCGAGATCGATCCGCGAGCACAGGGCGAGCAGGTGCTGGACCTGAAACGTGCCGTCCACGGTCGTCCACGACCCGAGCGCGCGATCGATCTCGGCTTCGACGGTCTCGGGATCGAGACGCGCGAGCCACGCTACCGGGAACGCGCAACGCAACGTCACCGCGGTGTAGCGATTGCCGTTGCGCACGGCCGCCTCGGCCATCGCCGGCACGCGTTTCGAGAGCTCGCCGATCTCGCCCATGTAGTAGAGAGACCAGCAACAGAAGATGCTGACCGTGTCGAGCTCGAAGCCGGCGCGACCGACGACGGCACGATACTTCGTGATCGCGTCGGTGAGCTGATCGAGCGAGCTTCGGAACCGATTGTGAATGAAGAAATCGAACAGGCCGCGTGTCGTCATCAGCTGGGCTTCGGCCTGCCCACTGTCGAGCGTCGGCGTTAGCTGCTCGAGCTGATCGAGGAGCTTCTGCGCGCGCTTGTACTTCGCGGTCACCGCGAGGAAGTCGGCTTCGAGCGCGAGCGCACGAGAGATCCTCCAAACCTCGCCGAGCCGCAGCGCCGAGCCGAGGAATCGCACGCCGAAATCCATCGATCGGAACGTGTCGACGAGCGCGAGCCCGAACGCCACGCCCTCGCAGACATCGACACGCGTCAGCTCTGCTTGACCGATCTGTGCAAGCGCCCGCGGCCGGAACCCGAGACCGCGAATCCGCAGCCACGCGCGGCGCGCGAGCATCGACACCAACGCTCGTCCCGGCGTGCTCGGCATCGTGAGGCCGACCCCGGCGAGCACGATGCGGGTCAGCTCGAGACCTTCGGTGACGTAGCCGGACTGCAACAGTGAGCCGGCCGCCCGTCGGTTGAGCTCGAGCGTGACCGCCGACTCCGCACCGTGCGCGGCGATCATGAATTGATCGGCGGCGTCACGAGGCCGTCCCGCGTCGGCGAGCGCATCCGCGAGCTGTGTGCGCAGCTGACGCCGCTCGTCATCGCTCCATTGGGGTCCTTCGAGCGCGATCGCGTACCACCGCGCCGACAGGTCGAAGTCGAGCTTCGCTCGCGCCTCTTCGCCGGCGCGCTTGGCGTGCATCGCGGCGTTCTCGAGATCGCCGGCACCATGCCAGTGACGCGCGAGTTGATCCGCCGTGCCCTGCCCCGACATCGCGATGGCGAGCGCACGATGATGTCGTGCACGCCGCTCGACGGGTACCGAACGGATCACCGCCTCGCGCACGCGATCGTGATACGGCTCGATCGTGTCGTCGTTGCGCGAACCGCTGGCGCGGAGCACGCGCTGCGCTCGCAACACCGAGAGCTGACGTGTCAACTCGGCGCTCGGGATCGCGGTTGCGCCGACGAGCGACCGCCGAGTCAGCGGCTCTCCTGCGACGGCGATCATCTCGGCGATCAGCCGCGCGGTCTCGCCGAGCTCATCGATTCGCTCGGACAGCATTGCATCGAGCCCCTTGCCTGCGATCTCTGCGAGGCTGCGTCCCTGGAGATAGCGCGTCAGCTCGATCAGGAAGAACGGACTGCCGGCGGCTTCTTGTACGAGGCGCCGCGCGACCTGCTCGTTGCCATCGGTGAGCTGCGAAACGGCAAGAGACACCGCGACCTCCTCCGGCAACGCGCCGACCTCGATCACGGTCTGTTCGGCATCCATCCGCTTGACCAGGTCGAGGACCGGCTCGCTCGCGGCGATTCCACGCGAGCCAGGCGTCGACTCGGTTCTCGTCGCGAGCACGAGCAACAGCGGCGGCGGATCGGGCGCGCGCATCACGTCTGCGAGAAGCGTCGTCGTGTCGCGATCGACCCATTGCATGTCGTCGAGAAACAACACGAGCGTGTGGCGATCCGCGAGGCGTTGCAGCGCCTCGCGCAGCGCCTCGAACGCATGTGTCCGGCGCGCCTGCGGATCGATCACCTGGCGCGTTCGCGGCGCATCGGCGATCGCGGCGACGCGTCCGAGGACCGGGAACAGCGTCGGCAACATGCACGCGTCGCGCGGCAGCAGCGCTTGCGATTCCGTCGGCGTCTGCTCGCGCCACCAGTCGCTGAGCTCGTCGATCAGATCGTCGATCGCCTTGTATGGAACGTCCTCACGCTCGAGGCACCGGCCTCGCAAGAGCACCGCGTCCTCGTGCGTCGCGCGGACGCGCTCGAAGAACCGCGCGATCAGCGCCGACTTGCCCATCCCCGACGGTGCACGCACGACCACGACGGAAGCGCGCCTGCGCGCGAGTGGCACCAGTGCGGCCTCGAGCTCGGCGAGCTCTTGGTCGCGGCCGGTAAAGCCGCCGCCGTGCGAGTAGCTCGGCCGCAGCGGGCGGCTCGGATCGTCGACAGCGAGCCCGAGCCGTTGCAACAGCGCGCGGCCGCTCGGCCGGCCCGTCGGCTCGCGCTCGAGGAGCTCGCAGCACAGCTCGTCGAGATCGGTCGGCACGCCGCGGACGAGCATCGAAGGTCTTGGCGCCTCTTTGGTTTGTTTCTCGAGCAGCACGCGCGCAGCCGGCCCTTCGAACGGCAGCTTGCCGGTCATCGCCTGGAACAGCACGACGCCGAGCGCATACCAGTCTGCCGCAGGTGTCAGCGGCACATCCCCCGCGCACTGCTCGGGTGCCATGTAGCCGACAGTTCCGACGATCATGCCGGTTTCATCTCCGCGCCGCCGCTCGAGCTCCGCGACGAGTCCGAAATCGAGCAGCACGACCCGACCGTCCGTGGTGACGATGATGTTCGAAGGCTTGACGTCGCGATGGATCTTGCCGGCTGCGTGCAACGCAGCCAGTCCTTGCGCGAGCTGCGGTAGCGCTGCCCGCAACCGTGCGAAGTCGCAGGACGACGTGAACGGCGTCCTCTCCGTGGGTGCGTTTGGCAGCGCCGGCTGCGGCAGGCTCGGATCGGTGCCGCGCGCGGTCGCGACGCTGCGAACCGTTTCCACATCGCTGCTGACGAGCTGGTCTTGCGGCGCGACGCTCAGCGGGATGCCCGCCGGCGTCACGTCCGCGGGCGCACGCTGCCCGGTCTTCGCGAATGCGAGCTCGCCGGCGTTGCGACGCGACAGGTGGGTCAATAGATCTTGCCCGTCGAGCAGCTCCATCGTGAAGAAGCACGAGGTCTCGTCGACGACGAGATCATAGAGCGCGACCAGGTTCGGATGGCTGAGATCCGCGAGCACGCGGAACTCGCGCTTGAGCTGATAGACCTTCTCGACGTCGGGATTCGAGATCGTCTTGAGCGCGACCTTCTGACCGCGCTCCTTGTCCTCCGCCTCGTAGACGACGCCCATTCCGCCGGCACCGATTCGCCGCACGACCTGGTATCGGCTTGACGTCGCCGTTTCCTCGATCACCCGCGACGATCCTATTCGATCGCCTGCCGCGGATGCGACGTCCGAGCTGGCCTAACGGAGCCACGGTCGCACGAATGCCGTCGCGGACGAATGTGGCCCGTGCGGAACATCGAGACGCTTCGCGTCGGTCGGTATCGTGCGCCGTGATCTCGGCGCGACACACGACGCCCTCGGCGTGAACCGCGCGCTTACCTCGGGTCACGGTGACCCAGAACATGACGAGCGCACCGAGCACGAGCCCGTAGCGCCGACGGAGGCACCACACGAACCCAGCCCCGGCGAGCGCCCGCGTGCGATGCGTGTGCTAACGGAAACCCTCAATCCCCACGGCCAAGGATGGGTTTCATGGCCTTTGCATAGGTCCCCGGGAGTACCCGAAGTGTCGATCTCTAAGCTGATCGCGCGGTTTACCGGTGACCGGCAACGGTTTCAGCCGGATACAGGTCGTATCGGGGTGCGCCGGCTACCGCTCGGGATGGTCGTGTCCGTGGGGATCCACGTGGCCCTTGTCCTGTGGCTCGCCACACATCGCGACCATGATGTGCTCCTAGCACCACACCCCGATGAGGCTCGGCCGGCGACCGTCGAAATCCTGCCACCTCCCGGTCCCGATCCGGTCGCGATCACCTACCTCGACGAACGAGCGACCCGCGAGCTCGAGGCCCGTGCCACGCCGCAACCGTCGCGAACGGTGATGCCGCAACCCGCTCGCAAGCACACCGACACCGGAGCGCGCGAAGCGGTCGGCCCACGCGAGGCGATCAGCACCGGCGCGCCGCGCGGTCCCATCGCCGAGACGCCGAATCACGAGCCTACCGGATCCGGATCTTCGCTCATGAAGATGCGAGGCACGGACCTCACGAGCGGTCCCCCGCAGCCGTGGGTCGACGACTTTCTCAGTCACTCGAAGCCTCTCGAGAAGGACGTGGTCGCGAGCGGCGAGCTCGCCCCGAGCGGCAACGGCCGCTACAAATCGAACCAAGGTTCGTTCGAGATGACCGTCGATCGCGATGGCGCGGCGCACATCAAGGACGCTCCTAACGCGCACATCGGGTTGCGCGTGCCGTCCCCGAAAGCGATCGGCAAGGGCCTCAGCACGTGGGCCGAAGATCCGTATGGCGCAGGAGGCCGGGCCGGCGAGGATCAGAAGCGCGGCGAGTACCATGCGCTCGGCGACGACGATAAGCCCGAGAGCTCGAACGTCGTCGCGGTCCCGATCGTCGGCGGCAGCTTCGATGCGACCGACTGGATGATGAGGCGTCACGGCCAGGATCCGTATGCGAGCAAGAAGCTCAAGGTGCTCGACTCGACACGTGACGAACGCGTGCAGATCGGCAAGCAGCGTCGCGCGCAGCAGCTCGCGCAGTCGGCGGAGCTGATGCGGAAGAACCTCGACCAGCTGCGCTTCAGCACGATCGATCCTCGCGCGCGCAAGCAGGAGCTATTCGAGCTGTGGGACGAATGCGCCGAGTCCGGCGACACCTCGCTCGTCGACGGCGGCCGCGCGGCGCGGAGCTTGGTGGTCGGGTTCATTCGCTCGACGATCCCGAAGGACAGCACGGACGCGTACAGCGACGCGGAGCTCGCCCGGCTCAACGCTCACCGACTGTCGGCGGCACGGTTTGCTCCCTATGATTGACCGCGCTGCGCCCGCCGTGGAACATGCCGGCGATGCCGACTTGGGACGAGATCAAGGACTACGCTCGCTCGAAGTACACGCTCGACGACGAGCGAGATGACAGCTTCTCGCTCGTGTTCAGGTACGAGGACGATCGGACCCAGAAGATCGGCATCGCGCACTTCACGGCCTTCGAGCGCGACTGGATCGAATTTCGATCGTACGTGTGCAAAGAGGCGGACATGGAGCTCAAGATCGCGCTCCGCAAGAACGACGAGATTCCGATCGGTGCGCTCGCGCTGGACGAGGACGGCGACTACTGCCTGCTCTATTCGGCGCCGCTCGCCACGATGGATCCGGAAGAATTCGAGCTACCGCTTAGCATCCTCGCGCAGATCGCCGACGACCTTGAAGAGACGTACTCCGCCTCCGACACGTTCTAGTGCCGCGTGCTAAGCACTGGCTATGGGCTTCGACGGGCCGTTGATCGGCGGGCGATATCGCCTCGGCCCGAAGCTCGGCAAAGGCTCGCAAGGCGAGATCTTCCTCGCGAGTGACGAGAAGGCCAAGCCGGTCGAGGACAAAGAGGTCATCGTCAAGCGGCTGGTCCCGCGCGGCACGTGGAAGTCATTCGAGCTGTTCGAGCGCGAGGCGAAGGTCCTGTCGCAGCTCCGGCATGCAGGCGTGCCGCGATATTTGGCGACGATCGAAGAGCCGAGCGGAACGTTCAACCTCGTCATGCAGCGCGCGCCCGGCGATAACCTCCGCGAGCTCGCCAAGCGCCGGCGGATGTCGGAGACCGAGCTGCGCGACGTGCTGATTCGTTGCCTCGAGATCCTCGACTACCTGCACACGCGCTCGCCGTCGGTGATCCATCGCGACATCAAGCCGTCGAACATCGTACGCGCGCCCGACGGCAAGTGCGCGCTCGTCGATTTCGGCGGCGTCCTCGATGCGGCGCGCGACAAGGGTGGCTCGACGATCGTCGGCACGTTCGGCTACATGGCGCCCGAGCAACTGCACGGCCAGGTCCTGCCCGCGACCGACATCTACGCGCTCGGCGCGACGATCGTCTCGCTCGCCGGCGGCATCGAGCCCGAAGATGTTCCGCGCAAAGGCCTGCAGATGGATCTCGAGCGTCACCTGCCTCAGCTCGAGCCGGCGTTTCGCGCCGCGCTCTCTGCGATGACCGATCCGGATCCCGACAAGCGTCCACAGCGCGCACGCGATGTCGTGGCGCTTCTGTCGCGCTCCACCGTGTCGCGATCGACCGTCGCAAAGAGCCGGCCTCGCAACACCGAGCTCGCGCGTTCGCAGGCCGGATCGCTCGCGCCGCGTCGCCTCTTCTCCGACGTGCAAGAGCCGGTCGGGACGCTGCTGCGGATCGGCGTCCTCGGATTCGGCGCCGGTGGCTGGATCGGCATGGCGGCGATCCGGATCTCGCTGATGGTCACGATCGGCATCATCGCGATGCTCAGCTTTCCGGCGCGGCGCCGGGTCGTCGGTGTCGGGCGCGAGATCGACTCGATGCTCTCGGAAGGCCAGGGCGGGTTCACCGACATGATGAAGAGCGCGATGGCGAGACGCTGATAGAGTCGCGGCCGTGCCGGTAAGACTGATCACGATCCCGTTCTCTCACTACTGTGAAAAGGCGCGGTGGGCCCTCGACCGGGCCGGGATCGCGTTCGAAGAAGATGGCCACCTCCCGATGCTTCACTACCTGGCGACGTTTCTCGCCGGTGCCAAGCGCACGGTGCCGGTCGTCGTCGACGGCAACACCGTCCTCACGGACTCGACGGAGATCATCGCGTGGGCCGACCAGCACGAGCCGGGATCTCTGCTGCCGAAGGATCCGAAGACGCGAGCCGTGGCACTCGAGCTCGAGGATGACTTCGATCGCAACCTCGGCCCCGCGACACGGCGATGGGGCTACTTCCAGCTCATGCCGCAGCCAGCGACGCAACAACGCATCCTGGCCAAGCACGTGCCGCGCTGGGAGGTCATCGCCCTGCGATTCACGAAGCCGCTCGCGTTCGGGATGCTGAAGCGGGGCCTCAACATCACAGCGGAAGGCGCCGAGCGATCGCGCGCGAAGATCGATGACACGCTCGACCGCGTCGGCGCGCTGCTCGCGGACGGCCGCACGTACCTCGCCGGTGATCAGTTCAGCGTCGCCGATCTCGCGTTCGCATCGCTGGTCGCGCCGGTCACGCGACCGGAAGGACACCCCATGCAGGAGCCCGCGCTCGAGCTGTTCAGCGGCGCGGCTCGCGAGCAGGTCGATCGTTGGCGCAGCTCACCGGCTGGAACCTTCGCCCAGCGGATGTACGCCGATCACCGCTGAGTAGAGCTCCCCGCAAGTTGGTGATCACCTCTGCGACGTGCTGGCCACCAACTTCTGGGGACCTGTACTCAGCGGGCTGAAACCGTTGACCTAAGGTCAACGACCCACGAGCGCCATCACGCCGCGCGCAGCGTGAGCACGGCGACCTCGGCATCCGTGCCTTCGCCGACGCGCTTGGTGACACCCGAAAACCCGACGCCCGGCGTGACGTAGAGCGTGCAGGTCTCGCTCATCGGATACATGCCGCGCCGATAGTTGAGGCCGATGCGTTTCATCAAGCGATCGGTGATGCCTTTGACGAAGATCTGTCCGCCGTGCGTGTGCCCCGACAGCACGAGATCTGCGCCCCACTGCGCGAGCGCCGGTGCGCGATCGGGCGCATGGCACAGCACGATCCGTTTGACACCGGCCGGCGCGCCTTTGAACGCCGCCTCGAGATCATCGTGACGCGTCACCGGATCGTCGACGCCGACCATCGCGAGCGGCGCGCCTCGGACATCGGCGACCGTCGTCTGATTGCGCAGCACTTCGTAGCCGTTCTGCTCGAGCGCACTGGCCATGCCCGCGCCCCACGTGAAGTAGTCGTGGTTGCCGAGGACCGCGAGCACGCGCGGTGCCCGCAGCCCGCCGAGTTGTTCGGCCGCCATCGCGACCTCGTGGCGGCGCCAACACACATAGTCACCGGTGAGGACGATCAGATCGGGGTTCGTTCCGTTTGCCGTCTCGATCGCAGCACGGACGTGCGCCTCGGGAGTCATGTTGCCGACATGAATGTCGGAGAGCTGGGCGATCCGCACGCCGTCATGACGTGGGTCGAGCCCATGGACGCGCACCTCGTGCTCGGAGACGCGCGGGGGTGGTGGCGGCATCTGCGCACTGTGGGTCCTCATCGGCAAGTTGGCAATCAGGCAGGAATATCCCGCCCCACCCGGCCTGTTCCCAACCGCAGATCGCATTGCGGTAGGGGGTCCGAGATGACAGCATTGACCGACATGGCAGCGCCGGCTCGGCCTCCTGGGATCTCCGATGCGCGTGTGCCTTGCCCGCAATGCGGCGGCCTCATCCATCCGATCGCGGGTCGCTGCAAGCACTGCAAAGAGGACCTCTCGCAACTTCGCAGCGGTCGACCCTCCGCGGCGACACCACTGCCTGCATTGCACGGCAACGGTCACGCGGCTGCCGCAGCGGTGCCGGTCGCGATCGAGAGAGCCGAATCGCATCCGATCTTGCCGCCGCGTCCGACCGGCCGCGCGGTGCCCGCACAAGAGTCCTCGATCTGGCGCTCGTGGCCGGTGGTCGTGATCATCATCGCGGTGCTCGCGATCGCCGCGGCGATCACGTTGATGGTGTGGCCGACAGGCCAGGCCGACGCCGGCAAGCATGCGCTGCAGCCACCTCCGGCGCCCGAACACATGGAGACCGATCCACTGCCTCCGCCACCGCAACACAACGGAGGTGCCGGCGATCCGTGGAATGCGCCGCATACGCAGGCCGATCCGCGTCCGGCGCCGAACCCTGTGAATCCACCCGAGCCGCCTGATCCGAGCGACGATCCCGATCTCGATCCGTTCAGCGGTGGTGGGGTCGTTGGAGGCGCCGGTGGTGGTGGGGTCGTTGGAGGCGTCGGTGGTGGTGGGGTCGTTGGAGGCGGTGGCGGTGGAATGACCGGCGGATTCGCCTTCACCGCGATCGACCACGCATGCCGCAAGCTGAAGTCCTGCCCCGACGTCGATCAGACGATGTTGGCGATGACCTGCGACCTCGTCGGCTCGATGCCGAAGCGCCCGACGCCGAGTTGCATAGCCGCTCGGCGCTGCCTCGAGGCGATCGATCACATGAGCTGTTCCAAGACTGGCTTTGCCAGTCCGATGTTGGTGATCAGCCTGTTCCAGGACTGCACGACCGCGACCACGAGCTGCTAGCTTCCAGGCGTGCCCTATCAACGTCCGCCGTTCGAGATCCTTCGCGATCCAACCGCGATGCGTGCGCGCGCCGAGGATCTGCGCCGCGACGGTCGCAAGCTCGCCGTCGTGCCGACGATGGGCGCACTTCACGAAGGCCACCTGACCCTGCTGCGTGCCGCGCGCGCGCGTGCCGACATCGTGATCCTCACGCTCTTCGTCAACCCGACGCAGTTCGGACCTAAAGAAGATCTCTCGAAGTACCCGCGCGACGAAGCGGGCGATCTCGCGAAGGCAAGGAGCTGCGGGATCGATCTCGCGTTCTGTCCCGACGTGTCCGCGATGTACCCGGCGGGTGCGCAGACGTTCGTCGAGGTCCGCGAGCTCCAGCAACCGATGTGCGGTGCGAGCCGGCCCGGCCACTTCGCAGGCGTCGCGACGATCGTGACCAAGCTGTTTCACCTGACGATGCCGCACCTCGCGGTGTTCGGCGAGAAGGACTACCAGCAGCTAGCGATCATCCGGCGCATGGTGCGCGATCTCGACTTCGGCATCGAGATCGTCTCCGTGCCGATCGTGCGCGAGCATGACGGCCTCGCCTTGTCGTCGCGCAACGCGTATCTCTCCGGCGAACAACGCCCTGCCGCGCTGGCGCTGAGCCGGGGCCTCGCCGCCGCCGAGGCCAGGTTTCGCGCGGGCGAGCGCGATGCCGCCGCGTTGATCGCCGCCGCGCGAGCACCGCTCGAAGCCGAGCCGCTTGTTCGCATCGACTACGTCGAGCTTCGAGATGCAACCGAGCTGACGGCCGTTGCGCAAATCACGCGTCCGGTCGTGCTCGCGCTCGCCGCGTTCGTCGGAACGACACGCCTGATCGACAATCGCGTCCTCGCGAGCGCGTGAACGTCGAGATCAGGCGCGCCGGCCGGTGGCGCGGCACGAAATGGTTTAAATACGCTGCATGCAGCGCAGAGTGGGTCTTGGTGCGGTTGTCCTCGTTGCTCTCCTCGCGCTCGTGTTCTGGTGCTGGCGGAGCACCGAGTCCGAGCGCAAAGATCTGAGCGCTGCCAAGACGGTGACCGGAGCGCCGGCGCGCGGCGCGACGCAGCCTCATCCCGATCCACGGAAGGTCGAGCGAGCGTCGATCGCGGGCACGATCACCGACGAGGACCATGCCGCGATCGCGCATGCTCGCGTGTGCGTCGACGCGTCTTCGCATGATCTGCCTGGCGACTTGCAGCGCGACCCTCGATGCACCAATGCCGACGATCAGGGTCATTACGTGATCGGCGAGCTCTATGCGGCCGAGTACGTCGCCAGTGCGATGGGTAAGCCGTTCAGGCCGGCGGTCTATCATCCCGACGGCGACGAACACCAGACGAGCTTCGAGCTCCACGCCGGCGAGCACAAGACCGGTGTCGACCTCGTGCTCCGCAAAGGCGGCGTCGAGATCACCGGCATCGTCTCGGATGTGAGCGGCGGCGCGATCGCACACGCGATGGTGCGCGCCGGCGGTGGATGGTGGTCGGGCGGAACCGAGTATCCGGCGATCGACACCGACGAACAGGGCAAGTTCTCGATGTGGGTCAAGCCCGGCGCGATCTCGGTAACTGCGACCGCCGACGGATACGCGAGCGGCTCCGATGACGGCAGCGCACCAGGCAAGTTCGAGATCTTGCTGACCCCCGAATCGTCGCTCTCGGGCACGGTCGTCGATGCGAAATCGGGGGTACCTGTCGCCGGCGTCGCGGTAACTAGCGAGCAAGACGACGGCGGGTACCGAGAAGGCAATTCCCATGGCGACACGACCGATGACAAGGGGCACTTCCGCCTGTCGCGCCTGTCACCCGACCGCTATGTCGTGACCGCGCGCTCGGCGGCTGGCTACGGTCGATCCGAGGGCTCGACGCTCGTCGGGCTCGGGCAGCATGTCGACGGCGTGATCGTAAAGCTGTTTCCCGCGGTGCAGATCTCAGGTCGTGTCGTGATTCCGGGTGACAAGGCGACGACCTGCAAGCAAGCCTGGCTGTCGTTCCGCGACTCCGATCGCAATCGGTTCGCGTCGGCCGACCGCGATCCGGACGGCACGCTTCACGCGAACGGCGTGCTGCCCGGCACCTATCACGTGCAGGTCGGCTGCGAAGGTTACCGATCGCTCGACACGTATCCGACGCTGGCGGTGTCCGACAAAGACCTTCTCGGTCTCGAGTGGCAAGTCGAGGCCGGAGCGATCATCAAGGGCCGCGTCGTGACGAAGTCCGGTGACCCCGTCGAGGACGCTCGGGTGACGGCACGCAGCACGGGCGGCGCCGCGAGAGAGAAGACGGGCTGGGGCGCCGACACGAGCAAGAAAGATGGGACGTATGCGCTCGAAGGTCTGAGACCGGGCACGTTCAAGGTCGACATCAGCAGCGACCGAGGCGTGGGACCCAAGGACGGCTGGAAGCTCGAGGTCGCCGGCAATGCGACCGTTCACAAAGATCTGGTGCTCGACGACGTCGGCGCGATCACCGGCACGGTCAGCGACTCGGAAGGCAAGCCGGTCAGTGGCGTGCAGGTCTCCGCACGCTCCACGACGGGCAACATGTGGACCTTCCGCTTCAACAACGTGCGCTCGAGCGACGACGGCAGCTTCAAGATCGAGGGCCTGAGGCCCGGCGAGTACCGCGTGCTCGCCCATCGCGGTTGGTGGAGCGATGATCTGCGCAAGCCCGGATCGAACGACGATACGAAGCAAGGTGAGCGCGTCACCGTGCGCGCCGCGCAGATCGGCTCGGTCAAGCTGGTCGTCGAGTCACAGTCGGGATCGATCAAAGGCTCCGTCACGGATCCCGACGGCAAGCCCGTGACCGACGCCTTCGTGGTCGCGGCGCGTGAATCCGACGCGGCGGGCAGTCAGAGATCGAGCGTCACCGAGACGCGATGGACCGCGGACGAGCGCCCCGTGTTGACGGCGACCGATGGCACGTTCACGGTGACGAAGCTGTCACCCGGCAGCTACACGCTGCGCGCGTTTCGCAAAGGTGGTGGCGAAGCGATCGCGGAGCACGTCGCGATCGGTGGGACGGCACGGCTCCAGATCAAGGCGACCGGCGTTCTTGAAGGAATCGTCCGCCGCGCGGGGGGCGGAGCGCCCGACGAGATCAGCCTCGACCTTCACGATCCGAAGACCGGCTTTACCCGTCGCGAACAGTTTTTCCGAACGATCGGCGCCTTTGCGATTCACGACGTCCCCGCCGGCCATTTCACGGTGACCGCCTCGGCCGACCACGGTCAGAAACAAACCACGGTCGATCTCGCGGACGGCGAGCACAAGACGGGCGTCGAGATCGAGCTCGATCCGGTCGTCACCCTGACCGGGCGCGTGATCGAGCTGATCTCCGGCGCACCAGTTCCCAGGATCACGCTGATGGCAGGCATCGGCAAAGGCGGCGGCAACTTCGTGTTCTATGCAAACGGCGAAGACGAGCAGGACAACGTGACGGACGACGCCGGCAAGTTCTCGATCAAGAATGCACCGCTTGGACCGGTGACGATTCGCGGGTTTCCGAAGGACTTCGCGGAGAGCGAGTTCAGCTTCATTCAAGTCCTGCGCAACGTCGCAGGCACCGGCACGGTCGACATCGGCGACATCAAGATCCTCAAGCAACGGGTCAAGCGCGGCGACCCGGTGGGCGATCTCGGGATCCATTTTGCGGCGCACCCTCCGGGTACCGAGATGGATCAGTCCGAGTACAAGGTCAGCTGGATCGATCCGGCTGGCCCGGCCGCGAAGACCGAGCTGAAGATCGGAGACGTGTTGACGGCGGTCGACGGCATCCCCTGCTCCGGCGCGGACTACGTCAACGGGTGGCAGATGATGCGGGCGGCACCGGGCACGCCGATCAAGCTCGGCCTCGCCCGCGGCGTGACGGTCACGGTCGTGCTCGCGGCGCCCTAAGCGGCACGGGAGATCTGCGCGAGCTTCGCGGCCAGCCCCACGCGATAGAACCGGCGCAGCTCGCCGAGCATCTCGGGAATCTTCCGCGGGATCACGAACACGGCTTCGAGCCACGCGGCGTAGCGCTGCGCATTGTCGTTGGCGGCCCGATAGCGGTCGCGTTCTTCGCCGTCGAGATCCGGCTCGTACTCGGCGTCGCCGAACAGGCGCCGGCGCAGCGTCTGCGAGGTCGCCTGCTCGGTCTCGGTCGCGAGCAGGCAGGTGACGTACTTATCGACCTCGGCCTGCAGCTCGAGCTCGAGCTGCGTCACCGGCCGGTCCGCGCGCGCGCAGCACACCGTATAGATGAAGTGGCTGACGCCTTCGACCGAGAGCAAGAAGTCGCCGAAGTTGGTGTCGTCGAGCCGGTTGCCCGGGTCGTGGCGGTGGAGGTTCGCGAGCACGGCCGGATGGATGAACAGGCCAAGCCCCATCTCACCGCCGCTATGCTGGTACGCGAGGAGCTGCTCGCGCGGCTTGCGCTGGGGCGCCAGTCCGTCGCGCGCCGCCTCGTTGATCATGAAGTCATCGATCTCGACGCCCGTATCGACCCGATACAGCGTCTCGAGCCCCCGCTGGACGCGGGCAATCATCTTCACTACTGGATGACCTTGTGGTCCGGATCCACGAGCACGCCCAGCGTGCGCAGCTTCTTCTCGATCCATTCATCGCGCGTCCGCAGCCACATCTCGTAGAGCCGGCCGACATCGCTGGTCGCGAAGTCGGTGCGCTTGCGGACTTGCAGGAGCACGTCCACGAACTGCGGGAAATTCTCGGCGAGCTCTTCGTAGACTTCCGTGATCGACTTCTGGCTGCCGAGCGACCGCGCGAGCTGCGCGTACGCGGACTGGCCGAGATTGACGTAGTAGTCGACCGCGACCAGCGACCGATTGAGAGACTCGGCAAAGAAGCCGGCCACATATAAAGAAGTGTCCCCGACTTGCTTGAGCGTGCGGACCCGTTCGCCGGGATCGGTCGTGGTGGTCTGCGCCAGCTTCACGCCCAGCGGCTCGTCCGTGAGACGGGCGCGGGTCATTTCGCCAAGCAGGCCGACCAGGTACCAGCTCGCGGGTTCAGAGGCCTCGAGATCGACGACCGACAGAGCGTCGGTCACCACCTCATGGAAGAACTCATCCACAGAGGTTGCCAACGTTACGTCCATGATTCAATTGTCGCGGTGCGGCGGTAAATCGCAAGTTCTCCTCATATTCCGATAATTTGAGTAAGCTCCCGATCGGCCGTTTTTGCGACCTGTTCGTGTTACTCACACACTATCAAAAACAGATAGGGAGTCCTCAGTAAAAACGGTCGCCTAGCCCCTTGCGCGGCGCGGCCAACAGCCTTATCTCGGTGCCCGTTAGCAGTCGTCCCTTGTGAGTGCTAACAAAATTCCGGTTCTTACTGAGGAGCAAGTCATGAACGTTCGTCCGCTACAGGATCGCATCCTTGTGACCCGCGTCGAAGAGGCTGAAAAGACTCGCGGCGGCATCATCATTCCCGATTCCGCCAAAGAGCGTCCGCTCGAGGGCAAAGTCATCGCTGTCGGCAGCGGCAAGCGCAACGAGGAAGGTGTCCTCGTGAAGCTCGACGTGAAGGCGGGCGACCGGATCCTGTTCGGCAAGTACGCCGGCACCGAGATCAAGGTCGACGGCAAAGACCACATCATTCTGCGCGAGGACGAAGTCCTCGGCGTGATCGACTAAGGAGAGAACGTCATGGGTGCCAAAGATATTATTTTTGACGAGAAGGCTCGTAACCGCGTTCTCGCCGGCGTCGACACGCTCGCGAACGCAGTCAAAGTGACGCTCGGCCCACGCGGCCGCAACGTCGTGATCGAGAAGTCGTGGGGCGCTCCCACGGTCACCAAGGACGGCGTCACCGTCGCCAAGGAGATCGAGCTCGAGAACAAGTTCGAGAACATGGGCGCGCAGATGGTCAAGGAAGTCGCTTCCAAGACCTCCGACAACGCCGGCGACGGCACGACCACCGCGACGGTGCTCGCGCAGTCGATCTACCGCGAGGGCTCCAAGCTCGTCGCGGCCGGTCACAACCCGATGGAGCTCAAGCGCGGTATCGACCAGTCGGTCGCCGCGATCATCGAGTCGCTGAAGAAGCTCTCGACGCCCACCAAGGGCAAAGAGGACATCGCGCAGGTCGGCACGATCAGCGCGAACGGCGACACCGAGATCGGCAACATGATCGCCGAGGCGATGAAGAAGGTCGGAAAGGAAGGCGTGATCACCGTCGAAGAGGCGAAGACGCTCAACAGCGAGCTCGACGTCGTCGAAGGTATGCAGTTCGATCGCGGCTATCTCTCGCCGTACTTCGTGACGGACACGGAGCGGATGGAGTGCGTGCTCAACGACGCGTACATCCTGATCCACGAGAAGAGGATCTCGAACATGAAGGAGCTCCTGCCGGTCCTCGAGCAGGTCGCCAAGCAGGGCAAGCCGCTCCTCATCATCGCCGAAGATGTCGATGGTGAAGCGCTCGCGACGCTCGTCGTCAACAAGCTCCGTGGCACGCTGCAGATCTGCGCCGTCAAGGCGCCGGGCTTCGGCGATCGCCGCAAGGAGATGCTCTCGGACATCGCTTCCCTCA
>JAQBQF010000331.1 GCA_028287115.1 Myxococcales bacterium
ACGATCAGAAGGTCATCGATCAGCTGAATGATCTCATCCAGCTCGATTACGATGCCGTCCAGGCTTACGACCTCGCCATCGAGCACGTCGACGACGCCGCCGCGGCCGATGACCTCGAGCTGTTCAAGAGCGATCACGAACGCCACATTATCGAGCTGACCGCGGTGGTCACGGTGCTCGGCGGTTCGCCGAAGGACCTCGGCCGCGATGTCAAAGGCGTCCTGATCGAAGGCATGACGAAGCTGCGTAGCGTCACGGGCACCAAAGGCGCACTCAAGGCGATGCGCATGAACGAGAAGATCACGAACAAGATGTACGAGAAAGCGCTCGAGTTGGACCTGCCGCCGGTCGCCCTCGAGATCGTGCTCCTCAATCGCGATGACGAGCGACGTCATCTCGCCGCGATCGAGGCGCACATCGAGCGCCTCGGCGAGGAAGAAGATCGCGAGGAGGTCACGGGCGCGCACGTGTAGAGCAAGCGAGAGATCACCTGGGTTGGTCGCCCACATGCACGTGCGGCCCGCCCGTGAAGTCAGGTGGGCGTGGTAAGAGCCGCGCATGAAGCCCGTCTCGCTCGGCACGCCTGGAAGCCCCGCTGCCACCCGAGTCTTGCTGCTTGGATCTGGCGAGCTCGGCAAGGAGGTCGTGATCGAGCTCCAGCGGTTCGGTGTCGAGGTGATCGCGTGTGACCGCTACGCCGGGGCGCCCGCGATGCAGGTCGCGCATCGCAGTCACGTGATCGACATGCTCGATCGCGCGGCGTTGCGCGCGGTCGTCGAACGCGAGCGGCCGCACCTGATCGTTCCCGAGATCGAGGCGATCGCGACCGCCGAGCTCGTCTCGCTCGAGGCCGAGGGGTGGACGGTGATCCCGACGGCCCAGGCCGCACGATTGACCATGGATCGCGAGGCGATCCGGCGCGTCGCCGCCGAAGAGCTCGGGCTCCCGACGGCTCGGTTCCAGTTTGCAGACACGTTCGAAGAGCTGCGGGCCGCCGGTCGCGCGCTGGGCTGGCCGGTCGTGATCAAACCGATCATGAGCTCGTCCGGTAAGGGCCAATCGGTCGCGCACACCGAAGCGGATCTCGAGAAGAGCTGGCACTACGCACAGACCGGAGGGCGCACCGGCGCCGGCCGCGTGATCGTCGAGCAGTTCGTGAAATTCGACAGCGAGATCACGATGCTGACCGTGCGTGCGGTCAACGGGACCTCGTTCTGCGATCCGATCGGTCACCGCCAAGTCGGCGGCGACTACGTCGAGAGCTGGCAGCCGCATGCCATGAGCGCCGCCCAGCTCGAACAGTCGCAAACGATCGCGAAGCGAATCACTGATCGGCTCGGCGGACACGGGATCTTTGGTGTCGAGCTGTTCTTGCTGCCAGGCGACAAGGTGATCTTCAGCGAGGTCAGTCCCCGTCCGCACGACACCGGCATGGTGACGCTCGCGACGCAGAGCTGGAGCGAGTTCGCCCTTCATGCGCGCGCGATCCTCGGACTGCCGGTCGCGGCGATCCGGCGTCATGCAGCGGGCGCGAGCGTCGCACTGCGCGCGGCAGGTGATCTCAAGTCCCCCGTGCTCGACGGCCTGGCCGAGGCCTACGCGATCCCCGACGTGGACGTCCGGTTCTTCGGCAAGCCGTCCGCGGGCCCGCGCAGGCGCCTCGGTGTCGTGCTCGCAACGGACGAGACTTCGGAAGCCGCGCTCGCGAAGGCGACCAGCGTCGCGCGCGGTCTCACGTTGCGCGACGCGTAACGGGGGATTTCGGAGCCTCCCCGGCATGCGTCTTGAAACCGCTCGGGAGCATGGCTCCGCACAATCCAGACCGCGTCAAGAACGCAATTGATCCCGAGGATCTCAGCGAGGGCTTTGCCTGGGGCGAGCTCGAACGCGAACGCGAGGACGAGGAAGCGAAGCGCGCCGATCTCCGGCCAGAGCACGAGCTCGGACAGGGTCCCGCCGATCAAAACGCGCCCGAGCCATCGCCGTCGCCGGTGGAGGCCGATCGAGAATCCCTCAGGCGAGCCCTCCGCGATCTCGAATCCGCGAAGACACGGGTCGAGCGCGACGCCAAGAACGTCTACGACGAGACGCGCGCCGAGCTCGTCAGCGAGGTCCTGCCTGTTCTCGACAATCTCGAGCGGACGATCCAAGCGGTCGATGGCAAATGCGATCCGGCAATGATCGAAGGTGTCCGCATGGTCGAGGGTCAGCTCGAGCGCGTGCTTGGCCGGCTCGGCCTCGAACGGATCAACGCGGAGGGCCTCCAGTTCGATCCGCAGATGCACGAGGCCGTCGCCATGGTGCCGGTCACCGACTCGATGTTCGACGGCATGGTCGTCAAGCAGATGGAGCCCGGCTTCAAGTTCGGCGATCGCCTGCTACGTGCCGCCAAGGTCGTCGTCGGAAAGCTGCAACACTAATCCGCGATCGGCGGCCTTGCGCCCGGTGGTCCCGTACGCAGCGGCAGCTGCGGCAAGACAGTCGTGATCGCCAAGGCAAGGATCGCGACCAGGAGCAAGATCCAGAACACCGAGACGAGCCCGTTCGTGTAGGCCACCTTGAACACGCGAGCCACGCGTTCGATCGTCGCGTGTGCACGCTGCTTCGCGAGCGGCTTGAGATCCGCCGGCATCGGCGATGCGTCGATCTTCCTGTCGGCCTGCTCCATGACTTTCGCCGGGTCGAATGCGACGAGAGGGTCATCGTCGTCCGAGCGTTGCGGCTGGAGCTGATCGCGCATCGCCGCCGGGACGTCGGCGGTCGCCTCCGGTATTCCGCTCTGCAACGTGCTCGCGAATGCACCGGCGAAGGTCGTGCCGGCAATGGCGATGCCTATCGTGAAGCCGAGCTGGCGAAAGAACGTCGCAGCGGCGGTCGCGACGCCGATCTGCGACGGCTGAACCGAGGTCTGGATCGCGAGCGTGAACAGCGGGATCGACGGACCGAGCCCGATGCCGAGGAGCACCATCTTCGCCGAGACACCGAGCTGGGTCGCATCCGGTGTCAGCGTCGTCGCGAGCAGGATGAATGCGCAGACCAAGATCACGAGCGAGCCGACCAGCAGGCCTTTGTACGAACCGAGCCGGGACACGAGCTGCCCGGACGTGATGTTTGCCGCGACGATGCCGAACGTCAGCGGCACGGTGGTCAGGCCCGAGCTCGTCGACGACAAACCGACGACGTTCACCATGAAGAGTGGCAGGTAGACGATCGCTCCGAGGAACGCGCCACCGACGACAAACGCGGCGAGAGCACCGATCGCGAACGTCTTGATCTTGAACAGGCCGAGATCGAGGATCGGGCTCTCCGCGCGGCGTTCGACCCACACGAACGCGACCGTTCCGACGAGCGAGATCCCGAACAGCGTGACGATCTGCCACGACAGCCAAGGCCAGCCGGCGGCTTCGCGCGTCGCACTGTGGCCGAGAGACAGACCGAACAGCAACGGCAGGACCGCGAGCGCCAACGCGACGGCACCCGCGATATCGAGCTTCTTGCGACTGCCGTCCGCCGGCCGCAACGGCGGCATGTAGATGACGATGAAAGCGATCGCGATAAGCCCGAGCGGCAGGTTAATGAAGAAGGCCCAGTGCCAGCCGAAGTTGTCCGTAATGAAGCCGCCCATCAGCGGACCTATCACCGAGGACACGCCGAACGCCGCACCGAACATGCCCTGCCACTTGCCGCGCTCCGCAGGCGGAAACAGATCCGCGACGACCGCGAATGCGCTCGTGAACAATCCGGCCGAGCCGATGCCTTGCACCGCGCGCGCGGCGATCAATTGGGTCGAGCTCTGCGACACGCCGCACAGGAACGAGCCGGACAGGAAGATGATCACCGCGATCAGCCGGATCTTCCGGCGACCGTAGAGATCGGACAGCTTGCCGTAGATCGGCACGAGGACGGTCGACGCGACGAGGTACGCCGTCGTGATCCAGACATAGAGCCCAGCTTCGATTTGCAGATCCTTTTGGATCTTCGGGCCCGCCGTCGAAACGATCGTTTGATCGAGCGCGGCGAGGAGTAGCCCGAGGAGCGCTCCCAGCATCGTGAAGACCTTTTGGGCCTTCGTCAGTTGCACGTCTTCAGCCATCACCGACATCGTCGCGTGCCGAC
>JAQBQF010000354.1 GCA_028287115.1 Myxococcales bacterium
GACCGAATGCAAACAGGATAGGGAGGTTACGCATGGCCCTACAGAGCCACGAAGGTCACAGCCGGTTGACGTCAAGGCTTGAATTCAAACGCGCCGATGTCGTTGCGAAGCCCCTGACATCGAGCGAGTCCCTCGAAATCGATTGCGTCGACCGCTATTGTGTTCGCGCATCTACTCCGCAGAGCAGCCTTCTAGTTGCGAAGAATTATTCGCTAACGATGGTCAACGTGACCTGATCGGGACGCGCCTTGATCGAGTGTGTGTTGAACGTCGCACCTGCCTTGGCTGCGCTTACAGACACTTGGCCCGAAGCGACGTCGATGTCGTAGCCGATACCGTCGGCTGCTGTCACGGTCGACGTCGAATGGGGTAGGCCACTGGAGTCGTTGTAATGAATCATTCCAGCAGGCGTGCTGCTGACCGTCGCGCCGGCGACCGCCATCATGTTGGCGTCCACCACCAAGATCCCAATCCAGCCGTTACCCGCGGTTTGTGTTCCTCCGGCTAATTGGGTTGCCTGCATCCAGACCGCTGGAGTCAAGAGCAACACCGTTGCCCCGGAGAAATTTGCGGTTAGTGGCGCCGGCGGATAGAGATACGTGTCTTTAAACGTCGCTTTGGTGGCCTTCAGGTAGCCGTCGACGGCGACACCGTTCGAAGCGACTGTCAGCGTGAAATTGCCCGACGCATCGGTCATCCCTGTCCCGATCATCGTGTCATCGCTCACCTTGTACGCTGTGACCGCGACTCCTTGCTCCGGCGTGCGACCGCCGATGCCAATGGAAGCCGCGGTCCCGGAGAGTGTCAACATCGCGGGAACCGCCGGTGGAGCGTCGACCGTCGCCTTCGAGTCAGAGCCACAACCTACGACCAGCAATAATCCAACCAGTATTGTTCTCATGAGTCCAATGGTACCCTGGTTTCGAACGCGCCGTCAGCCTACGCATTGAGGCCCAGTCACGGATACGCGGGATCCGGTTCCGGATCCGCGTGCACGTGCGGCCACAAGCCGCGCACGGTGTCGATCGGCCACGCTTCGCGAACGGTCGGTCCCGGCGTACCGCCGTAGATCGCGCGCGAACCGGTGTGCGGATGCGCGAGCGCCCACTCGAACATCGCCTGCCGGCGCGTGGTGTCGGCGACGACCTCGTCGAAGATCCGCTGTCCCGCCGCGATTCGCCGTGCGAGCTGCTTGAAGCCGCTGACCCGGATCTCGGATGCATCCGGCGGCGGAAACACGAGCGGCTTCTCGCGACCGCTGGCCTCGATGAGATCGAGCAGCAACATCCCGGGCGCGAGCTCGGGATGATGCACCGCGCGCCGCTCGATCAGGTTTTGCTCGTTGTGCACGAGATCGAGCACGAGCTGGCGCTCGTCGCGACCGCGATCGAATCGCGCCCACGCTTCGCACATGAACACGGGCACGCGTGGCGCCCGGAGCGGATCACCGGCGAGGTACGACAGCACGTGGTGCCACGCGTCGTAGAAGATCAAGAAGTTGCCGCGCTCGAGCAACACGAACAGCGTGCGCATCGCGGCCGCGACCGTCGGATCGGCGGTTCCCGCGATCCTGCGCGCCAGATCCGACATCAAGTAGCCGGCATTGCGCGAGACCAGGTGCGCCATGAACAGCCACGGGAGCTCGGGACCGTGGTCGCGCGTCCACGCGTACAGCTCGAGATAGCTCGCGGTGCGCGAGACATTATCGCGATTTCTGTCGAGGAGCTCGCTGCGCAACTTGCGCAAATCCACGGCACGACGATATCCCAGATGCAACCGTGACGGGTACAAGGCAAGATGCTCGCGAGATGCGCGCCTCGTGGGTTCTACCGATCGTGATGGGCGCTTGCTCGTTTCCGCACGGCGCGACCGATCTCAGCGGCGACGCGGCGCAAACCGACGGCCGCGCGAGGGACGCGATGCTCGACACGCGGAGCGACGGCGCGACCGATCTCGGAGCATGGTCGGCTCCAGTCGAGCTGATGGAGCTCGACACGGGTGCGGGCGAAGATGATCCGAGCCTGACCAGCGATTTGCTCGAGATCTATTTCGGCAGCAAGCGCGCTTTCCCGTACGACGAAGACATCTATGTCGCGACGCGGACTTCGATCAACGCGCCGTTCGATCCTCCCGTGATCGCGCCGAGCCTCAACACGACGGCCGAAGAGACGACGGCAAAGGTCGCGGCGAGCGGCCTGGCGATCTACTTCTCGAGCAATCGAGCGGACCCGTTCCACTTTCAGCTGTACGGGGCGACGCGCCCGAACCGAAGTGCCGCATTCAGTGGCATCGCGATGCTCAACTTCAGCAGCACGTCGGCCAACGAGTGGGCTCCGTCTCCGCGCGCGGATCTCAAGCGGCTGATCTTCTGCAAAGGCGCGACGGTCACCGACGAAGCGCTGTGGATCACCACGCGAAGCTCGACCAGCGCGGCGTGGGTGGCACCTACGCGGGTCTCCGAGCTCGACGATGCAACGAGCAGCGAATGCGACCCGGTGGAGCCAAACCCGCTGACGGTCTACTTCTCGAGCAACAAGACCGGCGACGCGAACATCTACGTCGCCCGCCGTGCGACCGAGAGCGACCCGTACGGTGCGCCGACGGCGGTCACCGAGCTCAATACTTCGAGCCAGGATCGCGATCCGTGGGTCTCGTCCGACGAACGCTACATCGTATTCTCGAGCAATCGCAGCGGCGTCGACCGCCTCTACTATTCGACCCGCTAATAGAGACCGTGGACGATCGCATCGGCGCGATCGCGCGAGTCGATCTCCCAGCCCTTGCGCGAGTAGTAGCGCTTGACGCCGCGCGACGCGCCTTCGATCTCGAGGCAGTAGTCCATCTGGTTCTCGGTGCACTTGGTCGCACGAACCTTGAACTTCTCGCGATCGCCGGTCTGCGGATACACGGCGCGGACCTCGCCGCCGTTCGCCTCGTAGCGGAACGCCTCGAACCCGCCCTTCCATGCGGAGGTCTGCTGGAACGCGCCGATCGGGTGCTCGGTCAGCAGGACGAACACGTTGATCATGTCGCGCTCGCCGCGGGGCAGGTGATCGATCCACACGCGGTCCTGCGCGAGGCCTTTGTCTTCCGCCGAGGAAGCTGCGTTCCATCGATATCCCGCGAACGCGACCGTCGACACCACCGCCAGAACCAGGAGCTTCTTCATCCGGGAAATCTACCCGCGAACAGCGCCGCGGAACACCGATCGCGGGTGACATCTCCGGGAGCGGAGCGAGCCTGTTCAGTCGATGTCTTCAGCTTCCGGCGTCTCCGTGCGGAAGAAGAAGTACGTCGCGGTGTACGGGACGTTTGCGTTCGCGCCGACGTGGTCGAGATCGCAGCCGGTCGCCGGTGCGAGGCCACCGACCGTCTCGAGGCGCTGGATCGAGCTGATCTCGCTCATCTTGCCTTCGGGACCGCCGTGGCTCGCGACCTTCAACAGCAACCAGGGAATCGCGGTGAGATCGACCGTCGCGGCAGCGAGCTTCGCGCCGGCGATCAGGCTGCCATCTTGGTACTCCCAGGTCGGGCCCGCGTAGTGATGTCCAACGTCGTGGCCGTTGCGGTAGAGGCGCGCATCGGGCGCGACGAAGGTCCATGCGGCGCCGGTCGCGGTCGCCCGGCATTGGTAGATCTGAACGCCCGACGCATCGAACGAGAACGCGAGGCGCTGATCCGCCGCCGGCGCCAGCGCGGCCGGAACGTTCGCTGGATAGTCGTGGTCCGACTCGAGCTGGGTGGTGGTGGAGACGCCTTGATCGGCGACGCACGCGGTAAGCAGGACCGCGCCGAGCGTGATTGATTTTGTAAACATGCGCAGCACCTCCAGCACGCCGCACGCCAAGCCGATCCGGGCAACTCTTGCCGTGATCCCGGCGAGCAGACGCCTGATGGGGCAACCCGTCCCGGCAAGACTTGCCGAGTCGGCAGTTCGTGCCCGGCGGCTAGCGTTCGCGGCCGAGGTGCATTCGCTCTTGAAGCGCCGCGAAACCACTCTGCGAATCCGGTTCGGGGCGCAGCAGCGAGACGATGATCGCGACGAGGAACGCGAGCGGCACGCTGATCACACCTGGATTCTTGAGCGGAATGATCGGCGCCGCGTTGTGAAATAGGTCGACCCAGACCGTCGGCGACAGCAGGATCAACACGACGGAGCTGATCGTCCCCGCGAGCATGCTCGCGACGGCGCCGCGGGTCGTGAGCCTCGCCCAGGTCATCGAGAGCAGCAGCGCGGGAAAGTTCGCGCTCGCGGCGATCGAGAATGCGAGACCGACCATGAACGCGACGTTCTGGCCGTGGAACACCACGCCGAGCCCGATCGCGACGACCGCGAGCACGATCGTCGCGATGCGTGCGACCTTGAGCTGTTCGCGCTCTTCGATCTTGCCGTTGCGGATGACGTGGCCCCACAGATCGTGCGCGATCGCCGCGGCACCCGACAGCGCGAGTCCGGCGACGACCGCGAGGATCGTCGCGAACGCGACCGCCGAGATGAAGCCGAGGAAGCCGGTACCGCCGAGCACCTCCGCGAGCAGCGGCGCGGCCATGTTGCCGCCCTTGTCGACGGAGGTGATCGCATCCTTGCCGACGAGCACCATCGCGCCGAAGCCGAGCACGAACGTGACGAGATAGAACCAGCCGATCAGCGAGGTCGCGTAGGCCACCGATCGGCGAGCCGTCGCAGCGTCGCGCACGGTGTAGAACCGCATCAAGATATGCGGCAGGCCCGCGGTGCCGAACATCAGCGCGATGCCGAGCGAGATCGCCTCGAGGGGACTCGCGACGAGCTTGCCCGGTGCCATCACGCCCGCTCCGTAATGATCGCGAGCCGCCTCGAACATCGTCAGCGGATTGAAGTCGAACTTCGCGAGCACGAGGACCGCGAGCGTCGTCGCGCCGAGGAGCAACAGACCTGCCTTGATGATCTGGACCCACGTCGTCGCGATCATCCCGCCGAACAACACGTAGATCAGCATCACGGCGCCGACGATCACGATCGCCACGTTGTACGAGAGGCCGAACATCAAGTGCACCAGATTGCCGGCGCCGACCATCTGCGCGATCAGGTAGAACGTCACGACCGTCAGCGTGCTGATCGCCGCGGAGATCCGCACCGGCCTCTGCTTCAAGCGAAACGCGACGACGTCCGCGAACGTGTACGTGCCGAGGTTGCGCAATGGCTCGGCGATCAAGAACGTGATCACCGGCCAGCCGACGAGAAAGCCGATCGAATAGATCAGCCCGTCGAACCCCGACAGCGACACGAGACCGGCGATGCCGAGGAAGCTCGCCGCGCTCATGTAGTCGCCGGCGAGTGCGAACCCGTTCTGCAGGGCCGAGACTTGGCCGCCGGCGGCGAAGAATTCGGCCGACGTTCGCGTGCGGCGCGCCGCCCAGTACGTGATCGCGAGCGTGATCAGGGCAAATCCGACGAACGAGGCGATCGCGGTCGTGTTCGTCTCGCCGAGCGCGGTCACCGGCTTCGTGACATCGCTCATTTCGCGTCCTGCCGGCGGCGCTTCGTTGCCGCCGCGATCGCGGGATCGTAGGTCCGGTTGGCCCAGCGGACATAGAAGCTCGTCAGGATCGGCGCGAGGATGATCAACAGCGCGCCGAGCACGATGCCGATGCTGACCCGGTCACCGAGCACGAGCGTGCCGGCCGCCTCCTTGTCGAAGGCGACGAGCAGGATGAAGCCGAAGTAGGTGGCCATCATCACCGCGGTCAGCACCAGGCCGATTCGCCACCGCCGCGCCAGCAACCTTTGGAGCTCGGGATCCATCGGCGCGAGTATGGTCGCGCCCGCGACTTAGTTGAAGATGTTGAGCGCGAGAAGTAGCTGCATCACGCCGACCATCAGGACTACTGTCGAAGCGGCGATCGTCGACTTCACCGACGATCGCGCCCAGCAGATGCCACCGGCGATCGTCAGGGCGGCCGGCAAGATGACGTCGATCCGGAACGTCGAGACCGAGAGCGTCAGGATCCCGAAGGCGATCAGGGCTTCGACACCGGAGGCGACGATCGCGACCATCGGGAACAGCCGATCACCGCGATTGAGCACCAGCAAGATCGACGCGACGAGCGCGGCAACGATCAACGCAGTACCGAAGTGAATGTGCATCCGTTCATCCTTCGCGCGCCGGCGCCTTGGATCAAGCGATAACGACAGCCGTAAGCACGCCTACACGTCGCGTCCAATGTCGATGTCCCGCCCACATCGATCACGCATGGTATCGTCCACGTCCAATGAAGTGCCCCGCCTGCACGACCGAGATGGCCGAGGTCAACATTCAGCACACGGTGGTGATCGACCGCTGTCCGCAGTGTGGTGGCGTCGTGCTCGACAAAGGTGAGTCCGAGATGATCGAGGCGCTCGGCCTCGCCCACGTCGTCGAAGAAGGCGTCGGCTCGGCACATCAGCACCGCACGACCAGCGCGCATTGCCACGAGTGCGACAAGGAGATGGTCGCGCTCCGCGGCGCGGGCGAGGTCGAATACGACTGGTGCGACGGCTGCGAGCGGTTGTTCTTCGATCGCGGCGAGCTGAGCGCATTCGGCGCATTCGTCGATAGCTGAGCTCGGTGCCGAGTACCAAGAGCTACTCGTTCGGAGACGTGACGGTCGCTTGCACGAACGTCGATCGAGTGGTGTTTCCCGAGGTCGGCGTCACGAAGGGAGACATCATCGCGTACTACCACGAGGTCGCCGACGTGATGGTTCCCGAGCTGCGCGACCGGCCGCTGACGCTCGAACGCTTCACGAAAGGGATCGCGGCCGGCGGGTTCTTTCAGAAGCACGCGCAGAAGCACTTTCCGCCGTGGATCGAGCGGGTCGTGCTCGGCACCAAGACGCGCGTCGAGTATCCGCTGTGCAATTCGCAGGCGGCGCTCGTGTACTTCGCGAACCAGGGCGCGATCGCGCTGCACATCTGGACGAGCCGCAGGCAACAGCCGGAGCATCCCGATCTCGTCGTGTTCGATCTCGATCCGCCCGACGGTCGCTTCGATCTCGTACGCCGAGCCGCGCTCGATCTACGCGCGCTGTTCGAGGAGATCGGCCTCGCTTCGTTCGTCAAGACGACGGGCTCGAAAGGCCTGCATGTGGTCGCACCGCTCGATGGGACTGCAACGTTCGAGCAAGCTGCCGCGTTTGGACACCGAGTCGCTGCACGGATGTGCGAGCAGCATCCGGATCTCTACACGACCGAGTTCTACAAGAAGGATCGGAAAGGCCGGCTGTATCTCGACACGATGCGCAACGCGCCCGGTGCGACGTTCGTGGCGCCGTATTCGCTCCGCGGCCGGCCGAACGCGCCGATCTCCGCGCCGATCGAGTGGGAAGAAGTCGACGAGGTGCTCCGGCCCGACGGATTTCGGCTGCCCGACATGCGTGCGCGGATCGATCGAATCGGGGATCCGTGGAGCCACCTGCGAGCATCACCGCAGTCTCTCGAAGCCGCCGATCGTGCGCTCGATCGTCTGTAGGAACAGCTAGGCTGTACACGATGCGGTTCAGCTGGCTCGCGATCATCGCCGTAGGTTGCGGGACCGCCGCGCGTCCGCAGCCGATGCCGCCGCAGGTCGTGCCCGTCGTGCAACAGGGCGCCGCCAAGCCCGCGCGGATGGATCTGCCGGTCGGCGAGTCACCGATGAGTATCGTGGTCGTCGGGCGCGCGCTCGTGTGGACCGACAGCACCGGCGCGCTCTGGACGATGGCCAAAGACGGCAGCGGCACGCCGAAGCAGCTGAGCGATCAGCACCTCGGCTTCGCGTTCAGCCTCGTCGTCGCGGGAGATCACGTGTTCGCGTCGACGAAGAAGGACCTGCTCGAGATCGATCTCGCGGCGCCGGCGGTGACACACGCCGGCATTCGCGGGCTCGCCGATCAACCGGAAGCGGTCGTCGCCGACGATCGCTTTGTGTATTGCACGATGTTCAAGCGTAACGAGGTCATGAAGATCCCGGCGCGCGGCGGCGATCCGCAGAAGTTGTTCGAGATCCCACGCGGCGTCCTCGGTATCTCGGGCACGATGCTGTTCGCCGCGAGCTACAGCACCGGCACGGTCGTCACCGTTCCGACCTCGGGTGGCACACCGCACGTGATCGCGCGCGGCATCCCGCGGCCGACCGCGATCGTCGCCGACGAGACCTACGCGTTCGTCTACAGCGAGCGAGACAAGACGTTGCGCCGGATCTCGCTCGCGACCGGCGAGACGACCACGATCGCCGACAAGCTCGAGAACAGCGACCACATGGTCGCCGACGGCGGCTCGATCTACACGTTCTCGTGGGGCAAACCTGCGAAGCTGCTCCGGATCGCGAAGGACGGCACGCGGCCGCCGGTGATCATCGCAGATGATCTTGCATCGCCGTATCACATCGCGATCGACGCGGAGGCGATCTACGTGACGAGCCGCGACCAGAACAAGATCGTTCGGTTCGAGAAGGCCGCGCTCGCGCGCTGAGCCGGCGCCGCGATCGTAGTTTCAATAACTTCGAGATCGCTGGTAGCGACAGTGTGCACCGTCCCCTGGTTCACCGCGATCGTAGTTTCAATGACTTCGAGATCGCTGGTAGCGACAGTGTGCACCGTCCCTGGCTCAGTTGCCTGGCTCAGTTGATCGTGATCGGCTCGGCCGCGACGCCCCACAGCAGCGCTTTGTCGTCGTCGAGACTGAAGCTCGTGACGTCGATGTCCGCGCCGATGCCCTGAACCTTCGCGGTCAGTGTGCCGCTCGCCGGCAGCATCACGAGCGCGGGGACGTCGACCGACGTGCTGCCGTCGAGCAGCGTGATGCCGAGCAGCTTCGTGCCCGCCGAGTCGTCCCATTCGACGGTGTAGATCTTCGCGTTTGTGATCTTGTCGAAGGTCGCCTTCGCGCGCGTCACGGTCACGCCGGTCGGCGGCACGAGCCAGGAGCCAGCGGCCAGCGACGTGGAGCTCAGGTTGTGACGGATCAGGATGCTCTGCGCTCCCTTGTCCGCCGTCGTGGTCTGCGCGACGGCCGTCAGCCGATACGTCGCGGTCGGGCTGAAGACGGTGGGCTTGGGCGCGAGCATGCTGTCCTTGACCGTCGAGAACAGCGGCAGTTGAACGACTTCGCTGTTGCTGACCTCGATCCCGATGATCGCGGCCTTGTCGGTCAGCGCAGCCGGCGGTGATCCGTAATCGATCGCGACATTCTGGAGGTTGCCTACCTCGACCTGCGTGAGGATCAGCCCCGACTGATCGATCGCATCCTGGACGGTGACACCGGACTTCGTCGCCCAACCGATGATCGTGATCACGTCATCGTTCGGATCGCTCACGACTTTCGGATCGATATCGACGATCGCCGCGATCACGGTGAGCGTGCCGGTACGCGAGACGAGCGTCCAGCTGCAGGTCGCCATCCCGACGCCACAGAAGTTGCCGCCGTTCGGCGTCTTCAGGTTGTTCGCATTGGAGCCGAGCTCGTCGGTCTGCGAATAGAAGATCGCCGCTGCTTTTGCGTGACCCGTTGGGACCGTGACGGTGTCCCAGCCCGCGACCGTGCCGCTCAGCTTGGCCTGCGGAACGGCAGCAGTGCCATCGAGAGGAATCGTCACGTTCGCGCCGTTCGCGCCGACCCACGCGACCGATGCATAGCCCGTGGCCTTGACCGCGACGGTCTGTGGACCCGAGAGATCTTTGAAGGTGACCAACCCCTTTGCGTTGGTCTTGCCTTCGCGAGCGCCGACATCGACGGTCGCATTGACGATCGCGGCCTTCGTGTCGTGATCGATGACGTAGATGTTGAGAGTGCCGTCGATCTCTCCGTCTCCGATCCCGCCACCGTTGATGAGACGCGGGGAAGGGTCATTGGTGCAGGCGACCAGCAGGAACGTGAACGAGGCGGACCAAGGCCAAGGAAATGAGCGCGGCATGTAGAGTCCTTCCACAGGTGCTGTAGAAGGACTCCTAGGTGCACTGCTCATGCCGCGGCTAACACCTCGATCTGGCAACGCTTGATGTTGCAAGACGCCACGAAGCCCGATGTGGGTGTCGCAGGGAGCGCGTAACGAACCGGCTTATCCGGCGAGTGGCTGGTAGTCGATCTTTTGTCCCGCGACCGAGATGTCCACCATCAGGCCGCCCCGCGGCATGATGAACACGGCCGTGCCGCTTTGCATGTTTGCGTTCGCCGCGGCACCCGCGGTCAACGCGACGACAGACGCATCGGCACTGACGTCGTACCGTCCGGCCTTGAGGCGCTGGATATCGACCGGGTTCCTCAACACGAGCAGCTCGGAAAAGGTCTGCCCGCCGAGCTGCGCGCCAATCGAGGCTTGCTTGAGCGTGACAGTCCCGGTCGGCCTGCCGTTTTCGTACAAGATCCCGTCACCGTACGCGCCGCCCACGATCACGCCACCTTTTCCAACGCTCGGAAACACCGCGTACGCGGGCGCCGTTGCCAGCACATCGCGCAGAGTTGGATCCTTCGCGGTCATTTCGGTCAGCGACGCTTGGGCGCGCTGCTCCAACGGCTGAACCTCGGAAGCCGGCTTCGGACCGCTCGCACAACCAACGAACGCCACGAGCATCAGCGCAGCGGTTCTAATGAATGACATGACTCTCCTCCTTCTTTGCATCGGAATCGCTGCACGATAGGGGCCGGAATCGTGCCGAGGCCAACCGCCGCAGGATGTTCCGGGTCGATGGCCGGAGCGGCATCCGGTGCGCGAGAGAGCACGCGTGATCGGGCTCGTGGGTGCGCTCGGCGCACGACCCTCGGTTACAGTACAGCGCATGCGCCTGTGCACGATCTTGCTCGTCCTCGGCGCGTGTGGCGATAACCAGGTGAGCGTCGATGCTCAGATCGCGAGCGACGCCGCGCAGGACGGCAGAACCGCGAGCTGGTCGCCGGCGATCACGATTTCGGATCCGGCGAATGCATCATTCCTCCCGGTGCTCGCGGTTCGTGGAGGGCGGCTGATCGTCGCGTGGCACGACTTCCCCGCCGGCGGCAGCACGTCGCGTGTGGTGTTCCGCTCGATCCAAGGCGGCGGCGTGGCGGGTCCGATCGAAGTCGTGCCGGAGACGCTCGGAAGTCCCAAGCGGCCGGCGATCGTGGCGACATCGCACGGCTTCGTCCTGGCATGGGACGCGATCGATAACGGCGTCTCGGTGATTCGCTCGATCGATCTCGATTCCGACGGTCACACGATCGGGACACCTGTCACGATCTCGGCACCCGGCGTGTCCGGTCTGGTTCCGCGGATCGCGGCCTACAAAGACGACCTCGTCTACGCCTGGACCAACGGCAGTCAGCACTACTTCGCGCGCCGCGGTCCCGTCGAGACCGTCGCGGCAACCGCCGTGGGCACGACGCTACTCTCCGGTGGCATCCTGAATTTTCCGCGCGTTGCGGTGACGAGCAGCGGCACGATTCTCCTCGCGTATCGCGACGGCGGCGCGCAGCCCTCGGACTGGGACGTGCTGCTCGTGATTCGCGAGATCGGCGGAACGTTCATGGGGCCGCTCGATGTCTCGCGCAGCGCCGGTCTTCTCTCCGATGATATCTCGCTCGCGATCGAGCCCGGCGACAAGCTCGATCTCGTGTGGGTCGATCAAGATCCCGTCGACGTCAACTCGTTCGAGGTGACGCATGCGACGCGCGATGCGAGCGGCCTGGTTTCGGTGCCGAGCCGATTCGGCACGCAGAGCACGATGACGTGGACTCCCAGCGCCGCGCCCGGCCTGACCGCCGCCTGGCACTCCGGGAGTGGTGCGGGCGGCGATCTGTGGCTCGCGCTCGCGGGCGGCGCCCCGCAGCCGATTCTTCCGGGCGAGCAGGGGGCGATGTCCGCGTTGCAACAGGATGACAGCGGAGCGCTGCACTTCGCGTATACGACGATCGCAAGCCCGCGCCAGGTCCGCTACACGCTCCGGCATTGAATGCGGTAACGTGCCGCCATGACACGCAAGCTGTTTCCGGAAGACCGCGTCCATCCCGCGATTCGCGAGACGCTCGCGCAGAATCATCGCGACATTATCGACGAGGTCGAGGCGGCGATCACCGCGCACGACATCCTCGTGGTCGGCATGAAACAGAACCCGTTCCCGAGGCGCGCTCGCAAGGCGCTCAAGGCCAAGGGGATTCCATTCCATTACCTCGAGTACGGAAGCTACCTGAACACGTGGCGACGCCGCACCGCGCTCAAGATGTGGACCGGGTGGCCCACGTTCCCGATGATCTTCGTCAAGGGCGTCCTGATCGGCGGCGCGGAGGAGGTCGAGAAGCTGATCGCGAGCGGCGATCTGGATCCCTACGTCGCCGCTGCAGCAAAAGTGGCGTAGCTCGCCACCCCGCCGGCCGATGCCGCGCGCCGATGGTGACCTCGACTACGAAGCCGGCTTACCTTCGTTCTTCATCGATTGAACTTCGGTACGAACGGCTTGCGCGAACGTCTTCAGTTCCTGCATCGCGTTACGCACGCGAGTGCCGGCGGCTTTGTTGCCGTCCTTATAGAATTTCTCGAAGTCCGGTGCCATTGCAGCGACGAGGCGCTGCAGCTCGGCGTAACGGGGGACGGGAGGCGCGGTCTCTGTTTCGTTAGCGTCCATGATGTTATTCGTCTCCATTGCCTGGGGAGCCTGCCTGGTCGGTATGACATCGCATCTCGACAGTGATCGATCCATCGCCTACGGTGAGCAATGATCGATGGTTGCCGGCCCGCTTGCGGTGCATGTTGCATCGCACCTTCGATCTCGGTATCGCTCCCGAGCCTGCCTGAGGGCAAGTCCGCTGGCATACGTTGTCCACACTTACGTCCGGATATCACTTGTGCCTTGTTCGGGTTGCCGGAAAGACCCGCAGTGTGTACGAGCCTGCGGCCCGGGCCCGAAATGTGCGGAACCTCAGCGTCTGAGGCCATGGCGACGCTCGTTAGGTGGGAATCGCTGACCCGCCCTAGATCGTAGACTCTCCCCATGAAACGCTCGCATC
The DNA here is from genome assembly GCA_028287115.1 of Myxococcales bacterium. GTDB lineage: Bacteria > Myxococcota_A > Polyangia > Haliangiales > Haliangiaceae > JABFXX01. The sequence goes on from JAQBQF010000354.1 coordinate 12,974, forward strand.
ACGAGTCGCACCGGAGCGGACGAACGGGATGGTTGCGTGCGGCCGTCCTCGGATCGAACGACGCGATCGTCTCGACGTCGAGCTTGATGCTCGGTGTTGCGGCCTCGTCCGCCGGCCGGAACACGATCCTTGTCGCGGGCGTCGCCGGGCTCGCCGCAGGTGCGATGTCGATGGCGGTCGGCGAATACGTTTCGGTGAGCTCGCAACGCGATGCCGAGGAAGCCGACATCGCCAAAGAGACCCAGGAGCTCGAGTCATCGCCGAGGGCCGAGCTCAAAGAGCTCACGGGAATTTACGTTCAGCGCGGCCTCGACCACGAGCTCGCCGCGAAGGTCGCCCAGCAGCTCAGCGCGAGGGATCCCCTCGCCGCCCACCTGCGCGACGAGCTCGGGATCGTCAAGGGATCGCTCTCGCGCCCGCTGCAAGCGGCTTGGATCTCGGCAGCGAGCTTCGCGATGTTTGCGATGTTGCCGATCCTCGCGCTGCTGGTCGCACCTGCTTCGTATCGGATGGAGACGATCGCGATCGCAACGCTCGCGAGTCTCGTGGTTCTCGGCGGCCTCGGCGGCCATCTCGCGGGTGCTTCGGTCAAGCGTGCGGCGCTGCGCGTGACGATCGGCGGCGCGCTCGCGATGTTGGTGGTCACCGGCATCGGTCGTTTGCTGGGTGTCGCGCAACAGTAGGGCGTCGGGTACAACCTAGCGGCCATGTGCCGCAACATCCGCACGCTCCATCACTTCCAGCCACCGACGACGCCCGAAGAGGTCCACGCGGCTTCGTTGCAGTACGTGCGTAAAGTTTCGGGACTCGCGAAGACGCCTCGCGATGCCAAGGCGGAGCGAGCCTTCGAGCGCGCGATCGAGCAAGTCGTCAAAGCAACGACCCAGCTCCTCGAGTCGTTGCCCGCCGTCGGCGAGCCGCGGACGCGCGAGCGCGAGAAGGAAAAAGCCCGCGAACGGTGGGCGCGGCGCGAGCAGAGCATCAAGGCCGGTGCGTAGGTCGAACCGCGATCCGCGCGCAACGTGCGTCGGTGAGATCGGTATTGCTTAGTTCCTAGGGCTCGCAGCCGGCGATTATCATGGCGTCGTGTGCGCCGTCGCCCGACGCCCGCGTACGATCGCGGCGATGTGGAAAGACTTCAAAGCATTCGCGCTCAAGGGCAACGTCCTCGATCTCGCGATCGGCGTCGTGATCGGCGCAGCGTTCGCGAAGATCATCAGCGCTCTCGTCGATGCGGTGATCATGCCGCTGGTCAGCAAGATCTTGCCGAGCGGCTCGTACCTGACGTGGGCACCGGCCGGCGTCAAGATCGGCGTGCTGATCGGCGCGGTGATCGACTTCGTGATCGTGGCGTTCGTGCTGTTCCTCGTGGTTGTCGCGATCAAGCGTGCGACCGCGAGACCAGCG
>JAQBQF010000359.1 GCA_028287115.1 Myxococcales bacterium
AGAGGGCCGTAAAGACCTGGCGAATATATTCGTTCTCCTCTTGTGTGCTGTGCAGCTTCCAGTCCGCGCGCTCGTTCTTCTGCCAGCGCTCGATCTGTTCCTGCGAGTATTCGCCCGCGACGACCAGCCGCTCGAGGCCTTGCACCATCACGTTCAAGTAGATGTTCACGCCGTGCGTGCCGCAGACGGTCGCGTCCTCGGTCGACCGACAGCCGACCTCGATGCCGGTCCGCGAGAACACGTCGGTGTTCTGCGTCATCTGGGGATCCATGTCGCCGACCCGGTGCAAGAAGCCGGCGGCCGCGGCGCCGAGCGCGGGGTTGTCCGGTGTGTTCGCTTCGCCGACGTTCTTGAAGACGAGCTGCACGGTCGCCAGCGGCATCGACTTGACCTGCAACATCACGACCTCCATCCCGTTGCCGAGCTTGAAGCGCTGCGCGTTGGATAGGCCCTTGAGCTCGGCGGCTACCTTGAGCGGGCGCTTCGCTTCGCGCGGATCGATCGCTGCGTTTGCGAGTGCTTGATCGGGCTTCGCCTCGAACTTCACCTTCGAGCGGGTATCGCCCTTGATGCCGTTCTTGCTCGGCTTCACGACGACGATTCCGGCCTTGTCCCAGTCGAGCGCCTTCTTGACGGCAGAGCCGATCCTGGCGTTGTCGAACTTCTCGATCTTGTCGAGCTGGTGAAACAGGTACATGTCCGACGAGTTAAAGTCGAACTCGCGGTCGAACTGCACCATCGTGCCCACGGTCAGCGTGCGATTTCGTAGCGGCTCGAGACCCGCGACAAAGCTCGCCTTCTCGCGGTTCTTCTCTTCCTCGAGCTCTTCGTAGGTCCCTTCGTCCCAACCTCGGTAGGCCTGCTTCGCGGCCTTCTGCGCGAACTCGAGCGCTTCGTCGAGCTTGTCGAGACCCTTCAATTCGATACGGACCAGGAACAGCGGCGCGAGCTCGCCTCCCAGGATCGCGGGCTCGACCTTGTACGCGAAGCCGTACTCCTCACCTTTGCGGGCGATCCGTGCGAAGGCGCCGCCGATTCCGAACTGCGCCGCTTCTCCTTCCGGCGTGTTTTTGGCCGGCAGCGACCAGCCGATCCACACGCTCGCGCGCTCGACATCGGCCTCGATCTCGCGCGTTGCGTGCGCCGGGGTAAATGCGGCCACGTCGACCCGCGGTTGCGCGGTCCGCTTGGGAAGCTTTCCGAACCACTTCTGGATGCCTTCGATCGTCTTATCGACATCGACGCCGCCGGCGATGATGATCGTCGCGCGCTCCGGGGCGTAGTAGTTCTTCATGAACTCGCAGGCGTCTTTCAACGAGGCGCTGGCGATTTGCTGGTCATTTCCGCCGACGAGCCGCTCGTACGCGTGGCCGTGCGGGTACATCGTGGCTTCGATCAGTTGCACGACGTAATCGTCCGCGCTCGAGCCCGCGCGGATCTCGTTACGGACGACTTCACGCTCGCGTTCGAACTCGGAGGGCGGCAGCGTCGAGCATCCGAAAGGCGGCAGATCGGCCGCGTAGAACATTCGCATTGCCTCGATCTTCAACATCGAGTCGAGATTTTCCTGGCGCACGGTCGTCCAGTAGTGAGTCATGTCCCAGCTTGTGAACGCGTTGACGAACACCGCGAGGTCGAGAATCGTCTGGAACAGCGGCGGCGTTTCGGGGCCGTCCGGGCGCGTCTGAAACATCAGGTGCTCGACGAGGTGGGCGAGCCCGGCCTTGCCCTGCGGATCTTCGCGAGCGCCAACGTCGTAGTGAACGTCGACCTCGACCAGCTGCGTGGTCGCATCCGGCATGATCACGAACCGCAGCCCGTTCGACTCGAGCTTGCCCCGACGCTCGGCGCTCTGAAACGCAAATTTCGGAGTTTCGGGATTACACGACAAGAGCAAGAACCCCGCGACCGAAGCCGCAATCACCCGGATCATCGACATGGGCGCGATCTTTGCCAAATCGTCGACGATTGCAAGCATCTCTTGCCCTCACCGAAAATGACTGAGACCGCCGGGCCGGCATCTCGCTGCGACGAGGGCTGCGACACCCTCGGTCGCACCGGGCAGAGGTGGGAAATTGCAACCCCGGCCCGCCCTCGGATCGACCCACCTCGGGCCCCGTTTCAGCGCACCTTTTTGACCGTCTTGCGTTAGTGTGCGCGCGATGTCGAAAGACCCCGACCGCGCCTTCTTCGGTCACCCGCGTGGCCTATCGACGCTGTTCTTCACGGAGATGTGGGAGCGCCTGTCGTACTACGGCGGGCGCGCGCTCCTCGCGATCTACATGACCACGTCGCTGAACCGTGGTGGACGCGGGATGTCCGTTGCCGCGACCGGCACCGTGATGGCGCTGTATCTGTCATCGGTCTACTTGTTGTCACTGCCCGGCGGCTGGGTGGCCGATCGGTTCCTCGGCCAGCGGCGGTCGGTGACGATCGGCGGCATCGGCATTGCGGCCGGCAACGCGATGCTCGCGATGCACGACGTGCTGTTCTTCCCCGGCCTCGCCGTGATCGCGCTCGGCACCGGGTTCTTGAAGCCGAACGTGTCGACGATCGTGGGCCAGCTCTACGCCAAGGACGATCCGCGGCGCGACGCCGGCTTCACGATCTACTACATGGGGATCAACATCGGTGCCGGTGTAGCGCCGCTCGTCGGCGTGATCTTCGCGCAGACGGAGTGGTTCCGCCACGTGCTGCAGCGTCACGGCATCGACCCGAATCTGTCCTGGAAGGTCGCATTCGCGATTCCCGCCGTGGGCATGGTCGCCGGCGTGATCCAGTACCTGGTCGGCTACAAGAAGCTCGGCGACGCGGGCCTGCATCCCACGATCCCCGACGATCCGATCAAGGCCGCGCGCGACCGCAAGACGCTGGCGGGGATCGGCGCGGGGATCATCGTGATCGTCGTCGGTGGCGTGATGTTCGACAAGTTCGTGACACCGCTCAGCGGCCAATTGGTGCAGAACATCTTCGGGATCGGGCTCGTGCTCGCGTCGTTCGGCGTGTTCGCGTTGTTCTACAAGAGCGCGCGCGACGTCGGCGAGCGGAGGCGCGTGACCGCGATGATCCCGCTGTTCGTCGGCGGCGTCGCCTTCTTCATGGTGTTCGAGCAGGCCTCGACGACGATGTCCTTGTTCGCCGACGGTCTCGTGACGCGCGACTACCTCGGCGTTCACCTGCCGTCGATCGCATATCAGTTCGTCAATGCGGGCTGCATTCTCGTGCTCGCGCCGGTGTTCGCGTTCGTGTGGACGCGCCTCGGTAAGGTCGGCAGGGAGCCTTCGTCGGTCAACAAGTTCGGCGTCGGGACGGTGTTCACGCTGATGTCGATCGTGATCCTGCTGCCGGCGCTGGCGACGATCTCGCAGGTGGACGACGTCGCGCCACAGCACATGTGGGCGTTCCCGTATCGTACGGTCAGCCCGAACTATTTGATCGTCTTCTACGTGATCTCGACGTGCAGCGAGCTGTGCATCTCGCCGGTCGGGTTGTCGTCGATGTCGAAGCTCGCACCGCAACGCCTGGCGGGCATGGTGATGGGCACGTGGTTCCTGGCGGCGGCGATCGGTAACTACCTCGCGGGTCGTGCGGCGCAGCTCAGTGCCGCGCATGGCTTCGGGTTCTTGTTCTGGGTGCTTATCATCGCATCGCTCGTGATCGCGGCGGCGCTGTTCGGCGTGGCGCCGGCGATCAAACGCATGCTCGGAAGTAGCGTGCCGTCACCGTTACCGACTGCGCGCGTCCTCGACGAGAAGGCGGTGGAACTGTGAAGTACCTCGTGCTCGCGATCGCAATCCTCGCCGCGTGTGAAGACGACGCCGTCGATACCGCCGAGGTGAAGGCCACGAAGCTGGAGTGCAAGGCGCTGTTCCGGCACATCGTCTCGATCTCGCCGCAGAGCCAGGGCCAGGAGCCCGACAAGGTCGCCGGCGCATTGCCGAGCGAAGACATCGCGGGTTGCGTCGCGGCCGAGCCCGAGATGCGCGCGTGCATGCTGGCCGCCAAGGATGTCGCCGGCGTGAAGGCGTGTATCCCGAGCGATGAAGTGCTCGCGTGCATGCACGTCGCGGCCGGCGCGAAGAAGGCCGCCCACGAGAAGGCAGACACGGACAAGACGCCCGTCGATCCGGCGCTCGACGCCAAATTCGACGGCATCCGCGCGAAGTGCTGGGCCGGTGATGGCAAGGCTGCGGACGCGCTGAAGACGATCTAGGGAGGGTCGCAACTTGCGCGCTGTAACGGCGTGAAAGCTCGGTGTGCCGTGGGGACGGTCGCAACTTGCGCAACCTAGATCGTCGGCCACGCGGCGAAGTGCACGCGGGTGCGCGGCGGCATCTGCGTCAGCATCCAATCCCAGGTCGTCTCGGTGACGAGCACGAGCCCGTTGCGATGTCGCGGGTGCACGCCGATCGGCGGATCGATCGAGGGCTCGTGTCGCGCGGCGTCGACGGCCTGCTCGAGCTGCCACGGCGTATTCACCGGCGACAACGGCAGCAGCAGCCGCACGCGGTGGTTGTAGGGTACGAGCTCGGGACGGAGGCTGACATCCGCGCGTGTGTACCAGGCGACCATGAACTCGATGTGCCGCTCGGAGACGATCACGGTCGCATTCGAAGGAACATCGAGAGCCATCGCGGAGGCGACGAGCGCGGGATGCATGAACACTTCCCCGGCGCGCCGGTCGAAGCCGCCGGCACGGAACGCGAGGACCGCGGCGATCGCGAGGCACGCGAGATCGCGATGGAGCTCGGCGAGCCGGGCGAGCGCCGCACGCACGACGATCGCGGTGCACAGCGCGAGCGGCACGAACGCGCAGAGTCGCAGGCGGAACACGAGGCCTTGCTGATCCGTCACGGACAGCCACGGCACGCCGAGGACGATCGCGAACGCGATGATCATCCACATCGCGATGCGTTCGCTCGGCGTCTGCGTGAACCGCGGGCGGCGCATCAACACGAGCGCGATGATCGCGAGCACGGTGGCGAACAGCACCTCGTGCTCGAACGACAGCGTCAGGTAAGGCGTCGCGAGCGCGGGCGCATCCCAGTGGGCGGACCGCGTCAGCGTGTGATGGAGGAGCGACAGATCCGCCGGTGATATGAAGCGCCGCGGAGCCGCGAGGCCGAGCACGAGCACGGTCACCACCGCGAGGCCGGTTCCTCCGAGGACGTAGAGCAAGCGTCGTCCGCGCAGTGCGCCGCTCGCGCGCGCTTCGGCGAAGGCAGCGGGCGCGGCGACGACGATCACGAACGCCGCGGCGATCTTGTGCGCGAGCAACGCGAGGACGAGCGCGATGCCGGCCGCGATCAGCCGCGAGCGCGACCGCTGCTCCATCGCTCGCAGCACGAGCCACAGCGCGAACAGCGCGACCGTGAGCCCGATGCCTTGCTTGACGAACTCGATCGACAAATACGCCGAGCTCGCGCTCATCGTGGCGATCGTCGCCGCAACGAGTCCCGGCCCACGGCCTTTCCCGAGGCGCGCCCCCACGAGATACGCCGGGATCGCGACCCCTGCGCCGCCGAGCGCCGCTCCGATCTTCGCGCCGATGATCGGATCGGTCACCGCCGCAAACGGCGCCATCAACCAAAACGCAAACGGCGACGCCGGATATGCGAGCGTCCCGTGCTCGAGCAGCGACCGCACCTGGATCGGATAAAAGTAGCCGTCGACCCCGATCGGAAAAGGCGACGCCGCGAGCACCTCCCAGCGCAGCCAAAACGACCAGCCGGTCAGCACCGCGAGCAATCCCGCGACGGCGACCCGCCGCGCAAAGGGGACGGTCTCCACCTGCGCAACGTATCGCGCCCGAGCTGGGGACGCTGTCCACTTTGACACTCAGAGACCGCCGTGGAGCCCCCCGGCGATAGACACCGGACAGGGTCAGACACTACTTGCACCACTTGTCGCCGATTTTCGGCCGAGGGTCAGACACTACTCGCACCACTTGTCGCCGGTTTTCGGCCACAAGGTGGTGATCCGTCCATGGTCTGGCCGGTTTTCGGCTGCAAGTAGTGGAAGTAGTGTCTGACCCTGTCGCGCTCGCGGTCACAAGGTGGTGATCCGTCCATGGTCTGGCCGGTTTTCGGCTGCAAGTGGTGGAAGTAGTGTCTGACCCTGTCGCGCGCTGTCGCGCGAAATGGGGTCGGACCCCATTCCGGTTCTGTCGCGCTCCTTGTCGCCGGTTTTCGACCACGAGGCACGAAATGGGGTCAGACCCATTCCGGTTTTCGCTGCCCTGCGATGGGGACGGTCTCGGGCAACTTGCGATCTGCAAGTTGTTGAAGCGCGGTCTAGCTCTGCGACAAAAGTTAAGTAAGTTGAGACCGTCCTCATGCCTGCAGCGGTCGTTCTACTTTCGGGAGGCCTCGATTCGACGACCGCGCTCGCCGTCGCGAAGTCGCAAGGCTTCGATTGCTACGCGCTCACGGTGAAATACGGCCAGCTGCACGAGGTCGAGCTCGAAGCCGCCCGCCGGGTCGCGACACGCGCCGGCGTCCGAGATCATCGCATCATCGAGATCGATCTCGCATCGCTCGCGGCCTCCGCGCTCACGACCAAGGGCGTCGCCGTCCCCAAAGATCGCTCGCTCGCCGACATCGGCGCCCCGGGCGATGTCCCGGCGACCTACGTGCCGGCGCGCAACACGGTGCTGCTCGCGCTGGCGCTCGCCTGGGCGGAGTCGCTCGGCGCGCGAGACTTGTTCGTCGGCGTCAACGTCCTCGACGCGAGCGGCTATCCGGACTGCCGACCCGAGTTCATCCGCGCCTTCGAACAGCTCGCCCAAGTCGCGACGCGCGCGGGCGGCTTCCACGTCCACGCGCCGCTGATCGAGCTGACGAAGGCGCAGATCATCGAGCTCGGCATGCGGCTCGGCGTTGATTACGCGATCACCCACAGCTGCTACGACCCCGTCGGTGGCGCCGCTTGCGGCCGCTGCGATGCGTGTCTCCTCCGGAAGAAGGGATTTGCAGAAGCTGGTGTCCCCGATCCGACCCACTACGCGTAGAATCGGATCGGGATGAAGCTCGGCACGCTGCTCCTCCGAAACGCGGCGATCGGGCTGTCACAGCTCGAAGCGGCGTTGCGCAACCAGGTGCTGTACGGCGGCCGCCTCGGCACGAACCTCGTCGAGCTCGGCTTTATCGACCTCGAGCTCCTCTCGACCTATCTCGCCGAGCTGTCGGGATTTCCGATCGCGACACCGACGCTCCTCGACGACGCCGACAAAGGCCTCCTCACCCGCCTCGGCGGCGAGGAAGCGCACCGGCTGCGCGCGATGCCGCTCGGCTACCTCGGCAGCGGCACCCAGACGATCGCGGTCGCGATGGTCGACCCGACCGATGGCAACGCGCTCGAAGCCCTCGGCAAGCAGCTCGGCGCTTCGATCACTCCGTACGTCGTCCCCGAGCTGCGCGTCCTCTATTACCTCGAGCGCCACTACGGCCTGCCGCGACGCGCGCGGTTCATCCGGACCGCCCGCGCCGGGAGCGAAGCCGATCCGGCGGACGAGCGTCGCCGATCACAGCCCGCGGGCGGGATCGCGATGCCTCCCGCCTTCACGCTCGAGCCGCGGCGCCGACGCAACTCGTCGCAAGCGCCATTCAGCGACTCGATCCCGACGGCGCTATCGTACGGCGCCGCCTGCGAAAAGATCGACACTGCGACCCATCGCGAGCACATCGCCGAGGCCTTTATCAACTACGCCAAAGGCCGCTGCGACGCGCTCGTCGTCCTGCTGATCCGCGACGGCAACGCGATCGGCTGGCGCGGCTACGTCGCTCCCCCGCGGGTCCCAAAGCTCCCCTTCGAGGAGCTCTCGCTGCCGCTCGGCGGCGCGTCGGCGCTGCAATCCGCACATGATTCGGGGCACGTGTTCGTCGGGCCGCCGCCTTCGCCCGCCAAGCCGATCGAGACGACGCTCTGGCAGGCGCTCGGTGCCGAACCGCATCCGACAGAAGTCGTCGCCGTGCCGATCCTCGTCAAACAACGCCCGGTCAACCTCGTCTACGCGCACACGCTCGGCGGATCGCCTCCGACCTCGTTCGTCAACGAGCTCCAGGATCTCGCATCACGTGCCCAGACTTCGTATCTGCGGCTGATCCGCCAGACCCGCGGCTCCTAGTCGAGCTGATGCGACAGTCCCGCGAGCCGGTCGCCCGAGCGCGGCGGCCCGATCATCTCGCGTGGATCGCGATGCACGATGATGACCTTCGGCTTCGGCGCCGCGGTCTTCACGATCACCGGCTCCTTGAGCTCGCAGACGACGTGACGATCGAGCCCGCGTCCCACGACCACGCGCTTGCACGGGTCGGGCTTTGCCTTCGCAGTCGGGTCGGCGAAAGCAGAGCTCGCGGCGAGCAGCACCAACAATAATGAGCGCAGCATCTCGTCAGTATGCGTGACGCGATCACCGACACCACCAAATCCCACGTGGCAAACCGTGATCCTCGACAACTCCCGCGCGATACCCACATTGCTCCCGCAAGGGTCAGAACGCCCGGTGGTCAAGGGCTTCCGGACGCACTTTTCGTCGCCTCGAACGAACCTAAACCACCTAAACAACAACGAAATCAGCCGCGCGCCGATCCCGGTTCCAGGAACTTGATTTCGCCAGCCAAACGACGAAAGTGCACCTCGTGTCTCAACGTTTGTCGGTACCAAATCAGAAGATCGGCGCGGGCACCTTTGCCGCCGCCCTGGCCGCCCTTTCACTGGCGGTCCTGACTCACTTCTTCATCTAAGCCAATCCGCGTTCCGCAGGGAACGTGACTAGGCTTGCTCGGTCCAGTACCGAACCCAATCGCCATCGGCGAGCGGCGTTCCTACCCGAATCGCTCCCGCGTCGGCGAGCGCGTAGACCCAGGCCCAGAGCTCTTCGCCGGTCTCGATCGTCACCTTGCGAATCACGCGCACGAAGTCCTGCCCCTCGTAGGCATCGAGCAGGCCGAACGTCGCCGCGAGCTCGGTCAGCCACAAGACCTCACCGATCACCTTGCCGTCGCCCTCGATGAACCCCGGGTAGCCCATCGGGAACGCGTAGATCTGACCCGTCGTATGAGCCTTCACGCAGCGCGAGATCTGATTGGCGATCAGCGACCGCGCGGTCTGGCCCTGACGCATCGTGCCGTACACGAACAGGCGATCGAGGACGTCATGCGAGCCCGTCGTCTTCTCCACCTCGAACATCCCCGTGTTCCGTCGCCGCTCCGCCATCCCTTGATCTAACGCCGTCCGCTCACGGCTGCCACTTGATCCGTGAGTGGCAGCACCATCGCCGCGCCGGTGCCCTCCCCATGACCGAGCCCGACCTCGAAGATCGGCTCGAGCCCGAGGTGCGCGAGGATCCTCGGGTGCGTGAAGTTGCCGCGATGTGCCGCGATCAGGTACCCGGTCGCGGTCGGAGCGAGCGCGGCGGCGATCAGCGCGGCCGCTCCGGTCGCGTGACCATCGAGAATCACTGCAGCATTCATCGAAGCGGCGCCCAGGATCAGGCCGGCGAGCACCGCCGTCTCGGGTCCCCCGTAGGCCGCGAGGATCTCGACGCCGCCGGCTCCCGTCATCTGCGCGCCACGCGCTCCCGCAAGCTCCGCGACGTCATCTCCGAGCCCAGCAGGCGCGCGCCCCGTGATCGCCCCGAGGATCGCAGCGGAGGCGACCTCGGAACCGACGCCGATCGCGCCTAACGCGACCACCGCCAGTCCGGGCGGTTCGGCGAGCGAGACCGCGAGCGCGATCCCCGCTTCGAGCCCGAGCACCGCATCGACGATCGTCATCGCCGGCTCGCGCATCAGATCGCGCTTCGGACCGCGACCGAGCCGGACGGCAACCGCCGGCATCGCTTCGCGCGCACCGGCATCGATGATCACGATCGGCGTCCGCGAAGACCGCGCGACTTGCGACAGCGCCGCGCCGCCTTCCGCGATCGCACGCGCGGCGATCACCGTCGGATGATCGGCACCCATCGCGATCCCGGGGTCCCCACACCCGTGATCGCCCGCGGCGACGACGATCTTCCGCGGCTCCGCGCGCGGCCGCGCCGAGTGCTGCGCCGCTCCGAGCCGGACCGCGAGTCGCTCGAGCACGGGCGCATTGGCTGCGACGAGGTTCGCGCGCGCGCCTTCGGCATGCGCCGCCGATGCCGGTGAGATCGATTCGACGACATGGCGCAACACGTCGCTCATCCGCGCCCCCACAGCGCCGCGCGTCGCTTCTGGCGGATCAGGATCGCGATGAAGAACGGCCCACCCATCACCGCGGTCACCGCGCCCGTCGGCAGATGAGCCGGCGCGATCACCGTGCGTGCGAGCGTATCGCAGAGGGTCAGCAGCACCGCCCCGCCGAAGATCGACGCCGGCAAGAGCACGCGATGATCGGGCCCGACGATCGACCGCAACACGTGCGGCACGACCAGCCCGATGAAGCCGATCGGTCCACCGAGCAAGATCGCCGCTCCCACCAGCAACGATGCGATCGCGAACACGATCGCCTGCGTGCGCACCACCGAGACGCCGAGCGACGCCGCGACCTCCGGCCCAGCCGCGAGTGCATTGAGCTCGCGCCCGTATGTCCACAACACGAAGAGCCCACCGACGATCGGTAACGCCGCCCACTCCGCGGTGCCGAGGCGCACTGCATCGAGCCCGCCCATCATCCATGACAGCATGTGACTGACGTCGGTGAAGTCGCTCGTGTACTGCACGAGCACCGACACCGACGAGCAAAACATCGAGATCGTGACCCCCGCGAGGATCAGCGTCGCCGGCGGCAGTTGCCGGCCAATGCGCGCGAGCTGCGCGACCAGGATCATCGTCCCGATCGCACCGGCGAACGCCGCGGTGCCGACCCCGAGGCCTCCGAACGACGCTTCGATGCCGAGCCGGATCGCGAGCACGGCCGCCAGCGAAGATCCCGACGCGATCCCGAGCGTGAAAGGCTCTGCGAGCGGATTTCGCAGCAGCGCCTGCAGCGCGCAGCCCGCACCGGCGAGCGCGCCGCCGATCAGCAGCGACGCGACCACGCGCGGCAATCGCACCGCGAAGATCTTGTAGGCCGGCGTTCCCGCTTCGAGCACATCGCGTCCGAGGATCTCGATCGATCGCCCACCTCTGCCCGTCACGATGCCAAACAGCGGCGCGAACATCGCGACGATCGCGCAGATCGCGACACACACCGCGAGCACGATGACGAGACGCCGCAGCGTGAGCCGGCCACCACGCGCACTGATGAAGCCGCTCATGACCGTCCCCTCACGACGGCACCGCGAACGGCTGCCCGGACGGCAGCACGCCGACGTGAATCGCGAGCGCGAACGCTTGCTTCGTTTCCGGCGAGGCGAGCACGTCGGCGGGTGCGCCGCGCGCTGCGAGCGTGCCGTCCGCGACGAGCCACATCACGCCGCCGAAGCGAAGCGCGAGATCGAGATCGTGCGTCACCACCACGGCCGCGGCGCCGCCATCGCAATGCGCGCGCAGCATCGCGAACACCGAGCGTGCGTGCGCGGGATCGAGCCCGGCCGTCGGCTCGTCGAGGAGCAGGCACTTCGCTCCCTGGCACAGCGCCTGCGCGAGGATCACGCGTCGCGCCTCGCCGCCGGACAGCTCGTCGAATCGCCGCGCCGCGAGCGCTTCGACATCGCACGCCTTCATCGCCGCCCGCGCCGCCACGAGATCCTCCTCGGACGCGAGCCCGATCCCGCTCTGATTCGCGTACCTCCCGAGCAGCACGACTTCCTCGACGACAAACGGAAACGCCAGCTCGTATTGTTGCGGCAGATACGCGAGCTCTCGCGCGATCACGCGCCGCGCGACCCGCGCTGGATCATGCCCCATGCATCGAACGCTTCCCGCTCGAACGGGCGCGAGCCCGGCCATCGCACGCAGCAGCGTCGTCTTGCCGGCGCCATTTGGCCCCACGATCACGACCAGCTGCTGTTCGCTGACCGCCGCGGTCACGCCACGCACGACCGCACGTCCGCCGAGCTCGACGTCGACCCCTGTCAGCTCAAGCAGCACAGGACCTTCTTACCAAGTAGCCACGCCCGCGGAAACGCAGTAACCATCGTCTCGTGCGACGTCGTAATGACCGCGTCATCATGAACCTGCCGGTGGAGCTGATCACCGGCGGTAAGAAGGTACGCGCTGTATCTCAGGACATCTCTCCTTACGGGATGTTTGTGCGGCTCTCGCCACCGCTTCCCGTCGGCACGCTCGTCCAGATCGTGATCTCGCCGAACGGCGAGCGCTTCGTCACCGCCGGCCAGGTCAGCCACTGTCTCAACGAGGCCGAAGCGCGCACGCTCGGCCGCTACCCCGGGATCGGGGTCGTGTTTCGCGAGCCGATGCGCCCGGGCGAAGAGGCTTTCGGCGAAGCCGTCGCGAGCCTGCTCGAGCGTCACACCTCGACCAAGCCGCTCGCTGATCTGCGGATCGTCGTCGCCGATGGCGAGACCCGTCTCCTCGAGCGCCTGTCGACCGCGCTCGGCAACGCCGGCTTCACGGTCGCCACCGCGACGAACGGCATGGAGGCGATCGGCGCCTGCCTCTCGAAGACGCCCGACGTCGCGCTGATCGAACGCGACATGCACGTCGTCGACGGCGTTCACGTGCTCCAAGAAATGGGCCGCCACGCCGAGCTCGCGAGCGTGCCGCTCATGATGATGTCGGCGAACGCGACCGATCTCGCACGCCTGCAAGCGTTTCAGCTCGGCGCGGTCGATTTCATTCCGAAGCCGTTCACCGTCCTCGAGGTGATCCTGCGCGCCCGGCGCTGGGCTCGCTCGCACCAGCGCGAGACCGAGCGCGTCGTGCTCCGCGGCACGCTCGCCGACATGGGCCTGCCGTCGCTCCTCCAGATCTTCGAGCAAGAGCGCAAGACCGGTCAGCTCGCGATCACGAGCGACGAGCTCGTCGCCTGGATCGATTTCTCCGAAGGCCGCGTCGTCAACGTGCGCTCGTCCGAGGTCGTCGGCGATTCGCGCAGCGTCCTCATGAAGATCCTCGACTGGACCCAAGGCTTCTTCGAGCTGTCCGCGGGCGCACCGACCGCCGGCGCGCGCAGCGAGCTCGAGGGCTCGATCACGCAGCTCCTCCTCGAGCATGCCCAGTCTCGCGACGAGGCCGTCCGGTGACCCCGGAGCTCGAAGCACTCCTCGACTCCTACCTCGACGACGGCGGCTGCCCGCGGTTTCACTCGACCTGCCGCCGATAACCCGTGCGAAAACGCGCAACGGGCTCTCGCGCTCGGATGGGCGCACTACAGCGTGAGATCCGGCCGACCTTCGCCCCGTGCCCGAGGCACGACTCCTGCTTCAACCACAGCACATGAACAATCAGAACGGCGGATCGGCTGCAAAACCGCTCAAGAGCGGCGTGCAGAACCTCGTCGATCGCGGCAGCGACGCCGCCGATTCGATCAAGGTGCGCGTCGTCGAGATCACCGACAAGGCGAAGTCCAAGGGCACCGAGCTCTACGACCAGATCGCCGACGTCGTGAAGGCGAACCCACTCAAGGCGATCGCGATCGCCTTCGGCGTCGGCTACGTCGCGATGCGGATCAACACGAGCAAGCTCACGCCGCTCGCGGTGATCGGCGGCCTCGGCTACCTCGGCAGCCGCCTGCTTCGCGCGTAACGACTCGCGCACGACCCCACGTGGATCGCTTTGACGATCACACGGATGCGTCCGGCTACTTCGATGGCCGCCTGCTTCGCAGAACTACTCGCCCACGACGAGCACGAGGGATCGCCTTGACGATCACACGGACGTTGTCGTGCGTTCGGCTACTTCGACGGCCGCCTGCTTCGCAGAACTACTCGCGCACGATCAGCACGTGGATCGCTTTGACGATCACGCGAACCTTGTCGCCTTGCTTGATGCCGAGCTCGGCGAGCGAGTCGCTCGTCAGCACCGACGCCATGTGCACCGGGCCCGCGACCTCGAGCTCGACCTGGCTCATCACGTCACCTTGCTTGATCGCCCCGACCGTCGCCGTGATCTGATTACGCGCTCCGTATTTCATCGCGCACTTGTATCATCGGCAGGCGCTGCGTTCGCGCACGCCGCGCCCGATCACTTCTGCGTGACTGCCGCCGAGATCGCCGCTAATGCCTGCGCGACCCGCGGCGATGGCGCGACGAGGAACGGCTCGTTCATCGCGATCACGCGGCCTTGCTTCACCGCCGGAACATCGACTTGCTTCCAGACCTCGACGTTGCCGCCTTTGCCCGCATACGACAGATCCAAGATCACGTCCGGCTGCCCGCGCAGCACTTCTTCGAGAGAGATCTTGGGATACCGTATGCCGGAAGCCGCCAGCACGTTGTCAGCACCGACGACTGCAAGCAGCTCGTCGACGTAGCTTCCCGGCCCGACGGCCACGAGGCCCCCGAGGCCACCTGCTTCTCGATCGATGATCGCGAGCACGCGCGGATGCCTCGGCAGCCGATGCGCACGCGCGGTGTCGAGGGCCGCGTCCATCTGCTGGATCACCGCCTCGGCTTCGCTCGACTTGCCGAGCCTCTCGCCGACCTTGCGCAGCGCGGTCTTCACATCGGGTAGCGCGTGAATCGCGCACTCGATCGTCGCGATCCCCTGGTCGCGCAACGCACCCGCGGCTTGGCCTTGCACGTCATCGACGATCACGACCGTCGGATGCAGCCCGACGATCACCTCGAGGTTCGGCGCCAGGAAGCTGCCCACCTTGGGTAACGCCTGCACCTCGACGGGGTACTTCGAATACTCGTCGACGCCGACCAGGAGCTTCGTCGCACCGAGCGCCGCGACCACCTCGGTCGCCGACGGTGACAACGTGATCACCCGCATCGGCCCGCCCGGCGGTTGCCCACCACCGCCGCGACATGCAGCAAGCGCTGACAAAATGATCAAGAGCGCGGCGCGCACTTCGTTCACCTACCACGTTCGCGCACACCCGACGGGACCAACTGCGCTCGGCGCTGCGGTATCTTCTGCATCGTGGCAAGGGGACCGAACCTCAGCGGATCCGTGCTCGATGGCCGCTATCAGGTCATCGAGCCGATCGCCGAAGGCGCGATGGGAATCGTGTACCGCGGCGAGCGCGTCGGCCTCGGGCGCGCGGTCGCGATCAAAGTCATGCACGAGTCGCTGCCCGGCGAGCTGTCGAGCCGCCAGCGGTTCGAGCGCGAAGCCAAGCTGATGGCGCTGCTCGAGCATCCGAACTGCGTCTCCGTGATCGACTTCGGACTTCACGAAGACAAGCCGTTCGTGATCATGGAGCTCGTCCGCGGCACGAGCCTGCACGAGATGATCGTCAAGACCGGCCGATTCGACGTCGTCCACGCCGCCGACGTCCTGCGCCAGGTGCTGTCCGGCCTCGGCCACGCGCACGAGCACGGCATCGTCCACCGTGACATCAAGCCCGCGAACATCATGGTGTCGTCGCGCGTCGGCCTCGGCGAGCAAGTGCGCATCCTCGACTTCGGCCTGGCTCGGCTCCGCGAATCGAGCACGCACCTGACGACCGGCATTGTCGTCGGTACGCCGAGCTACATGGCGCCCGAGCAATGCCGCGGCGGCGAGGTCGATGCGCGCGTCGATCTCTACGCGAGCGGCGTGATGCTGTTCGAGATGCTGACCGGCCGCAAGCCGTTCGTCGGCGACGACCCGATCATGATCGTGCGCAAGCACCTGCAGGAGGCGCCGCCGCGCCTGTCCGACGTGATCTCCGAAGACTTCGGCGCCCTCGAAGACGTGATCGCGCGCGCGCTGCAAAAGGATCCGAACGACCGCTATCCGTCCGCGATCGAGATGTCCGAGGAGGTCGAGGCGGCCGTCGGCCATCGCCGGCCCGAGACGAACAGCGGGCGCGCGATCTCGCACCCGGCCCCCGTCGGACGCGCCTCGAGTGACGCGACCCCATCGGGCTGGAACGTTCCCGAAGAAATCGGCTCGAGCGCGATCCTCGACGCTTCGGTAAGCCCGTCGATCGCGGATGCGCCGCTGGTCAGCGCGAGCATGCTCACCGAGGAGAAATCCGTCGGCATCAGCGATCAGCTCGACTCGCTGCGCATCCTTCGCGAGCAGGCGACCTCCGAGGCCACCCCCCCTCGCGCCGCACCTCGCCGAGGCACCGAGCCCCCGGTCCGCGCACCCGAGCAGCCGCGTTACCCGACCGGCGCCGGCGTCAGCCGCGCATCGACCGCCCCTCCCGAAGCCAAGGATCCGAACGACGACTCGCTCCTCAAGACGATGCGCAAGCAGAAGGTGCCCGCGGCCCTGCGTGCTCGTCGCGAGCAGCCCAACGACCAGTCGCGCCCGAAGCCCAGCGAAGCCTCGATCCCACCGACCAGGCGTTCCGATCCGAACGATCGCTCGATCCTCAAGCTGCTCCCTCGGTCGCGGATGCGCTGGGCGGTGCTCGCCGGCGCGATCCTCGTCGGCCTCGCGATCTGGGGCATCCTCGCCGGCAAGAAGAAGCTCGAAGAGAACGCCGCGCTCAGAGACGGCGGCATCTCCGAGATCAACCCGCACGAGATCGACATGTCCGATCCCGCGGCGAGCGAGGTCACCCGGATCAACGATCTATTCGCATCCGGCGAGAAACGCGCCGCCCTCGACGCCGCGATCAAAGCGCGCGCGCAATATCCGCAGAGCGCCGGGCTCGCCTACGTCGCCGGCCGGATCTACTTCTCGAAGTTCTACTGGACCGACGGCATCAAGAACTTCCGCGACGCGATCCGCCTCGACGCGAGCTACAAGACCGACGCCGAGCTGATCAAGACCGTGCTCAAAGGCTTCATCACGACGCCCGACACCGACGAGCGCATCGCCGGCTTTCTGCAAGAGCTCGGCCCCGCCGCCGTCCCCGCCCTCGAGGAGACCGCGCGCGACCACCCGAATCCCGCGCTTCGCTCGCGCGCGGCCGCGATGCTTCGTCGCATTCATCAGTAACCGGGCGGCCATCCAAGTCCCGCACTGGCTCGCGCGCGGCCGCGATGCCGCATTCATCAGTAGGCGGGTGAACGCACGACCACCCGAATCCCGCACTGCGCGTAACCGTCCGATCAGCGACGTGATGTCATCCGCGATCGTCGCGAAGCTGGCGACCGCGCCACACTGCGTGGACCTCCTTGACCTGCTTGCTGGTGCGGCGCGTCCCGCTGCTCGATCGGACGATGTCGTACGCGGTGCTTCCGGTGGCGATCGCGATCGCCACGTCGATTGCGCTGTCGCCGTTGCCGTGCGCCGCCGCCCAGCCCCGCAGGCCGCGCACGGCGGCCGCAAGCTCGACTGCCGAAATCGAAGGACGTCGCTTCAGAAGCTCGCGCGCGGTGTGGACCAGCGGCAGCAGCGTATTGCACGCTTTCGCAATCTTGATAGCTCGTGCGTCCAGCTTCACTGCGTCCGAGCTTACTGCGGTCGCTACTTCGTAGCCGGTGCGAGATCATCCATCCTAATCCTTCGCTTCGCGCGCACGCCTCGGCGATGCTCCGGACGCCGCCTATGACCCTCTATCCGTACTTCGTCGATCCGTTGCGCCTGCGTGCCGTGTACGGAGGCAAGGACGTAGAGCTCGGCGCGAAGATCCGGGCCGGCCTCACGTGGCCACCGACGGTCGGTGAAGCCGTGTCCGCCGACGAAGCTCTCGATCAGATCCTGCGCGGCGCGATCCTCGATAGCTCCGTCCGCGAGGTCTACACGAGCGTGCTCGAGTCGATCTGCGGCACGATCGGCATCGACGCTACCGAGCACCTCGATGAAGACGATCACCTGACCCTCGAAGGCGAGCTGATCGAGATCGCAAACCAGGCGCTGCGGCGGATCGGCGTCGCCGAGCTCGCGGCGAACGCGACCACGGATCATCCGTTCCTGCCGGGCATCGGTCGCCCGCAGGACATCCCGATGATCGAGGTCTACGAAGCCGCCGACTGCGCACGGACCGCCGCCGTGATCGACGCCCGGTGGTCCGACTTCACCGCCGACGAGGTCCTCGGCGTCGGCCCGGTGCTACGCCTGCTCGAGCACCGCCGTTATCACGACGTCCTCATCGTGTTCTCGTACTGAATTTCCGCCAACCGAGTCGAACGCGCCAGCCGCTACTGGATTCGGGGGCGATCAAACACCGCTCGTGGCGCGCCGTGCCCGCCGTCCGTTTGGCGGCTCAGCCGGCGAGGTACACGCCGACCCCCACGAGCACACAGACGGCGCTCGCGAGGAGGGCGCCCAGTCGACGTGACTCGCGTGGGCGATCGAATACCTCGAGCGGCACCGCGGGCAACACCGCGACCGCTAGCCCTGCCACGCAGACTCCAATCGGGATCACGAGAAAGCTCATCCATGTTCTTCGAGCACGAACCGATCCACGCCGAAGTCGAACAAACCCGTCCCATCTCGCCGGCAAGTCTTGCCGGGTCAGCAACGCTTGCCGGCCGTTCGTGAGATCGCGGAACCGATGGGGCTCGCAGCGGCTCTCCTCTTACTCGCGACCACCGCCGATGAACGCCCACGCTGCGAGCCCGCGACGCTGTCCGGCGAGCCTTCGCGGTTCGTGCTCGCGGAGAACGGCCACACGAGCGCGCTCCATCGCGTCGCGATCGAGCTCACGGTTCACGACGGCGTCGACGGTGAAGACGGCATCAACCTCCGGCTCGGCGCGACGATCGCGTCGCGATCGATCTCACGGTTCACGACGGCGTCGACGGTGAAGGCGCCATCAACCTCCGGCTCGGCGCGACGATCGCGTCGAGATGCTCCTGACCGGCCTTTTCGTGGTTCCCGGGGAGCTGTTTCCGCCGCAGGTGAATTACTGAATCCGTGGCGGTCGACGCACCACGTCATCGTCCCGTCACCGGCCTCAAACCATCGCCACAAAACCCTTCCTTTCACCGCACTCCGGACGCGAACACAAATTTTTTCACCCGAGATCTGCACCATAACTCGGTGCGTCAATTCGACGTTTTTGAGGGTCCCACAGCCTTATCCACAGCTCTAATCAACGACTGAAAATCCCTCATGAAACCGATCCTCGTTCACTCACAATCCACCCTCAATTCACAGGTACTCCACCTGGATAAGTCTGGACCTCCCACACTAGATGTAGGATGCGCTCCCGGCCGACCCACCAAATGTAGCGCACTTTTTGTTGCCCACTTATAACGGGCTGAATTAGAAAGGAGCACCGCAGACGACTATCCACGTGGATCGCGCGCTCTATCGGGCTCCATCAAATCTCGCTTCCGGTCTCGTTCCGCTGACCGTCACACCGACCTGCTAAAGCCGCCATCCTCGAATCGTCGCCCGCTAAACGAAAATTCATCTGGAGTTTCAGGCAGATCTCGCCAGCTGCCGACAGGACACCTGTCGCCGAAATCATCCAGACACGCGTCTGTCAGTCACTACCGTCACAATTTCCAAACGTCGTCGTCGCAATAGGAGGGGTCATGCTCGTGAAGTCTGCCGCCGTCGCAACTGGTCACGCCCAGGGGGATTCCAAGGCCAACCGGTCCAAGCCCGCAAGCCGAGTCATCAAGGATGACCGCCCGGGTCTCACCATCGAACGCTACTTCACCCGCCAGGGTGTAGACCCGTTCGACACGGTGGAGTGGGAGCGCCGCGATGCGGTGATCTCCGGCGCAGACGGCAAGGTCTTCTTCGAGCAGCGCGGGGTCGAGTTCCCCAAGCTGTGGTCGCAGACCGCCACGAACGTCGTCGTCCAGAAATACTTCCGCGGCACGGTCGGCACACCCGGCCGTGAGAGCTCGGTCCGCCAGATGATCGGCCGCGTCGCCGACACCATGTACGGCTGGGGCAAGGCGGACGGCTACTTCAAGAGCGAGCAGGACGCGTGGGCGTTCCGCGACGAGCTCGTGCATCTCCTCCTTCATCAGAAGATGGCGTTCAACTCGCCCGTCTGGTTCAACGTCGGCGTCGAAGAGCACCCGCAGTGCTCCGCCTGCTTCATCAACTCGGTCGATGACTCGATGTCCTCGATCCTCGGTCTCGCGAAGACCGAAGGCATGCTGTTCAAGTACGGCTCGGGCACCGGCTCGAACCTGTCCTCGCTGCGCAGCTCGCGCGAGCACCTCAATGGTGGCGGCACGGCCTCGGGCCCGGTCTCCTTCATGCGCGGCTTCGACGCCTTCGCAGGCGCCCTCAAGTCCGGCGGCAAGACCCGCCGCGCGGCCAAGATGGTGATCCTCAACATCGATCACCCGGACATCGTCGACTTCATCGATTGCAAAGCGATCGAAGAGAAAAAAGCGTGGGCCCTGATCGACGCCGGCTACGACGGCGGCTTCAACGTCCAAGGCGGCGCGTACGACTCCGTCAACTATCAGAACGCGAACCACTCGGTCCGCGTCACCGACGACTTCATGAACGCCGTCCTCACCGGCGGCGATTGGCAGACCAAGTCGGTCGTCAACGGCAAGCCGGTCGAGACCCACAAGGCGCGCGAGCTCATGCGCAAGATGTCGGAAGCTGCATGGATCTGTGGTGATCCCGGGATGCAGTACGACACGACGATCAACGACTGGCACCCGTGCATCAACACGGCGCGGATCAACGCGAGCAACCCGTGCTCGGAGTACATGTTCCTCGACGATTCAGCATGCAACCTCGCATCGCTGAACCTCATGAAGTTCCGCAAGCCCGACGGCAACATCGACCCCGAGTCGTTCCGCCGCGCCTGCCAGACGACGATCACCGCCATGGAGATCATCGTCGACAACTCGAACTACCCGTCGCAAAAAATCGCCGAGAACAGCTACGCCTTCCGGCCGCTCGGCCTCGGCTACGCCAACCTCGGCGCGCTCCTCATGTCGAAGTCGCTCGCATACGACTCCGAAGCGGGCCGCGCGTACGCCGCCGGCGTCACCGCGCTCATGTGCGGCGAGGCCTACAAGCAGTCCGCGCGCATCGCCGCCGACGCGACCGGTCCGTTTGCCGGCTACGCCGACAACGAGCAGCCGTTCCTCAAGGTCATGCGCAAGCACCGCGCGTCGGTCGAGAAGTTCGACAACACGCTCGTCCCCTACGATCTGACCCAGGCCGCCCGCAACTCGTGGGACGAGGCGATCCACCTCGGCGAAAAGTACGGCTTCCGTAACGGCCAGACCACCGTCCTCGCGCCGACCGGCACGATCGCCTTCCTCATGGACTGCGACACGACCGGCATCGAGCCCGACATCGCGATCGTCAAGTACAAGCGCCTCGTCGGTGGCGGTCTCCTCAAGATCGTCAACCAGACCGTCCCCGAGTCGCTCAAGAACCTCGGCTACTCCGAAAAGGAGTGCGAAGAGATCATCGCGCACATCACCTCGCGCGACACGATCGAGGGCGCACCGCACCTCAAGGACGAGCACCTCTCGGTGTTCGACTGCGCGTTCCAAGCCTCGAACGGCACGCGCTCGATCCACTACATGGGTCACATCCGGATGATGGCGGCCGTCCAGCCGTTCCTCTCGGGTGCGATCTCCAAGACCGTCAACCTCCCGAAAGAGTGCACGGTCGAAGACATCGAGGACGCCTACATCCAAGCCTGGAAGCTCGGCCTCAAGGCGATCGCGGTCTACCGCGACGGCTGCAAGCGCACGCAGCCGCTGTCGACCAACATGGCCCAAGCGACCTCGGACGGCAGCAAGGTCGCCGCGGCACAGGTCCTCGCCGCGAACATCGACCCGCTCGAGCTCCTCGCCTCCGACGAGCGGCGCCTAGTCGAAGCGCTCCGCGCCCGCAAGACTCGCGCCGCCGGTCCGCCGATGGCGAACCGCTACAAGCTCGCCGACGAGCGCGCGTCGTTCACGCACAAGTTCTCGATCGGCGGCCACGAGGGCTACATCACCGTCGGTCTCTACCA
>JAQBQF010000009.1 GCA_028287115.1 Myxococcales bacterium
GCTCGTTGAGCCGCGTGCGTAAGCCCATCATCGGGCCGGCATCGATCTGCCGCTGCAGTTAGAAGTGCGGGACATCGCGCTTCGCTTCGGTCAGACGCGCGGCGATCCGCTTGCGCATGTTCGAAGCGGGGACGTCGGTGAAGTCATCTTCGCCCTCGGGCGCGATCTGTCGCGCGTGACGGACCGCGATCGCCTGGGTCGGTCGTGCCTCTTCGGCCTCGCCGTCGTGTGGCGAGGGTTCGGCATGCCCGTTGCCGCCGCTGGTGGCTTGCGCCGGGTGATCCGCGGCGTCGCGGACATCGCGCTCGACGATGCGTCCGCCAGGGCCGCTGCCATGGATCGTTCGTAGATCGATGCCGAGCTCGATCGCGAGCGACTTCGCGAGCGGGGAGGCGAGCAGCTTTCCCGCCGCAGGTGCGGGCGCGGGCTTTGGCTGTGCGCGCGGCTCGGCGGCGGGTTGTTGGCGGCCCGCAGGAATCGGCGGCTTCGTCGTCGGATGACGGCCACGCGGTTCTTTCGTCGTCTCGTCGCCGCCGTCCATCTCGGGCTTCGTGGCCTCGCGAGGCTCGGCCTTCGCGGCGGGCGCGCTCACCGAGGTCTCGGGACCGCGAGCAGGCGGTTCCTTGCCCGCGGGCTTCGCTGCCTTCTCGGCGGCAGGCGCTGGCTTCTCTGAGGTGGGCGCCGGTTTCGCGGCGCCGCCTTGCGCCTGCTGCACCAGCGCGCTGACGTCTTCGCCGGCCTTGCCGATGATCGCGACCGGCGCGCCGAGCTTGACGGTCTCGCCTTCTTTGACGAGGAGCTTCAGGAGGACGCCTTCGTCCTCGACGTTGAAGTCCATGTTCGCCTTGTCGGTCTCGACCTCGGCGATCAAGTCTCCAGGCGAGACCTTGTCGCCTTCCTGCTTCGTCCAGCGGACGAGCACGCCCTCTTCCATGGTGGGCGACAGCTTCGGCAATCCAAGGATCTGAGCCATATCACCTAGTCCAGGTAGAGCGCGCGGCGCACCGCGGCGATGACGTCTTTGACTTGCGGCTGCACTTCGTCCTCGAGGTTCTTCGCGTACGGCATCGGCACGTCATCGCTCGTGACGCGCTCGACCGGCGCATCGAGCGAATCCATGCAGTGCCGCTGGATCTGATACGCGACCTCCGCGCCGAACCCGGCGACCGGCCACCCGACCTCGACGACGACGCACCGCCCGGTCTTGCGTACGGATTCCGCGAGCGTGTCGACATCGAGTGGGCGCAGCGTGCGCGGATCGACGACCTCGCACTCGATGCCATCGGCAGACAATTGCTTGGCCGCATCGAGACACGTCCACACCATCTTCGACCACGCGATCAGCGTGATGTCTTTGCCTTCGCGCTTGATGTCCGCCTTGCCGATCGGAATCAAGTGCTCTCCCGCGCTCGGGTCCGGAACTTCCCACGTCGTGTTGTAGAGCGTCTCGCCCTCGATGAACACGACCGGGTTGTCGTCGCGGATCGCGGTCTTGAGGAGACCCTTCGCGTCGTACGCCGTCGACGGCATCACGACCTTGAGACCCGGAACGTGCGCGTAGAACGTCTCGAGCGACTGGCTGTGCTGCGAACCGACTTGCACGGCGGGCCCACCCGGACCGCGGAACACGATCGGTACGTTGAATTGCCCGCCGCTCATTTGATAAATCTTCGCCGCGTTGTTGACGATCTGATCGATCGCGACGAGCGAGAAGTTGAACGTCATGAACTCGATGATCGGGCGCAGGCCGACCATCGCCGCGCCGATGCCGACGCCGGCAAAGCCCATCTCCGCGATCGGCGCATCGACGACGCGCCGCTCGCTGAACCGCTGCAGCAGGCCCTGCGTCACCTTGTACGCGCCGTTGTAGTAGCCAACCTCTTCACCCATGATGAAGACGTTCGCGTCGCGCTCCATCTCTTCGCGCATCGCCTGGTTGAGCGCCTCTCGATAGCTGATGACGCTCATCACGACTCCTTCGTGACGTACTGCTTGTACTCGTCAGCCGGAGGCGATTCCTCGGCGAACTTCACCGCATCTTCGATCTCGGCTTTGACGTCGGCCTCGAGCTCGCTGATCTCTTGTTCGGAGACGCCGAGCTCGAGCAGCCGCGCGCGCGAGCGATTGAGAGGATCGCGGCGCTTCCACTCTTCGACTTCGTCTTTGGTGCGGTAGAGGCCCGGGTCGCTCATCGAGTGTCCGCGGAATCGATACGTCACGACCTCGACCAGCGTTGGCTCGCCCGTGGTGCGCGCGCGCTCGACCGCTTCGGCGATCCGGCGCTTCACCTTGACGACATCGTCGCCGTCGAATCGATCGCGCGCCATGCCGTGTGCGAGGGCGCGCAGCGAGACGTCTTCGACCGCGAGCGAACGATAGACCGGCGTGCCCATCGAGTACTGGTTGTTCTCGCAGATCAGCACGACCGGCAGCTTCCACAGGCCGGCGAGGGCGAGACCTTCGGCAAAGCCACCGATCGTCGAGGCGCCTTCGCCGAAGAAGCACAGCGTCACGCGCCCGTCACCGCGATACTTCGAAGCGAACGCGGCACCCGCCGCGATCGGCACATGGCCGCCGACGATTCCGTAGCCGCCGAGGAAGTTCGTCTTCTTGTCGAACAGGTGCATCGACCCGCCGAGCCCCTTCACGAGGCCCGTCTTCTTGCCGTAGAGCTCGGCCATGATCGCGCGCGCCGAGCAGCCCTTCGCGTACGCGTGGCCGTGCTCGCGATAGGTCGCGACGACGTAGTCGTCCTTGTTGAGGTCGGCGATCGCTCCGACGCACACGGCTTCCTGCCCGATGATGAGGTGAAGGAAGCCGCCGATCTTGCCTTGCGAATAGGCCTTCGCCGCCGCTTCTTCCATGCGGCGGATCGCGAGCATCTGGCGATAGAGCGGCTTGAGCTCGGCCCCCGTCGTCTCGATGATGGACGGATCCTCGGGCTCCACCCGCTTGGTCTCGGGAGTGGTCATTGGCGCGGTTACCACGCGCCGACCATACCGACCCCTCGCAACAGGTCAAACGCCTAGGGAGCCAGATTGAAGGTCGCGACGCCGGAAGTTGGATCGACGATCGTGAGGTTACCGCGGCCGCCTTCGACTCCCATCTCTACCTGGTCGAACCGTGTCGGCAGTTTATCGACGGAGAACTGCCCCTGCAGGCACGGCACGGGCGCGTAGCCGAGCGTGTCCTGGTAACTATACCCATCGAACTGGATATAGAAGTCCGGGGTCGGCGCGCACGTCGTCGCGTTCGCGGCCATCCCGCGAATCGTCCACACGACCTTCACCATGCGGACCTGCGACGGCGCGAGGCACTGTTCGCTGCGGGCGCAGATCTCGCCGCCACCGCAGTCCGAATCGAACTGGCACGTTCCGCCGGTGTTGCCACCGCACGCGCCGAGCACCGCGAGCAGGGCTGCGAGGCGCGCCGTCATCAGTACGGCAGGTCGATGGCCGCGGCGCCGGACCGATCGAACGCCGACGAATACCCGCCGTACTGATCGAGACCGAGATCGACGGCCGTGTACCAGACCGGTAGCTTGTCGACGCTGAACTTGCCCTGGCGGCACGGCACGGGCGCGAAGCCGAGCGTGTCGCGCGCGGAGCTCGAGAACGTGATCTGGAGGTCTGGGCTATTGGCGCAGGTCGTCGTGTCGGCCGGCTTGCCGCGCAGCGTCCACGTGACGTGAATCGCGCGGACGTTGGCGGCCGGCTGGCAGGTGCCGTCACGGGCACACACGCCACCACCGCAGTCGGTGTCGAGGTGGCACTCGGCGCTGATCGGATTTCCGTTGGGGCCGGTCCAACCCGGGTCACCCGGCGAGGTGGGTGTGATGCAGCCGCCCAGGCCGGCCAGCAGAGTGAGAACAAGCGGCGACACCCGCACCCGAGTCATGCGTCTAGCGTAGCTCATTGCACGTAGATCGGGCTCGCGTAGATCCATGGACGCTCGACATCTGCAGAAGCTGGGCCGAGGTCGCCGAGATACGGACCGAGGTGATGCGGAACGATCGTGATCTCGACACGATACGCACCTGGGGCATTTAGGGGCGCGCTCAGTGACGCTCCGGTGGTGGTCGCGACCACCGTCGGGCCGCTCGCGTCGATCCGCAGGATCGTGCCGTGGATCTCGGGAGCCGGCAGGCTCGGATCGAGCCCGCGGATCTTCGGCACCGTGACGGAGAGCGTGCCGCCGTCTGCGACGGAGAGCGAGCCGCCGAGCTCGACCGTGCCGGAGGCCGTCGTCGGGGTGGAGCGCGTCGCATGGACGTCGAAGCCTTCGGGTGTCCCCATCATCTCGAACACCGCGAACAGGCGACCTGCGGCGAGCGCAGCTTCGATCTGCGCGGGATCTTGTGGATCGGCAACGAGCACGATGTTGGCAAACCACCGCATGACCCGGCGGTAGGAGTCGCCGCGTTCGTTGTCGGCGAGCATGATCGGGAGCGCGTTCTCGTGCGCGTCGCTGCCGGCGGTTGCCGCGACATGCCGGCCATCGCCGAGGATCTGATTCCAGCGATCGATCGATGGGTGATTGACGTCGAGGAACGACAACAGCGCGAGATCGGGCTCGGGATGGCCCGGGTTCGTATCGGCGAAGTTGACGGCAGCCGAGATCGCGGCACCGGGATCGAGCCCGAGGTAGGGGCCGCGGATCTTCGGATCGATGTTCGCGTGCAAGTTGTAGAGCTCGACGCCATCCGGCTGGAGCGCGCGAAGCTGCTCGATCGGATGTTGCTCGGTATGCGCGATCCATACGAGGCCGCCGGCGTCGCGGAACGCGGTCACCGCGGCAGCGTCGACGGCATTGTAGGTATCGTGACGCTGCTGGACCGTGCCCGGCACGTGGCGATGCAGCATGATCGGCATCAGATCGTTCTCGCCACCGACGGTGAACGTCACGACGTGACCGTCGTCGCAGGTCATCCGCGAGGCGATCTGTTGCCCACTGCCGTCGAGCACTGCCTGATCGGTGCCGCGCATGTTGAACAGCGTCGGGAAGTCTTCGTCGGCCATCGACGCGTCGTGATCGGTCAGTGCCGCGTAATCGATCTTGTCCGCACACAGCGCCGAGCGCAGATCGGCGAGGCACGGCTCGTTCGGTGCCCCGGTCGAGGCGTCGCGAGGCTTGTTGTCGCAAGCATCGTGCGAGTACGGCGAGTGCAAGTGCACGATGCCGCGCGCGGGCACGAGGCCGCGCCAGGTTCCCATCACGCTCGCGTCGGGCAGGGTCTTGACCCACACCGGAAGCGGCGCCGTGCTGGTGCCTCCGCACGCCGCCAACATGCAAACGATCCATGCCCTCATCACGGCGGACTCTATACCTGCGCCGGGCGACCGTGGAGCGTTTTCAACTGGCGGTGTGACGGCGCGATCGGACATGGACGATGCCGACATCCACGCTCGTCTCGCGCACGCGGACAAACCGTTGGAAGCACCAGGCTTGACCGACGCCAAAGCAGGCGATCAGGCCCCACATCGTGGCGTGATGGTCACCGAGCGTATCGAGCAGGATGCCGCCGATCAGCGGGGCGAGC
Organism: Myxococcales bacterium; assembly: GCA_028287115.1. Classification (GTDB taxonomy): domain Bacteria; phylum Myxococcota_A; class Polyangia; order Haliangiales; family Haliangiaceae; genus JABFXX01. The sequence continues at coordinate 5,540 of JAQBQF010000009.1, forward strand.
GCGATGCCGACGGTCTGGGTAAATCCGACGAGCCCGTACGTGCGCCCGCGATGCTCGGGATCCGAGACCTCCGCGATCGCGGTCTGATGCGACGGGTCGAACATGACCTCGGCGCCGGTCAGCGTGAGGATCGCGAGCGCACCGCCGGGGAATCCCGTGCCGAGGCCGATCAGGGCAAAGCCCAGCGCATCGAGCAGCGACGACCACGGGAGCGTCCTCGCGATGCCGAGCCTGCGAATCAGCGCGAGTGCCGGCACCTGGAGCATGACGACGCCGATGCCGTTGATCGTGTAGAGCCAGCCGACATCGGCCTTGGTCAGGTGGAGCTTGTCCGTCATGTAGATCGAGAACGTCGAGAACATCTGGGTCTCGAGCAGCGCACACAGGAACGTCCCCAACAGCAGCAGGCGCAACACGCGATCGGCGAACGCGGTGCGCAGCGTTGCGCGGAGCTCGCCGGCGGTCTCGAGCTCGGTCGCCGGCCGGCGGCGGATCGGATCCTCGACGTACATCGTGACGATCGCCGCGACGATCATCCCCGCTGCAGCGAGATAGAAGATCGTGCCGTACGGCATGAACAGCGTCAGCAGACCGCCGAGCGCGGGCCCGACGGCCCAGCCGACATTCGTGCCCATGCGCTGGAGGCCGAACGCGGCGATCCGTTGCTCGTGTGGCACGACGTCGGCGACCAGCGCATACGCGACGGGCTCGAAGCAACCGCGCAGCATCGAGCTGATCACGATGTTGATCGCGAGCGACCACAGCGGCGCGTCGAACGCGACTTGCGTGCCGAGGATCGCGATGAAGCCCGAGCGTAGGAACAACGCGTTCGTGATCAGGGGCCGGCGGCCGATCCGGTCCGACAGCGCGCCGGCCCAGGCATTCGACCAAGATTGTCCGAGGTTCGCGGCGAGACAGATGATTCCGTAGACCCACGCCGGGTACCCGCGCCCCTCGACGACGTAGATGCCGAGGAACGACATCACGAGCGAGAGCCCCATGGTGTTCACTGCGCGGGCAAACGCCATCTGCCACACGCGACGGTCTAATCGCACGACGATGGGCTAGCATGCTACAAACCGCGCGCATGCGCACGAGGCTGGAACGCAGCTACCGGTTCGAGGCCGCGCACTTTCTTCCGAAGGTGCCGGCGGGGCACAAGTGCGCTCGGATGCACGGCCACAGCTATCAGATCGAGATCGTGATCGAAGGCGAGATCGATCGCGAGCGCGGCTGGGTCGTCGACTTCGCAGATCTCGACGAGCACGCGGGCCCGCTGGTCAAGCAGCTCGATCATCAGGTGCTCAACGAGATCGAAGGCCTCGCGAACCCGACCAGCGAGCTGCTCGCAGTGTGGTGGTGGTCGCGCCTTCAGCCGGGGCTTCCGGGCCTCTGCGAGGTCGTCGTGTCGGAGACGCAGACGTCGCGCTGCGTGTATCGCGGCGGCTGACGTTCACGCCGCCGCGTAGTAGCGTCGGCGCGTGGGGCAGAACCTTCGCGTCGTCACGCTGAACTTCTGGGGCACGGAGCCGCCGCTCGAGCGCCGGGTCGCGCTCGCGGTGAAGCAATTGCGCGCGCTCGCACCGGACGTCGTGTGTCTGCAAGAGGTGCAACCGCTCGATCACGGTACGACGGCAGATGCGCTCGCAGCGCCGCTCGGCATGCACGCGCACTACGCGAAGGCATGCGAGTGGGCAGACGGTGCATGGGGTCCGGGCTCGAAAGCGGGAGAGCAGGGCCTCGCGATCCTGTCGCGCGCACCGCTCCTCGACAACCGCGTCCTCGCGCTTCCGGATCCGCGCGACGGTGACATTCGGATCTTGCTGTCCGGGCAGGTCGCGACGAGCGGTGGTCCGATCTGGGTCCACACGACACACCTCCACTACAAGCTCGACGACGGCGTCGCGCGCGAGCGGCAGGTCTGCGCGATCGACGCTGCGATCCGCGCGGAGCGCACGAACGACTCGGCGCCGCAGATCCTGTGCGGCGACTTCAACGCGACGCCGGACTCCGACGAGATCCGGTTCCTCCGCGGGCTGACGACGCTCGAAGGCCGCCGCACGCACTTTCAGGATGCGTGGCTACGGCTGCACCGCGAGCCCGGTCCCGGTGACGGACCCGCGGAGGGCATCACGTGGTCGAGCGAGAACCGCCACACGCGCCCGCTGCGGTCACTCGATCTGGATCGCCGGATCGACTACGTGCTCGTGACGTCGCGCAAGAAAGACGGCCGCGGCACGGTCGCAGACTGCCGCGTCGTGATGACCGAGCGCGAAGGCACCGACGAGATCTGCGCGAGCGATCACTACGGCGTGGTCGCCGACATCCAGATCGTCGCGACGACCTAGTACAGGTCCCCAGAAGTTGGTGGCCAGCTCGGAGCCGCGCGTGGGCGTAGGGGTAGGCGTCAGGGTAGGCGAATCTTCGCAACCGATTCGTCGCGCGGTCGATACCGAGGCATGTTTCATTCCAAACGCTGGATGTCTACAAGTGCGCGGTCGCATTTCCACCAACGGCGTCTGAGCTCGCCACCTTTGTCGATGGTGAAATGGCGAGCCAGTTACGGTGTGCGGCCCTGTCGATCAATTTGAACATCGCCGAGGGAACCGGGCGGTTCGGCAAAGACGAACGGAAGTTCTTCATCACCGCGCGTGGTTCAGCGTTCGAATGTGCGGCGATCCTCGATGCGATGCAGCAGGTTGGCGTCGCCAACAGCGGAATCCCGGCAGGCTACGAGCTCCTCCATCGAGTCGTGTCGATGCTGACGAAGATGATCAACAAGCCGCCTACGCCGACGCTTACCCCTACGCCCACGTCGCAGAGGTGATCACCAACTTGCGGGGA
>JAQBQF010000020.1 GCA_028287115.1 Myxococcales bacterium
CGAAGGCGACTGGGGCAAGGTGATGCGCAATCACGTGCGCTGCCGCCGCCTCGTCCTCTCGGAGAAGGATCGCGTAGGTATCGGGACGTTCCAGCCCAAAGACGAGAAGAACCAGGACTCGACCGAGCTCACCGGCGATATCAACTATCGCAAGATCGCGACGTTCGGATCGGACTCCGATCCACGCGCGTTCAACTTCGACGGCGAGTTCAACATCGCGAACCGCGGCATTCTCGAGTTCGTCGAGATCTTGAAGCTCGACGTCGCGTTCCTCTACGACCTGCTCGGCGCGACCCAAGAGCGCAAGATCAAGCCGAAGAAGTTCGCGCAGACGGACATCGACGAAGTCATCTTGGGCCACACGAACGAGGCCGAGTACAAGAAGCTCTTGAACAACGAGTTCATGGAAGCGCTTCGCGATCGCACCGTGAAGGTCGATATCCCGTACATCACGAAGGTCAGCGAGGAAGTGAAGATCTACACGAAGGACTTCACGACCTCGAAGGTCGGCAAGCACGTCGCACCACATACGCTGTATGTCGCCGCGCTGTGGGCCGTGCTGACGCGGCTCGAGGATCCGAAGAAGCACTCGTTGTCGCTGCTCCAGAAGGCGAAGCTCTACGACGGCAAGACGTTGCCGGGCTTCACCCAAGACAACATCAAGGAGCTGCGCAAAGAGGCGAACCGCGAGGGTCTCGACGGGATCTCGCCGCGCTACATCCAGGACAAGATCGCGAACGCGCTCGTTAGCGACAAGGCCGATGGCGCGATCAACCCGTTCATGGTGCTGAACGAGCTCGAGGGCGGCTTGCGTAGCCACTCGCTGATCAACAGCGACGAGCAGCGCAAGCGCTACGCCGAGATGCTGTCGATCGTGAAGCAGGAGTACGAGGACATCGTGAAGAACGAGGTCCAGCGCGCGATCAGCGCCGACGAAGACATGATCGCGAAGCTGTGCGCGAACTACATCGACAACATCAAGGCGTACACCCAGAAGGAGAAGGTCAAGAACCCGTACACGGGTCAGGACGAGGAGCCGGACGAGCGCCTGATGCGATCGATCGAAGAGAAGATCGACATCCCGGAGAGCCGCAAGGACGACTTCCGTCGCGAGATCATGAACTACATCGGCGCGCTCGCGATCGAGGGCCGGACGTTCGACTACAAGACGAACGAGCGACTCCACAAAGCGCTCGAGAGCAAGCTGTTCGAGGATCAGAAAGACTCGATCAAGCTGACCTCGCTCGTGTCGTCGGTCGTCGACCGCGATACGCAGGCGAAGATCGATGTCGTCAAGCAGCGCTTGATCAAGAACTTCGGTTACGACGAAGTGTCGGCGACCGATGTCCTCAACTTCGTCGCGTCGATCTTCGCGCGCGGAGACGTCAAGAACTGAGCGTATGCGCGAGCGAAGCGAACAGCGGGGTGGGACCCTACCGGCTTTGCCGGTACCGCGGGGTGCAGCTCCGTGAGTGACGACCCTCGCGGCATCGGGCCGGTCACGATCGAGCTCAACCACACCTTGGCCGGGCTCTTGGCCAAGCTGTGCGTCGAGCTCGACACCGAAGACGCGACGGGCGTGATGTCGCGCGCACTCGGCCTGCTCGAGATGGTTCAACGGACCAAGCGCAGCGGCGGCAGGCTGTGCTTCATCAACGAACGCGGCGAAGTCGCCGACGTGGTGTTCTGAATGTCCCAGAAGATCGATCTCGACCACGGCCGGTTCCGTCAGATCATTCGCGGCAAGATCAAGCAGAACCTCCGCAAGTACATCTCGCAAGGCGAGATGATCGCGCGCAAGGGCAAGGACACGGTCTCGATCCCGCTGCCCTCGGTCGACATCCCGCACTTCAAGCACGGCGACAAGCAGCAGGGCGGCGTCGGGCAGGGCGAGGGCGACCCGGGCGATGCGCTCGGGCAGGGCGAGGAACAGCCGGGCGCCGGTCAGAAAGCCGGCGATCGCCCGGGCGATCACCTGATCGACATCGAGGTCTCGCTGCAAGAGCTCGCGGAGATCATGGGCGAAGAGCTCGAGCTGCCGCGGATCCAACCGAAGGGCACCGAGAAGATCGTCGCGTACAAGGACAAGTACACGGGCATCCGGACGACCGGCCCCGAGTCGCTGCGTCACTTCCGCCGCACCTACCGCCAGGCGATGCGCCGCCAGATCGCGATGGGGACGTACGACGCGAAGAACCCGATCATCATCCCGATCCGCGAGGACAAGCGCTATCGGTCGTGGCGGAGCGAGCCGCTGCCGCAGAGCAACGCGGTCATCATCTACATGATGGACGTCTCCGGCTCCATGGGCGACGAGCAGAAGGAGATCGTCCGGATCGAGAGCTTCTGGATCGATACGTGGCTGCGCTCGCAGTACCACGGCATCGAGAGCCGCTACATCATCCACGACGCGATGGCGAAGGAAGTCGATCGCGATACGTTCTTCAAGACGCGCGAATCCGGCGGCACGATGATCTCGAGCGCGTACAAGCTGTGCGCGAAGCTGATCGACGACGAGTATCCATCGGACCTGTGGAACATCTATCCGTTCCACTTCTCCGACGGAGACAACTGGTCGGTCGACGACACGCATACCTGCGTCGAGCTCCTCAAGAAAGAAGTCCTGCCGTTCGTGAATCTATTTTGCTACGGCCAGGTCGAGTCGCCGTACGGCTCCGGTCAGTTTATCAAAGACCTGACCGAGCACTTCGACGAAGACGGACGCGTGGTGACGAGCGAGATCAAAGGCAAGGACGCGATCATGGACTCCATCAAGGAGTTCCTCGGTAAGGGGAAGTAGCGATGGCGCTCAAGCGCTTTCCGGCGTACCTGCGCGATATTCAGGTCGAGGTCGAAGGCTACGCGACGAACTACGGGCTCGACTTCTTCCCGATCCTGTACGAGGTCCTCGACTACAAGACGATGAACGAGGTCGCCGCGTACGGCGGCTTCCCGACGCGGTATCCGCACTGGCGCTTCGGCATGGACTACGAGCAGCTCTCGAAGAGCTACGAGTGGGGTCTGTCGAAGATCTACGAGATGGTGATCAACACCAGCCCGGCCTACGCCTACTTGCTCGAAGGCAACTCGACGGTCGATCAGAAGATCGTGATGGCGCACGTCTGCGCGCACGTCGACTTCTTCAAGAACAACTATTTCTTCAGCAAGACCAATCGCAAGATGATCGACGGCATGGCGAACCATGCGGCGCGCGTGCGCCGGCACATGGCGCGCTGGGGCCAGGACGTCGTCGAAGACTTCATCGATACGTGCCTGTCGCTCGAGAATCTGATCGATCCGATGTCGCCGTTCATCGTGCGGCAGCGGGACAAGGCCGTGCCGGGCGAGGATGACGAGGAGCTGGAGGTCGGCAAGATGCGGTCGAAGGGGTACATGGACTCCTTCATCAACCCGCCGAGTTACCTCGAGGCGCAGAAGAAGAAGAAGGAAGACGAAGCCAAGCGCCAGAAGAAGCGGTTCCCCGAGCAGCCCGCACGCGACGTGCTGCTGTTCCTCCTGCAGCACGCGCCGCTCGAGCACTGGCAGCGCGACGTGCTCGAGATCGTCCGCGAGGAGGCGTACTACTTCGCGCCTCAAGCGGCGACGAAGATCATGAACGAGGGCTGGGCCACGTACTGGCACTCGAAGATCCTGACCGAGAAGGCGTGCACCGCGGCCGACATCATCGACTACGCCGATGCGTGCTCGGGCGTGCTCGCGACGGCTCCCGGCAAGCTCAACCCGTACAAGCTCGGCATCGAGCTGTACCGCAACATCGAGGAGCGCTGGAACAAGGGCCAGTACGGCAAGGAGTGGGACGAGTGCGACTCGATGGAGCAGAAGCGCAACTGGGATCGCCGCACGAACCTGGGCCGGCAGAAGATCTTCGACGTCCGCAAGCTCTATAGCGACATCACGTTCCTCGACGAGTTCTTCACACTCGAGTTCTGTATCGAGCAGAAGTTCTACACGTTCGGCTTTCAGGAGCGCAGCGGCAACTGGGAGATCATGAGCCGCGAGTTCAAGAAGGTGAAAGACCAGCTGCTGAAGATGCTGACCAACCGCGGGCAGCCGGTGATCGTCGTCGAAGATGGCAACTTCGAGAATCGCACCGAGCTCCTGCTGCGGCACATTCACGAGGGCATCGATCTCGACAGCGGCCAGGCGCGCGATACGTTGCGCAACACCGCGAAGATCTGGTCGCGGCCGGTCAGCTTGCTCACGAAGGTCGACGGCAAGGGCAAGATCCTGCGCTGCGAAGACGGCAACATCAGCGAGCGAAGCGCAGAGTATCAATGAGCACCTCGTTCTCCTCCCGCGACTTCGGTGCCAGCGCGTGAGGCTGTGGGCATGGGGGCAGAGCGATCCGGGTCGCAAGCGCGAACGGAACGAGGATAGCTACCTCGTCGATCCGGATACCGGCGTGATGGCGGTGGCCGACGGCATGGGCGGCCATCAAGGTGGCGGCACCGCGAGCCGGATGGCCGTCGAATTTCTCGGCCGCGAGCTCGCCGCAGCGCGCGGCGACTTCGAAGCCGCGATCAAGAAGCAGATGCTCGAGGCCGTGCGCACGACCGAAGAGATGCCGGTGATTCACGGCGAGAGCGATCTCGCGCCGACGAGACCGGTGCGCGGCGATGATCCGACGCTGCCGCCGCAGGCTGCGCTGGTCGTGTTCTCGCCGGCGCTCGAGCTGATGCGTGGCATCGTGCGGCGCGCGAGTGGCGCGATCTTCGAGGCCGCTTGGAACAAGCCGGAGCTGCGCGGCATGGGCACGACGTTGACCGCGATGCTCGTGCACGGCGGGCGCGCGAACATCGTGCATGCCGGCGATAGCCGCTGCTACATGTTCCGCGACGGCCAGCTGCGGCAGATCACCGACGACCATTCGTGGATCGCGGAGCAGCTCAAGCTCGGAGCGATCAGCGAAGCGGATGCGAAGTCGAGCAAGTTCCGTCACGTGATCACGAAGTCGATCGGCTTCGAGCGCGAGATCGAGGCGGATCTCAAATCCGTGCCGGTCTCTCCGGGCGATTGCTTCCTGCTGTGCTCCGACGGCATGTCGAATTACATCGAGCACGGCGAGCTCGAGCGGATCGTCGCGATGACGTGGTACCGGCGGCTGCCGCAGCAGCTCGTCGAGCTCGCGAACGATCGCGGCGGCGATGACAACATCACCGTCGTCGTGGGACTCGTCGCGAACGCCCCGCCGGCTCCGTGAGCTAGGCGCGGCTGGCTCGATCGGACGGGTCCTCGAAGCGGCAGAGGATCGTCCCGATGATCACGCTGAAGGCGAAGGTCGTCTCGGCACCGGCGCGACCAGCGCAGCCTGAAGCGAGGACGGCGGCGAGGATGGCGATGCGAAGCATGACAGCCTATACAGCAAGCGGCAGGCCTAGGTAATCTTGCGAGATCACGTGAGCTCCCACGGGCGCCGGGCAAAGTCGCCGTGAGCTGCCGACGCACCGAGCGACCTCGCCACATCGCCGACGCTCGAACAGACAGGACCTTGGCTTACACTCGCGTCGTGAATGCTCGTGCTGTCGCGCTCGGTTTCATGATGTTCGCGATCTCGTGTGACTGCGGTCATCACGAGCAGCCCACGAGCTCGCGGCCGCAAGCCGCGACTTCGACGGTCTCTCCACCGCCGCCGGCTCCACGTGCTTGCAACCTCGCGCCGATCCCCGCGCGGCTCTCCGGGCCGAAGCGTGTTGTCGCGATCGGCGATCTACACGGCGATCTTGCGGCGACGCGCTCCGCGTTGCGCGCAGCCGGCGCGATCGGCGAGACCGACCAATGGATCGGCGGCGACCTCGTGGTCGTCCAGACCGGTGATGTGCTCGATCGCGGCGATGACGAATCGCAGATCATCGAGCTCCTCGACAAGCTCGATCAGCAAGCACGCGCGGCGGGCGGCGCCTTGATCGCGCTGATCGGAAACCACGAGCTGATGAATGCGGCTGGCGACTTTCGTTACGTCACGCCGGGCGGCATGCGCGACTTCGGCGGCGATCGCCCGCACGCGCTCGGGCCCGGCGGCACCTGGGCGAAGCGGTTCGCGCACCACGATGTCGTGATGGTCGTCGGCGACACCGCGTTCTCGCATGCGGGCATCCTCGGCGACTGGGTCGCCAGGATCGACGAGGTCAACCTGTCATCGCGGTGCTGGCTCGACGGCCAGGGCAGCGAGCCGCCGGCCGCGCTCACCGCAAACGACAGCCCGGTGTGGACGCGCGCATACGGGATACCGGGCTCCGCCGACTGCGCGCAGCTCGAAGCCACGCTCGCCAAGCTCGGCGCCAAGCGGATGGTGGTCGGTCATACCGTGCAAGAGCACGGCATCACCTCGGACTGCGGCGACAAGCTGTGGCGGATCGACGTCGGCCTCGCCAAGCTCTACGGCGGACCGATCGAGGTGCTCGAAGTGAGCGATCCGCCGAAGGTCTTGCGCGGCACTCGCTAACCGGACGCGCTGCCGATCCGCACCATCGAAGACCTCGGCGTGTTCGATGAAAACTGTGACATCGATGCAGCGCGGATCGCGGATTGGCCGCAAAGGCGCAAAGGACGCAACGATCAGACGAAGAAAACCGTCGTCTCGGATCCGAGCGCTGTTTGTTCGAGCTCTTCGTGCGCTTTGCGGCTTCCGAGATCTGTAGTCGCGACTGGGGTCAGTTGCCCATTTCGATCTCGACGTCGTCGTCCGGCTTCTTTCCGGCGTCTGGCTTCTTCGCCGCCGGTTTCTTCGCGGCCGGCTTGGCTGCCGGCTTCTTGGCGGCCGGTTTCGCGGCCGGCTTCTCGGCCGGCTTCGGGTCTGCCATTTGATCGGCCGGCGCCGGCGTCGCGACGGGCGTGGGTGCCGGTGGCGTGGCCAGCGTCGTCGTGGGCGTGACAATCGGGGCTGCCGCGGCGGCCGCTGCGGCCGACTTGGAAGGTACCGAGAGCTCGGGGCGCGGCTTCGCTTCGAGCCCCGCGGGACAGACCGGCGTTGAATCCGCATCGGCGCGCTCTTGCACCAACGCACCGATCTTTGACGGCCCGGTTGCTGCGAGCACCTCCACGGCCTTGATGCCGCGCTTCTCGAGGCGCGCCTTGATCGCATCGCCGAGTCGCTGTGCCGACGCTTTGTTCGGTGAAGCGATCGCGATCAGCCACTTCGTTACCTCGTCGTGACCGGCCATGACGAGGAACATCTGGTCGACGATCGGATCGCCCGCGCTCGTTGGTACCTTCGCGACCGTCAAGCGATCGCCATCGAGCGCGACCGTCTCCGTGCCGGCATCGGGACAGCCGTCGTCGTCCTTGATCCCGTTGACGGTCTCCGGCTCGTTCGGACACTTGTCCTGCGCGTCGGGGATGCCGTCGTGATCGTTGTCGAGCTCGGGGCAGCCGTCGTCGTCTTGGAAGCCGTCCTTGTCCTCGGGACACACCGGGCACTTGTCCTGCGCGTCGGGGATGCCGTCGTGATCGTTATCGAGCTCCGGGCAACCATCGGCGTCCTCGAAGCCGTCGGCGTCTTCTTCTTCTTTCGGACACGCGTCGACCGAGTCCGGGATGCCGTCACCGTCCGAGTCGCGCTTGTCCGCGGGGCAGCCATCTTTCGGGAACGGCTCTTTGCCGTCCTCGGGGTCGTTCGGGCAGCGGTCCTGCGTGTCGAGGATCCCGTCCTTGTCGTTATCGAATTCGGGACAACCGTCGTCGTCCTCGAAGCCATCGAGGTCTTCGGCGACGTTCGGGCACTTGTCCTCGGAGTCCGGGCGGCGGTCACCGTCATTGTCGTCGTCGGGACAGCCGTCTTCATCCTGAAAGCCGTCCTTGTCCTCGGGGATCAGCGGACACCTGTCCTTCGCGTTCGGGATGCCGTCGCCGTCGGTGTCGCCGACGTCGGGTGCATAGCCGATCGAAGCGAAGAACATCTTGTCGGGCGCGCCGATCGCCTTGTCGAGGCCGGCGCCGCCGCCGACCACGACCGCGACCGAGCCGCCCACGTGAAGCCGCAAGCCGCCGACGACCTCGATCGGGCTCTCGTCGAGTGAGAACTTGCCGAAGCCGGTGCGGCCAAAACCTTCACCGATCACCGCGAACCTCGGCGTGATGGCGTACGAGGCGCCGACCGCCCACGTGAGCTGCTGGCCGACCGTGCTGGAGTAGATCGTGCGTGGCTTGCGCAAGATGAAGCCGCCGTTGACGCCGATCGCGAACGGTCCCGAATTCCACTGCAGCGCGAGCTTGCCGCGCAACGTCGGGAGATCGTCACCGATGAACTTCGAACCGTCGCTGCCGATGCTCGTCGGCAACGTGACGCCGGCGATGCCGCTGATCCGCAGCGCGTTCTTGCGCAACAGGACGTACTTTCCCTCGGCGAGCACATCGCCGAGCCCGGTGACCTGCAGCCCGTTCGGATCCGCCATGCCCTTGGCAGGATCGAGTCCCTGACCCGAGAGCGAGAACACGATCGGCAGGTTGATGCCGATCTGCAGCTTCTCGTTGACGCCGTACGCGGCGGTTACCTGCGCGGCGGCCATCGACTCCACGACGCGGTCGCGGACCGGCGCCGTCTGGATCATGTTGTGGGTGTCACCGACGACCGTATAGACCGTGAACGGATTCGTGAGGAACGTGATCACCGCATCGACGGCGAGCTGCTTCTTGTCGGCGATGTCGGCGTCGCTGACCGTGAAGAACGTCTTCGGACCGACGGAGTAGTCAAACAGCTGCACATCGATCGCGGGATCGTAGGGCGGCGCGGTTTGAGCAGACGCGGTGACAGGCGAGATGACGAGCGCGAGCAGGCCGATAGCCAGCACGGCGCCCAATCCCCGAGGTTGGCGCATTGACGTCATTGTACGCCGGAACGCTGCGCGCCCGAAAGTTGGCGCATCGCCCCGATCGGCAACACATGTAGGTGCTACTTCGGTAGCGTCATATTGAAGGTCCAGATCACGACCGAGGTGACCACGTGATCGTCGGTGTCGCGCGCGGGCTCGAACACGATGGTCTTGGCCCGATCGAGTGCGAGCTCGTCGAGGCCGTGGCCGAGCCGATTGAGCAGGATCGCCGACTTGACCTTGCCCTGGTCATCGACGACCAGCTTCACTCGGATGGGCCCCTCGATCCCGAGCGCCTTGGCCTCTGCGGGGTAGTCCTTGCCTGCTGAGAAGTACCCGTAGTCGCCCTTCGGCAGCGCGCGGGTCTTGATCGTCGCCACCGAGACGGGCTGCAGGCCCGATCCGGAGCCGATCCCGGAGCCGGCACCCGCGCCGGTCCCGCCGCGACCGACATGGCCGGTCGTGCGCGGACCCTTGGCCACCGCGACGCCGGTCGCACTCGGCGCGATGTCGTCCATCGCGACGACCGGGGCACCGCCGGAAGGCACGGTGTCCGACACGGGTGGTGGCGGCGCGGCTTGCGGGGGCGGCGGCTCCGCATGGGTCGGGCTTGGCCGGACGACGCGAGCCTGCTGGACCGCCGGCTTCGCGGTCTCTTGCTTGCTGGGCTCGCTCTTGATCGCGGGCGGCGGCGGCGGCGGATCGATCCGCTTCGGCGGCTCGATCTCGACCAGCTCGATCCTTCGCGCCGGTGGATCTGGAAGGATCGGATGCGTCACGACGATCGCATCGGCGCACACGGCCAAGATCAAATGGATCGCGAGCGTGCCGGAGGCCGCGAGCACGAGCGGCGACTCGATCCACCGACCGCTGTCCCGATCGTTCGGCCGATCCTCGGATCGATCGAAAGGTCGGCGGGTGCGCACCGTGCGGAGCGTAGCAGAGGTGACTATGGACGCTCGTTCTCGAGCGCGAGCGCAGTGATGTCTGCCTCTTGAACGAGCTCGATCGCGTGCATGACGGCTCCGTGCGGAGCCTTGCGATCGCCGGCGATCAGCGCCTTTGGCTTCGTATACGTGGAGGCGATCCGGCGGATCCGGGCGACCGTTTCGGCGTCGCTCGCGAGCTTGTTTCCGTCGACGTAGATGTCACCGGACGCCGTGATCGAGATGCGCAACGTGCCTTTGACCTCGCTGGCGATCGTCTCCTTCGGCTTGTCGATCTCGACGCCGCGCGCGACGATCAGCTTCGCCGTGACCATGAACACGACGAGCAGCACGAGCACGACATCGACGAACGGCGTCACGTTGATGTCGGTGATCGCCGCTGCGTCGTCGTCGTCTTTGTAGATGCTACCTCCCGCCATCGCCTGACTCTTTCGAGGTCTTCGGCGTGCCGTGGACGAGCGAGAGCACCGTGTGCGCGGTCTCGTCCGCGCCGCCGATCATCGAGCGCAGCCGGCGCGTGAAGTAGTTAAATGCGATCACAGCGGGGATCGCGACCAGGAGACCGAACGCCGTTGCGGCGAGCGCCTGGGCGATCAGATCGAGCGTCTTGTCTTCGGCGGCCGGGGTCTTCAGGCGCAGGTTCTCGAACGCGTTGATCACGCCGAGCACGGTCCCGAACAGGCCGATGAAGGGAACGTTGTTGCCGAGGGTGCCGAGGATGATCAGGTACTTGTCGGCGGCGCCACGCCAGCGAATCCGCGCGCCTTGCATCGCTTCGGCGACGGCTTCGGGACCGCGATCACGCTCCGCGAGCCCTTGCAGCGCGACCTGCGCGGCGACCGAGGGATCATCCTGGTACTTGGTGACGAACCGATCGATCTCGCCGCGCTCGAACGCGCCGCGGAGCTCGCGCGTCAAGCGATCGATGTCGGCCTCGCGCCCGCGAAACCACAGCGCACGATCGATCATCACGCCGATCGAGAGCACCGACAGTGCGATCAGGAGCCACAGCACCCACGTGGCACCGAGCTGGGCAAAAGCGACGAATTGGCCCGACAGATCCATCGCCGGGGAAGGTAGCACTGGACCTGCAGAAATCATGTCCAGGCTACGGTTTCATCACCTCGCGCATGACCGCGGTCGCGTAGGCACCGCCTGGCAACGTGAACCGCACTTCGATGACCTCCGGCTCGATCTCCACCACGCTCGTCTCGCGAACCTCGATCGTCGCGTCGCGTCGCGTGCCCTCGGCAATCGCTCGCACGGCCGAGAAGGAATCTCGCGTCAGGCCCGCGGCGGCGAGGATCGCATCCTCGCGCTCGGCGGCGGGAGTCCCTTCCGGTGACCTGCGCATTCGATCCCCGAACATCGGCCCGGTGACCGCGAGCTCGCCCGCGACGAGCCGCGCTTCGTCGGTCGCCGGATCTTCGCACGTGAACTGGCCGCCATCGCGCTTGTGCAGGATGTCGCCGGCGAGCGCGCGCGCGTAGAGCCCGTCGCCGATCCGCGCGACGAGCCAGTCGTTGAACAGCTGCGACTGCAGCGATGACACGAGCAGCCTGGCGAGCTTGCGATCGCGCGGCGGCCGCTCGCCCATCACGATCGCGCGGCCCCGTGCCGCGTTGTCGCCGTCGCGGCCGAACCGTTGCTCGCCGTACCAGTTCGGTGCTCCCGGAGGCGCGGCGAGTCGCTCGAGGATCGCGGTCGCGCGTGCCGCCGCATCGGGCGCCACGCCACGGACGCGCAACTGGAAGCGATTCGCGCGAACGTGCCCGGTGCGCAGCTTGTTACCGTGGCGCTTGATCTCGAGGATCGCGAGATCGGGGATGGCGATCGCGTGCACCGCCTCCGGAGTTACCGGCGGCGGCAGAGACAACCACTGGCGCGTCACCGCATGCCGATCTTTCATGCCGGCGACGCCGATATCGCGCGGCGAGACGGCGACTGCGCGCGCGATTCGCTCGACAGCGTGCGAGGTCGTCATGCCTCGCTTCTCGATCCGGACATAGACATGATCGCCCGTGCCACTCGGGAGATACGCAGGTTCTTCGTCGACGAGAAAGTCTTCGGCCGAGGTGCGGAGGACGCCACCTGTCCCCGGCAGATCCGCCGTGAGATACGGCAGCGCGCTCGTGCCGGGAGGCACAGTGACGTTCTGATCTTCCACTCGGCGAGGTGTAGCACCGCTCGCCGTCGGTAAGCGGTGTAGGATCTACGTCATGCAACGCGCGTTGTGCGCTCTCGCCCTTGCGGCTTCTGCTTGCGGCGGCCGTTACGGTGGAACGCCGATCGCGAGGCCTGGAACTGCCGCGGCGCCTTCCGGCGGGATCGAAGGGGCCGCGTTGCCGTACCAGATCCTCGACGCCCGCACCGGCAGGCAGATCGACACGGCGGCCTTCTGGGAACAGCTCGCGAGCAAGCACGCGGTGTGTGTCGGTGAGGAACATTCGAATCCTCACCACCATTGGATGCAGCTCGAGATCGTCCGCCACCTCGCGAAGCAATGGCCGGAGCTCGCGCTCGGGATGGAGATGTTCCAGCGGCCGTTTCAAGGCGTGCTCGATGACTACGCCGCCAAGCGGATCTCGGCGGATGCGCTGCGATCGCGCACCGGGTACGAGGAGCGCTGGGGTTACGACTTCAATTTTTACGGCCCGACGATCGACGCCGTCGTCGCGGGGCACGGCGTGCTCCTCGCGCTGAACGCACCCAAAGAGCTGACGAAGAAGATCGCGCACCACGGGCTCGAGTCGCTGACCGCGACCGAGAAGAGCCAGGTCCCCGAGCTCGAGCTCCACGACTCCGCGCATCGCGCGTGGTTCGACGATCTGATGGAGACGATGGGCGGCAGCTCGGCGCACTCGATGAAGAAGCCCGATGCGCCTGCCCCTGCCGACTCGAAGCCCGATGCGGCGAAACACGATGAGGGTGACGAGGCACCCGAGATGCCGAGCGCGGATCGGATCTATACGGTGCAAGTCACGTGGGACGAGACGATGGCCGACACCGCGGTCAAGTGGCTGCGCGCGACGCCGAACGGCCGCATCGTGATCCTCGCCGGCACCGGCCACTGCCACGACTCGGCGATCGTCAATCGGATCAAGCGGCGCGGCATCAGCGATGTCGTCTCGGTGCGGAGCGTCGTCGACGACGGCGAAGGTGGCGTCGCCGAGGTCCTCGCGAAGCCGGCCAACGATTACCTCGTCGTGCTCGAGCTGTCGGCGGACGCGAAGGCGAAGCTCAAGGAAAAGGCGAAGGCGGCCGAGTAGCTCATCACGGGGGGCGAGCAGATCAGCGGAGGGGTGTTGATCCAGTCGTTCCGCTTACAGACCTTCGGCTAAGTGGCCGCGACTGCACGCGCGTCGATATGTAACAATGCAATCGACGAGCTCGTCCGTTGGTAGCGAGCACAGGAGATCATGATGCGCACCCTAACTTCACTTGTTCTAGCTCTCTCGCTCGCCGCATGTGGCGGATCCAAGTCGAACACCTCCAGTCCCGAGCCGCGGACGCCGGTTGTCGACCGCGGCGCACCGGTTGTCGAAGGTGGCTTCCCCGGCTACTACCCGGTGGGCAACAAACCCGGCGAAGCGATCACCACGAACGCGGGCTCGCAGACGGTGCAGCTCGCGGTTGTACTCGCCAAAGACGGCAGCGCGCGCAAGCTCGTCTGGATCGATCCGGGTGGTCGCTGGACCGAGATCGCGAGCTTGCCCGCCACCGTAGCTGTCTCTCCTGATGCGCCCGGACCCGACTGTGCGACGGCGAATGGCTCCGCGTGCGAGACCGTCGCTGTCACCAGCTTCAACCTCGACTCGCCGAGTAACGTGCTCACGCTGCGAGGCTTCGCCAGTGGAAACACAGCCGACTACTGGATCACCTGGCTGCCGCGTTGGGATGCATCGCGCAACAACTTCATTGTCGACAAGCCCAGCATCCAGCGTACCGGTAAGCCGCAGCCTTCGACGAGCGCTGCGCCCGCGAACACCGCGCCGAACCTCGGCGCGCCGGACCCCACGGTGGAATGGAAGCCTTCTACCAATTCCGAGGATGCAGGCGCGTACGTCACTTCGGGACTGCCTGCGATCTCCGCCGACGGAACCGCGGTGTTGTTCGCGGTGCAAGGCGCGGATGATGCGCGCGGTACGCCGCATCTGGAGCTGGTCACAACCGACCTTCACAATGTCGTGCTCGACAGCTTCGTGCTGCCGAAGCTCCGCCGTGACACCCCGCGTGCCCGCGCCGCGCCGACCGCGGCCGCGTTGCGTGCCGCAGCCGATTTTCTCAAGGCCAGCAACGCCAAGCACTCGTGGCATCCCCTGCACTGGCAAGACGTAGCGGTGCGCGATGGAGCGGTCGTCGTCGATGGCTTCGAGATCGCATCGGTCGGCTCCGACCAGATCGTGCGCATCTCGAAGAACAAGTCCGTGATCCTCGACAAGATCGATCTCGCGCGCGATGTCGCGACGACGCATGTGGCCTCGAAGGCCCCCCAGCCAGGCTGTGGCAAGGAGCCTCACGTGTCCGGAATCGCGATCGACGAGGCCCACTCCGTTGCGCTGATCCGATCGACGCTCCTCGCACGCGACGGTTGCTTTCCCGATCCCGTGTTCGCCGTGCACAGCTGGGCGAAGCGATGATTCGTCAGCTGAGCGAAAGCGAGCACGGCCGCCAGGCCTTGATCGCAAGTGGCCGACCGTTGCGAGCACAGCGTCGCTGCATGCTGCGACATCTTTCAAGCCTTCTCGCTCTCATCGTGATGACCGCTACGTCCATGGCGTCGGCCGATCGCGAACCTGTCAAGTCGACCCCGAAGTCCCTCGCCGCAGGAGCAGACCCTTGCAAGGACCTGAACGTCAACAACGGAAAGTGCACGGTCGTCGCGACGCTCAAGTCGAAGAGCGGTGACTCGACCACGACGCTATACAACTTCAATTCCGAGGCGGGCGAGGCGGTGACCTTCGTGTTTGTCACCGCGAAGGGGAGTGAGCGGACCGTGTCACCGGACATCTCTTTCCTCCACACCCTCGAGGCCGGGACCTGGCACTCCCTGGTCAAGGCCACCCCCAAGCTTCGCCAGATCATGATCGACGGTGCGCCCGCGGTCGCTCTCCAGGTGGTGTCGACCAGCCGCGCAACTTCCCCGGACAAGTCGACGAAGGCTCGGACTTGGGACACGTTCTCGTTCGTCGTGTGTGGGGCCGGCAAGAATGGCGCCGCGTGCACGCGGATCAGCTTCGGTGACGACACGACCTCGTGCTCGGCAGCGCTCTCCGATAGCGGCGAGATCAAGCACTCCTGTACAGAGACGACCCAGCTGTCCTTGTGAACAGCGCTACGCCTGTACGAACCATGACTTGATGCGGATCTCGATCGAACTCTTGGTTCTGCCGAGATCGAGACCGGCCAGAGGAGAACCTGGCCTCTTGGAGTCCGCTCCTTGCCAACATGCGCCCCGCGCGAGGCGCTCATGCTTGGCATTTCCAAGTCACGGGCGCGGCAGGGCCGAGCCGGCGCGCGGGCCGTTCTCGTCGTTCGCGACGCGGATGTAGAGCTTCGCGCTCTTGTTCTCGGGATCGATCTCGAGCACGTCGTTCCACTCGGCGAGCGCGGCGTCCTTGCGGCCGAGCGAGAACATCGTCACGCCGAGATGGATCCGCGCCGGAATGAAGTCGGGCCGCAGCTTCTTGGCGTGCTCGAACTCGGCGACCGCCGCGTGGAACATGCCCATGTCGCGGTAGACATTGCCGAGACGCACGCGCAGATCCGCGAACTCGGGACACAGATCGAGTGCCTTGGCGTATTCGCGAACGGCCTCGTCGAACATCGCGAGCCCCGCGTACGCCGCGCCGGTGTCGGCGTGCATGTTGGCGAGCTTGCCGCGCGCGAACGTGTCGAGCGCGTTGGGTTGACCGACCGAGGCACTCACTGCTTTCGTGTAGACCTCGCGTGCGCGATCGTACTTGCCGCGATCGTTGTACGTGACGGAGAGGTTGAGCGCCGCCTCCGTGTAGCGCGGGTTCAGCTTGAGCGCGGTCTCGAACGCTTCTTCCGCATCCTGGAACCGACCCTGCGAGTGATAGACGACGCCGAGCATGTTGTAGAGATCGGGAAACCGCGGGCGCGCCGAAGCTGCTTCGGCGAGAAATGGCTCCGCCCGCTCGAACTCGCCCGCGCTGTAGTGCTCCCGTCCCTGCGCGATCAGGTGGTCGATTGGCGTGGGACTGCTCATCCCCCAAGACTAACGCGGCGTGCTGCCGGCGGGGGCGACGGGACCACGAGGAGTTTGCGGCGGCGTGCGGGCATCGGTCGGGGTAACGAGCCATTCGAGGCCGCCGTCGAGGTGCCACTGGACGAACATGCCGCCATCGTAGGGATGGATCGGCATGCCTCGATCGCTGGGGCGGAGAACCAGATCGTTGTGCTCGGGGCACTGCGGGAGGTTCGAGGTGTTGGTGGCCAGTCCAGCCGGTGGATCGTCCCACGGATGTGGCGGCTGGTAGCACGGCTCACCCGGTGCCGCGATTCGCTGCGCATTCTCGGGCGGGTGCTTCGGCCCGCCGCACGCGAACGCCAGAACGAGCGGTAGCAATCTGCGCATCGGCCCTCGGACGCAACATCCACACGCGCATTCAACGTGAACGTTGCTTGCCCGAAGGCGCGTCGCGTCGCGTCTCGACTAGCGCGGCGTCGGCGCCGACGGACCACGAGGCGTTTGCGACGCCGGTCGCAACGACCCCAACGCATCGCGCGCATCACCGGCGCGCGAGCTCTTCGGGAAATGGTCGACGAGGTCGGTCCACGCAAGCTTCGCGCGCTCCGGCATGTCGACCGCGACGTATGCGCGACCGAGGAGCCACAGGGCTTCTTCGTCGTAGCCGACGCCGCGATAGCGCTCGAGGAGGCGGCGCAACCGCAGCACGGTGCCCATCGGCTTGCCGCGGTCCCAGTAGTAACGGGCGACGTACCACTCGTGATCGGCGAGCTTCTTGCCGACCTGAATCAAGATCTCCTTCGCCTTGTCGCGATAGGGCGAGTCTGGATACTTGTCGAGGAACGCCTTCAGCTCGTTCTGCGCATCTTCGGTCGACGATTGATCCTTCTCGTGTCCGGGTGGGAACAGCCAGAAGTCGGTCGGCAACTGCTTGAAGTACGACTCGCCGATCTTGTAGGACGCGTAGCCGTTCGAGACCATCTCGTGCGTCGGGTGGAACTTGATGAACAGGCGATAGCTGTCGATCGCTTCGAGGTACTGCTCGGCGCCGAACTCGGCATCGGAGAGCCGGAGCTCGGAGAGCACGGCGAACTTCGAGTACGGAAACCGGCTCTTGATGAAGCCGAAGTACTTCGAGGCCGCGATCCAATCCTTGTCGTCGAGCTCTTTCAGGCCCTTCTCGTAGTTTTTTTGCGCGGAGACCGAGTAGTCGACCGAGGCCGCGCCGCTCTTCGCGCCGCACGCGGCGCCAAAGAGGCAGACGCCCAGGCAGAAGACTAGGAGGAACCTCGAAGGAATCATTGACGTTTATTGCTCATACACCCGGCCGGGCGCGCGGATCAATGCGTTCTGGTGGCTCGCGATTGGACCGCGCACACAGGCCGGCGGTTGTCTGTATAAGAGGGGCATGCGGATGGTGCTCTTGATCGTGGTCCTTGCCGCGTGCGGCGGGGATCGTCACATGATCGCGATAGGTCCTGCTCCTGCAAAGATGACGCGCGGGACGTTGGTTGGCCCGTTGTGTACGGGAGATCATTGCAAGTGCCGGGAGATCGCCGCGGCCGGCGACGGCGGTGCGGGAGTTCCGGAGGACGGCACGAAGCGATTCGAGATCCGGATGACCTCGGCGAACGAGCTGTGGGCGACCGTGCACGACACGGTGATGTACAAGAGCCCCGAGCACGCGGAGGAGTGCTTCTACGTCGATCTCGGCTCTGGAGAGACCGCGGTCGAGCTCCGCGCGAGCAAGCCCGAAGGTGTGTCGGCGAAGTGGGTGGTTCACGAGCTCGGGACCAAGACGAAGAGCTGGTACGACACGTTCTCGATCGCGTGCGGCAGCCCCGGCGTGTGCTCGTTCGAAGAGCTCGACGCGCTCAAGGCCGATCAGGTTCACGCGAAGCGCGATCCGTGTGGCTCGGTCAAGGTGAAGGGCATCGAGTGGGACACCGGCAAGGCGCCGGACCAGCTGCATCCGAGCGAGCTCCTCGTCCGGCTCTCGCTCGACGTCTACAAGTTCGAGCCGAGCAAGCCGCACGGCGAAGACTGCACGAAGAAGGCGGCGAAGACGGCTGCGCCCGAGGAGCCCGCGCCGGCGCCGTGAGCTACCAGTATCCAGATGACTACGACGTGATCGTCGTCGGCGCGGGGCACGCGGGCTGCGAAGCCTCGCTCGCCGCGGCGCGGATGGGAGCGCGCGTGCTCGTGCTGACCGGCAGCCTCGAGATGGTCGCGCAGATGTCGTGCAACCCGGCGATCGGTGGCGTCGCGAAGGGCCACATCGTCAAGGAGATCGACGCGCTCGGCGGCGAGATGGCGAGCGTCGCCGACGAGACCGGGATCCAGTTTCGGCGCCTCAACGCGAGCAAGGGACCGGCCGTGCGTTCGACGCGCGCGCAGGCCGACAAGCGGCGCTACCGCGATACGATGCGGATGCGTCTCGAGAATTGCGAGCGGCTCGCCTTGCGGCAGGGCGAGGTCGCGAAGCTGCTGGTCGACGAGGAAGGACCGCGCAAGCGCATCATCGGCGTGACGACGACGATGGGCGTGACGTACCGCGGTCGCGCGGTGATCCTGACGACCGGGACGTTCCTGCGCGGCGCGATCTTCGTCGGTGAAGCGCGCGCCGCCGGCGGGCGTGCCGGTGAGGCGCCCGCGATCGGGCTGTCGCACTCGCTCGCGGAGCTCGGCTTCCCGCTGGCGCGCTTGAAGACCGGGACGCCGTGCCGGCTCGATCGCAAGACGATCGACATCGCCGGCCTCGAGCTCCAGCCCGGCGACGATCCGCCGCCGATGTTTCGGTGGGACGGTCTGCGAGCGCCGCCGCTGCCACAGATCACGTGCTGGATCACGTACACGAGCGAGCGCACGCACGCGATCATTCGCGAAGGTCTCCCGCGGTCTCCTCTGTATCGCAAGGAGATCGAGGGCACGGGCCCGCGGTACTGCCCGAGCATCGAAGACAAGGTCGTCCGGTTTGCAGACAAAGATCGCCATCAGATCTATCTCGAGCCCGAAGGCATCGATTCGGGCGAGGTCTATCCGAACGGGATCTCGACGTCACTGCCGTTCGACATCCAGCTCGCGTTCCTTCGGACCATTCCGGGGCTCGAACGCGCGGAGATGACGCGGCCCGGATACGCGGTCGAGTACGACTTCGTCGATCCGCGCGAGATCCTACCGACGTTCGAGACCCGGCGATGCGCCGGGCTCTACTTCGGCGGCCAGATCAACGGGACCTCCGGCTACGAAGAGGCGGCGGTGCAGGGCCTGCTCGCCGGGATCAACGCCGCGCTCGCGCTCGGCTTCGGCGCGGGTGATCGCGAGCCGCTGATCTTGCGCCGCGATCAAGCGTACGCCGGCGTGCTCGTCGACGATCTGACGACGCAAGGCACGAAGGAGCCGTATCGCATGCTGACCTCGCGCGCGGAGTTTCGGCTGCTCTTGCGCGAGGACAACACGGTCGATCGGCTGATGCCGACCGGGCGCAAGCTCGGGCTCGTCGACGATGATCGGTGGCGCCGGTTCGAGGCGTGGCAGGCCGAGATCGCCGCTGCACACGAGCGCGCACACACCGCGGGCGTCACCGGGACGATCGCGGTCAATGAACAGCTCGCGCGGTTCGGGTCGTCACCGATCGAAAGTCGCCGCGCGACGCTCGCGGAGCTGGTTCGGCGTCCCGAGCTCGACTGGCGTGCCGTCGAGCAGATCGCCGCGGCGGGAGGGATCGCGCCGGCGGCGGCCAGCTCCGCTGCGCTCGAGCGGGTCGCGATCGAGATCCAGTATGCCGGCTATTTGCGGCGGCAAGAAGCCGAGGCCGCGAAGGTCGCGCGCGCCGACGGTGTGCGGCTGCCCGAGGAGCTCGACTATCGCATCATCCCCGGCCTCTCGAATGAAGTCGTCGAGAAGCTCGAAACGATCAGGCCCCGGTCGGTTGGTCAAGCGTCGCGGATCAGTGGCGTGACCCCCGCCGCCGTTGCCATCTTGTTGACCCATATAGGTCTAGTCGAGCGCCGCAACCGTGATGTACGGTCGCGCTCTCTATGAAGCTATCCTCGCTTACGGTCACGGGTTTGTTGTGTGTGTCAGGGGTGGCGTCGGCGGGGGGATTGTTCCTCCCCGGCTCGGGATCGATCAGCACCGCTCGCGCGGGGGCAGGCGTCGCTTCGGCCGATGACGGTGAAGCGCTCGCGCTCAATCCCGCGGGGATCGCGAAGTCCAAGGGCACCGTGATCAGCATCGGGATCGCGGCGTTCGACTACATCATGTCGTTTCAGCGCAACGGCAACTACGACGCGCTCGCGAACGACGCGACCTCGTACGAAGGCCAGCGCTATCCGGTCGTCGAGAACGATCCGCATCCGCCGCTCGGCATCGGACCGGTGCAGCCGGTCCCGGCGATCGCGATCATCACGGATCTCGGGCAGGACATTCCGGCGTTGCGATCGGCGCTAGCCGGCGAAGTGCACGGCGCCCTCGGCCTGTATGCGCCCAGCGCGTACCCGTTCCGCAACATGTCCAAGGTCAACGGCAAGACCTACACGTTCAACGCGGACTTCGCGGATCCGCCGCCGCCCTCGCGCTACGACATCCTGCAGCAAGAGGCGGCGATCATCCTGCCGAGCGTGGCGCTGTCGTACTCGCCTCACTTCATTCCGGGGCTCGATCTCGGCGGCCGATTCTCGCTCGGGATGGCGCAATTGAAGTCGACCGTCGCCGTGTGGGGTCAGCCGGCAAACTACGAGGAATGGATCAAGGCAGACGGCACGGTCACGCTCGACGCCAAGCAGAACTTCATGCCGGCGTGGTCGCTCGGCGCCGCGTATCACCCGACGCCGACGATCGAGTTTGGCGCGCAATACGTCGCGCAGATGGACATCCACGCCAAGGGTACGGCGCTCGCTGCGAACGGCCCGGCCGTAACCCTGTCCGGCGCCGCGATCGTGATCGTGCCGCCGCCGGACAACGTCGCGCGGTGTGCGCCGGGCGGCACCACGGCGCTGCTCAAGGGCTGCGTCGACCTCGCGCTGCCGGCGACCGCGACGATCGGCGGCCGCTACAAGTTCCTCGACGGTGACGGCAAGATGAAGGGCGACATCGAGCTCGACGTCGACTGGGAGAACTGGAGCTCCGATCGGGTGACCAACTACCTCGTCGTCATCGACGGACAGGTGGCGACCGTCAGCAATCCGATGAACGGCATCGATCTCAAAGACAACCTCGTGCGCCACGGTCTCCAAGATACGTATGCGGCGCGCCTCGGTGGCAGCTGGACGATCCCGGTGGAGGAGCAGGCGGTGATCGTGCGCGGCGGCCTGTCGTACGACACGGCCGCCGCGAAGCCCGGTTGGGAGCGCGCTGACATCGACGGCGCGGCGCGCACGATGATCGCGGCGGGTGCGTCGTACAAGATGAAGCGGACGCAGGTCGATCTCGGGTTCGGCGTGATCCTCGAAGGCACGCGCACCGATTCGCGCACGTGCAACCCGACGGGAATGGCCATCCCTGGTGGTGGCACGGAGACGGGTTGTAAACCCGATGGCACGACCGGCACCGGCACGGATCAGCTGCCCGACCAGCGCAAGGGTCCCGATCCGATCAACCCGCTGCTCGGGACGAACTCGCAGTTCGAAAACCCGGTCAACGCGGGCACGTACAAGTCGCACTACTTGGTGTTCACGCTCGGCTTCAAGACCTGGTTCTAAGTAGAGCTCCCCGCAAGTTGGTGATCACCTACCCCTACGCCCACGCGCGGCTCCGAGCTGGCCACCAACTTCTGGGGACCTGGTTCTAAGCCCTCGCGGTGTGCCCGTTCTGGGCCACCTGCGCGACGGCGCCCACCGAGATCCTCTAGCGGCGTCGGGTTCGATCACGTGGCATAGTCACTCGTATGTCCAAGGCGTTGGTCAAGCAATCGAGTGCCGGTGGTGGTAGCGGAGTCGTACCGGCCGTCGCCAGCTTCGTGATCCCGGGTGTTGGTCAGCTCATCAACGGCGAGTCGGACAAGGCGGTCGGGGTGTTTGCGGTCAGCGTGGTCACCGGCTTGGCGTTCATCGGTGGACTCCCAATTCTCGGTGGCATCGCAGGCCTGGTGCACCTCGGGACGCACATTTATGCCGTCGGCGACGCCTACGTGAAGGGCAAGAGAAAGCGCTGAGCTTGGCCCGACGAATCACGGTGGGGTAAGGTGCTCGGCGGTATATGTCCGAAGAAGCCGAGCAGTTCGATCAATTTCGCGGCACCGATACGTACATCGCGTCGGAAGAGCTCCGGCACTCCGTCAATGTCGCGGTCGCGCTCGGCAGGCCGTTGCTCGTGCGCGGTGAGCCCGGCACCGGCAAGACGCTGCTCGCCGAGAATCTCGCGCGCTCGCTCGAGTTGCCGCTGCTGCGCTGGCACGTCAAGTCGACGACCAAGGCGAAGGACGGGCTCTACGTCTACGATACCGTGCAACGCCTTCACGACTCGCGATTCGGCGGCGATGTCGGGGACATCGCGAAGTACATCAAGCTCGGGCCGCTCGGTGAAGCGCTCGCATCACCGACACGCGTCGTGCTGCTGATCGACGAGATCGACAAGGCCGACATCGAATTTCCGAATGACTTGCTGCTCGAGCTCGATGCGATGCGCTTCAAGATCGACGAGACCGGTCGCGAGGTGTCGGCGAAAGAGCGGCCCGTCGTCGTGATCACGTCGAACAACGAGAAGGAGTTGCCGGACGCGTTCTTGCGGCGCTGCGTGTTTCACTACATCCAGTTTCCGGATCGCGAGCTGATGACGCAGATCGTGCGAGTCCATCATCCAGATGTCACCGACCGCGTGCTCGACAACGCGCTCGAGACGTTCTTCGGGCTGCGCGCGACCCCGAAGCTGCGCAAGAAGCCATCGACATCCGAGCTGATCGACTGGATCTGCGCGCTCAAGAAAGCGGGCGTCGATCTGTCGCGCGTCGGTGGCGGCATCCCGTTCCTCGGCACGCTGCTCAAGACCGAGTCAGACGTCGAGCTCGTCGCGAAGCGAGCGAAGGCGTAGGCGTTGCTGGTCGATTTCCTGTTCGAGCTGCGCCGGCACAAGCTGCCGGTATCGACCCACGAGTGGATGGCACTCATGGAGGCGATGGCGCTCGGGCTTCACGAGTCGTCGCTCGACGGGTTCTATCGGTTATGCCGCACGCTATGCGTGAAGGACATCGCGCATTACGACGCGTACGACGAAGCGTTCCTGTCGTACTTCAAGGACGTTCACACCGACGCGCTGCAGCTGACGAAGGAGCTCCAGGATTGGCTCTCGGATCCGCGAGCGCTCGAGGGCCTGACCGACGAACAGCGGCGCGCGCTGCGCGAGCTCGATCTCGAGAAGCTGCGCGAGCTGTTCGAGAAGCGCCTGCGGGAACAGAAGGAGCGGCACGACGGCGGCAATCGCTGGATCGGCACCGGTGGCACATCGCCGTTTGGCTCGGGCGGGATGAATCCGACCGCGATGCGCGTCGGCGGTGGTGGTGGCCGCAGCGCGATGGCGGTCGCGGATCAGCGGCTGTTCAAGGAGTACCGGCGCGACGTCGTGCTCGACGTGCGGCAGATCGACATGGCACTTCGCGGCCTGCGCCGGCTCGGCCGTGAAGGCGCGCAGGAAGAGCTCGATCTCGATGACACGATCGACAAGACCTGCAAGAACGCCGGCGATCTCGAGATCGTGTTCCGTCCGCCCCGGCGCAATCGCGTCAAGGTCCTGCTGCTGATGGACGTCGGCGGCTCGATGGATCCGCATTCCGAGCTGATGAGCCGATTGTTCACGGCGGCCTCCCGCTCGGGTCGGTTCGCGAAGTTCCGCAGCTACTACTTTCACAACTGCGTCTACAACTCGGTCTACGAGGACGCGCAGTTTCGCAAAGGCGTGCCAGTCGCGGATCTGCTCGCGAACAGCGACCGCGACGAGAAGCTCGTGATCGTCGGCGACGCGCTGATGCATCCCGCCGAGCTGCTCGATCCCGGCGGCTCGATGTACCTCTACTCGCAGGCGAGGGCATCGGGCGTCGAGTGGCTGCGCAGGCTCGCGGCACACTTCCGCAGCGCCGCGTGGCTCAACCCGGAGCCCGACAAGTTTTGGTCCGGCACGACGATCGAAGTGATCGCGAGCGTGTTTGCGATGTGGCCACTGTCGCTCGACGGGCTGTCACACGCCGTGCGCTATCTCGTCCGCGGAGGCGAGCGGCCTCGCGTTGGTGATCCGAGTAAGTGGATGAAGATGGTGGCGCGCTAGCGCGCTGGACCGGCGAGTCCCGAAAGGGATGATCCCGTGCTGTCGATCTGAGCGTATTCGCTCCGCCTTGGTGTGCGCCGGGTTCGTGCGCGCCTGACGATCCGGTGGGGCGGGAAGGCGCACTCGGACCGGATCGTGGACGAGTGCTACGAGGCGCGGCCGTTGCACGTGGCGCGCGCCGTCATGTCACGCATTCACTCGCGCCGGAGCATGCAGGGATCGATGCTGCTGGTCGCCCTGATTGGCTGTCAGCGCCCGGCCGCCGAGACGATGCCTGCCCAGAGCGGCGGCGTCGAAGGCTCGGGATACGTTGCATGGCTCGAAGCGCAATCGATGTTGTTGCGCGCAGATCAAGAAGCGAATCGCCTCGAGGCAAAGGGCGAACAATGGCGGAATCCGTACAGCGCGCCACGGCCGCGCGACGCCGTGAAGCTGGCCTCGGTATGGCTGCTCCACTATCCGGGCGCGGTGATCACCGGACCGGGACAGTCTGTGATCGCGACGTACGGAGATCCGCGGCTCTGGGACTCACTGCGCGAGATCGGCGTCGAGATGCTTCACACGTGCCCGACGAAGCGGGCAGGCGGCGTCCGCGGCTACGACTACACGCCGACGATCGACGGCTGGTTCGATCGCATCATGTTGCAGGTCGACCCCCAGCTCGGCACCGACGAGGAATATCGCCAGATGGTCAAGGTCGCCGGCGACCATGGCGGCATGATCGCGGGCGATCTCGTCCCGCTCCACACCGGCATGGGCGCCGACTTCCGGCTCGCCGAGCGGAACTACAAGGATTATCCGGGCATGTACACGATGGTCGAGATCCGTCGTGAGGACTGGCCGCTGTTGCCCGACGTTCCGGATCCGTGGGAGACCGCGCTGGTTTCAAAGGATGTCGCGATTCAGCTCACGAAGAAGGCCTATCTCCCGGGCCTCATCACGTCCGCGGACGGGCACCCGGATGCGAGGAACTGGAGTGGCTGGAGTGCCACCGGCACGGTTGACGGTGTCGATGGAAGGCCCCATCGCTGGGTCTATCTCCACGTCTTCAAGCCGCATCAGCCGACGCTGAACTGGTTCGATCCCTCGTTCGCGGCTCGCCGCGTCGTCATCGGCGACGCGACGCACTCGCTCCACGATCTCGGCGATCGGATGTTGCGGCTCGACGCGGTGCCGTTCCTCGGAGTCGAGCCGATTCCCGGTCAAACGCTGGCCTCCTACTACATGAATCCGCTGTCCGTCGAAGCGACGGACAACCTCGCATTCATGATCCGCAAGCTGGGCGGCTGGTCGTTCGAAGAGCTAAACGTCCCGCTCGAGCAGTTCAAGGAGTTCACGAAGCAAGGCGCGGATCTATCGTACGACTTCTTCACGCGTGCCCAGGTGCTTCATCCGCTGCTGTCCGGCGACGCGCGCGTGTTGCGAGTCGCGCATCGGTTGCTGCTGCAGTTCGGGGTCCCCGAAGGCACGCTCATCCATGATCTGCAGAACCACGACGAGATCACGTACCAGCTCGTCGATCTGGGCTCACGCAAGGAGGTCGATCTCGGCGGCGAGCGGGCGAACGGTGAAGCGCTCAAGGAACAGATCCTTCAAGAGATGCGCGCGACCGCGGATCGCGAGTTGGCGCCGCAGAACAAGCTGTATCGCCCGGAGCAGGACGGCATCGCGACCACGTTCGCCGGGTTCGCCGCGGCGGGTCTCGGGATCCGCGATCCGTATCAGGCCTCGCAGGACCAGGTCGCGCAGATCCAACGTGCGCACCTCCTGTTCGCGCATGCGAATGCGATGCAGCCCGGTGTGTTCGCGTTATCGTCCTGGGATCTCGTCGGCGCGCTGCCGATTCCGGAACAATCGGTCGCCGAGCTCACGCGCGACGGCGATTACCGCTGGGTCAACCGAGGCGGCGTCGATCTGCTGGGTGCGAATCCCGAGGCGAGTCGATCGGCGTTCGGGCTACCGAGGGCCAAGTCGCTCTACGGCTCGCTGCTACAACAGCTCGAGTCACCTGACTCGTTCGCGAGCCAGCTGAGGCGGATGCTCGCCGGCCGCAAGAAGTACCGGATCGCCGAAGCCGAGACGATCGCGGTGCCCGACGTTAGCGACCGTGCTGTCTGCGTCCTGATCATGAGGCTGCCTGACACCGGAGATGTCGCGATCACGGCACTCAGCTATCGGCGCGATTCCACGACCTTTGACGTCGATCTGTCGCAACTGCCGGGGATCTCGGCGGACCAGCTCCGTGGCCGAGCGGCACGCGACATCGTCACGGAACAGGACATCGGCTCGGTGACGAACGCGAGCCACCTGACGATGAGACTCGACGGAATCTCCGGCCGAACCGTCGTGATCCAGAAACGCTGACCCGTCTGCAAGACCCACCCGTTCGTGCGCGTTCGCGCGCGAGCTTCCCAAGGAGGACGCGAGATGCTTCGACTCGGCGCGCTGATCGTGATCGGTTTCGGAGCTGTGCTGCCCGCACTCGCGCATGCCCAGTCCATCCCGGATCCTGAGGACGACAAGGATACTTCAAAGAACCAGGAGACCGACGAGGGCGCGACGAGCTCGGGTGATACCGGAACCATCGAGAAGGAGCACGTCATCGGTTCCCGCAGCGCGTATCTGACGCCGTTCTCGACGAAGTTGCCGCTCATCGAAAAAGAGCTGAAGCGGGTCGCTGCCTTTCAGTTCCACGGCTACTTCCGCTCCAGTGCCGGCGAGAGCTCGAGCGGCGGCAACCAGGTCTGCTTCCGCGATCCGGGCGCGCCCGTGAAGTATCGGCTCGGTAACGAGTGTGAAGACTATGCCGAGCTGGTGTTCAGCTACGACGTGTATCGGCCATCGGAGAACGGTCCGTATTTTCAGGCGAACACGCGGCTGGCGTTCGATGCAGGATGGCTCGTCCGATATCAGAACGTTACGATGTTCGCGCCGGAGCTCTATGTCGAAGCGGGCAGGCTGTTCACGGGCCCGCTATCGAACGCCAAGTTCTGGGCTGGCAAGCGGTTCTATCGCCAGGACGAGGTTCACATCAACGACTTCTACTTCTGGGATGTCTCCGGTCCAGGCGCAGGTATCGACCAGATCGACATCGGCATCGGCAAGCTCTCCGTCGCGTACTTCCGCACGGCGAACGTCAACTCGGTCCCGGTCATCGTGATCAATCCGACCGGCGCGCCTACGCCGGTCACGGTTCCGGGCATGACGGTGGTCGCGGACAATCAAATCGTCAGCAAGGGCCACGTCCATTGGGCCGAGGTGCCCGTCAACAAAGGTGCCACGCTCGACCTCGCCGTAGAAGGCCGCCAAACCCACGGCGAGGGCTCCGCCGCGATGGGCGCGAAGACCGGCTACGGCGTTGCCGTCTACGCGATGCACACGCAGAAAATGTTGGGTGGGTTCAATCAGGCGATCTTTCAGTTCGGACAAGGACTCGCCGCAGATCTCGGCATCGCCTCGGACTATCAAGCAGAGTCAGGCGCGCGCACGTACCGGCTGATCGATTGGGTCCTGATCGAGCCAACGCGACTGTACAGCGCGGCCTTGGTCGCGATCTATCAGCGTGCGACGGGCGTGCAGAGCAATCCCAAGCACTGGTTCTCGATCGGCGCGCGACCGATCTTCAACATCAACGATCGGCTGAGGGTCGGGCTCGAGGTCGGCGCCGATTTTGTGGATCCAAGCTCGGGCAGTTGGCGCGACCTCGGGAAGGTCACGCTCGCCCCCGAGATCGCGACCGGCCGAAAGTTCTACGACCGGCCGGTGCTACGAGTGTTCGCGACGTACGCGCGCTGGAACAGCGCCGCCGCCGACAACGGGGTCGTGCTCTCCGACTCGCACATCTCGCCGTTTGGAACGCATCTGCACGGCTGGACGTTCGGCGTTCAGGCCGAAGCGTGGTGGTAACGATCAGTGCTTGGTCCAGTCGGGCTCGGGACCGGTGCCGTCTCTCGCCGAGCCGGTATCCGGCGGCGTCGGAGGCTTGGGTGGCGTTGGCGTCGCCGAGCCCGTTCCCGCTGATCCGGTTCCAGTTCCCGTCGGGGTAGGCGGTTTCGCCGAGCCCGTCCCCGTGCCGGTTGCAGAGCCGGTACCGGTTCCCGTCGGAGGCGTGACGACCGTAGAACCCGTGCCGGTTCCCGCCGGAGTGGCCGAGCCGCTGCCGCTGCCCGTGCCGGTTCCCGTCGGAGCGGCCGAGCCGCTGCCGCCGCCGCTGCCGCTGCCGGCATTGTTCGTCGTGGTGTTGTTGGTCGTGGTGTTGTTGGTCGTATTGTTATTCGTGGTGTTGGTGTTCGTCGGGCGCTGGACCTGCTGCACCTGAAACGCGAGCTTGGCATCGAGTGCCGCGACCATCTTCGCATCTTGGTCTTGATAGGCCGCCGCGTCGACGACTTGATCGAACGTGCGAAAGCCCGTCTTGCGCACGGTGACGTGGACCTTTTGCTTGGCCGCCTGTGCCGCGGTCAGCTCGACGTCGAACGGGGTCGTGTGATTCGTCGCCACGTTGTCGATCAGGATCGATGCACCCGGCGGATCGCTCGTCACCTGGATCGTGCGCGGCTTGGCGACCAGCTTCGCCATCGCCTTGTCTTGGCCGCCTTTGACTTCGATCTCGCTCGTCGCGAAGCCCGGTGCGAGGACCCGGACCTTGTAGATCTTGTCTTTCTCGAGCTTGGCCGTGAACGGTGCCAGCCCCGTCTGATCGGTGCCTTCGATCTCGACCTTCGACGTCTTGGGAACGCTCGAGGCGATCACCGTGTCGACGAGTGGAGCTTTGGGAGGCGCGACGACCGTGGTCGCCGCGGAGCCCTTCATCGTGTCCGCCGAGCCGCTGCCGAGCTCCGGAGCCGTCTGCGAGCCGCCGCTCGCCACGAGGACCCCATTACTACCCGGGGCGACGACGTTGCTGCCCGTCGTGACCACGGCATTGCCGCCCTGTTTCACGATCGGTTGATTCGCGTCGACCGCTTGGTCGCGCAGCACGAAATACCAGACGCCTGCGAGCGCGGCCGCGACGAACACGAGCATGCCGATGATGATCGGCGCGCTGCTCGGCCGCTTGACGGACTTGGTCTGCTCGGCGGCGACTGCACGCGGCGCGGCGCGTGCGGATTCACGGGCCGCCTCTTTTGCCTCGCGCATCGGTGGCGGGGTCGTGGTGACCTTCGCGGGTTCGAGGCCGAGCTTCGTGCGGCCTTCGGCACCGGGCAAGCCACTCCGCGGTGGTGCATCCGAAGGAGTCTGCGTTCGCGGCGACGGCGTTGCGTCGAGCATTTTCGGCTGCGCACGCGACGCTTCCGGTGGGCTCGGCAGTCCGGGCGCGGAATCGCGATCGGGCAGGGTCTTGACGCGCTCCGGGGCAGCCTCGGGCGGATCGGCGAGCGTCGAATCGGCGCGGCCTCCCGCGTGCCGGCGAAGCGCGAGCTCGTCGGGCGGCATGATCGCCGTCTTCGGATCGGCCATCGGCGCCTTGTGCGCGGCATCGTCGTTGCGCGCGCTCTCGGCGACGAGCTCGTCCAGCGAGCGGACCTTCGTCGCCTCTTCGAACGCCTCCTCCGGGAACTCGTCGGCATCGGAGTGGAACGGCATCGGCTTCGGCAGCGGCGTCTTGTCCGCGAACGAGTCGCGTTTTCCGCGCACGGCGCCGCTTCCCGAGTCGGCAACCGGAATCGGCGCGACACGGGTCGGAGTGTCCGTGAACATCGGCGGCTTGGTCGACTCGTTGTGACGGCGCTCGGGCGCTTGCTTGGTCTTCTCGGCAAGGATCCGTTCGAGGACCGTCTGACTGCCTTCACCAAGGCGGTCGAACCGGACGCCCATGCCGGGCGCGATCGCGGGACGGCTCGGATCGTTTTCGCGGGTCCACACGACGGTGCCTTCGCCACCGATCAGTGGGCTGGCATCGCGCAGCTGAAATTCGAATTTCATCTGCGTGCCGACGGCGAGCGGTTCCTTCGTACGAATGAAGATGCCGCCCTGACTCACGTCCACCGCGTACCGTTCGATAAACTGCTCGATGGTCTCGCTCTTGAATTTGATCTTGAGCGTGACCGGCGTGCGCTTCCCCTGACGGGTATTTGGATCGACCAAGGCGTTCTCCCGGTGGCGTGGCTCGCCGGCATGAAACACGCCAGCGCACCACGCGGAACCAATTGATTCTATGGTGACTCGCTGCACGATGCAACGCGTCGCATCGCCAGTGTATGGTCCACCCCAGATGTCAAAGGCGTTCCGTCCGATTCGGCGAGTCCTGGTGGCGAACCGCGGCGAGATTGCTGTCCGTGTGATGCGTACATGCAACGAGCGTGGTCTCGAGACCGTCGCGGTCTACAGCGACGTCGATCGGCTTGCACCACATGTGCTCCAAGCCGACCTGGCGGTCGCGATTGGACCTGCCCCAGCTGCTGAGAGTTACTTGGTGATCGACAAGATCATCGAGGCCTGCAAGGCGACTGGCGCGGATGCGGTGCACCCTGGGTACGGGTTTCTGTCCGAGAATGAAGACTTCGCGGATGCCTGCACGGCAGCCGGGATCACGTTCATCGGCCCCTCCGCCGACGCGATGCGCAAGATGGGGAGCAAGACCGAGGCGCGGAAGACCGTCACCGCGGCCGGCACACCCGTCGTTCCGGGCGATAACGGTCCCGGCGGCGACGGATTCCCGACGTCGGAAGAGGCCCTGATCTCCGCCAAGAAGATCGGGTTTCCGGTCCTCATCAAGGCCGCGGCAGGGGGCGGCGGCAAAGGCATGCGCCTCGTCGCGGCCGAATCCGAATTCACGGCGGCGTTCGACGGAGCCCGCCGCGAAGCGACCTCGGCCTTCGGCGACGGCACGGTCTATCTCGAGAAGGCGATCCCGCGGCCGCGGCACATCGAGATTCAGGTGTTCGGCGATCATCACGGCAACCTCGTCTACCTCGGCGAGCGCGACTGCTCGATCCAGCGCCGTCATCAGAAGGTGATCGAAGAAGCGCCGTCGCCTGTGGTCTCGGCCGAGCTCCGCGCCAAGATGGGTGCCGCTGCGGTCGCCGCGGCGCGCGCCGTGCAATACGTCGGCGCGGGCACGTGCGAGTTCCTGCTCGGCGCGGATGGCGGCTTCTACTTCCTCGAGATGAACACGCGACTTCAGGTCGAACATCCCGTGACCGAGATGATCTACGGGGTCGATCTCGTGTCGTGGCAGCTCGATGTCGCAGAGGGCAAGCCGGTGCCGCTGACGCAGCAAGAGCTCGATGCCCGGCGCCGCGGTCACGCGGTCGAGTGCCGCGTCTACGCCGAAGATCCCGTGAAGTTCCTGCCATCCCCCGGGCGGATCACGCACCTCCGGGTGCCCGATGGTCCGTACGTTCGTAACGACAGCGGCTGTTACGAGGGTGCCGAGATTCCGGTCCACTACGATCCGATGATCTCGAAGCTCGTCGTGTGGGGCGAGGACCGGCCGCGGGCGATCGCGCGAATGCGCCGCGCGCTCGACGAGTATCAGGTGCGCGGGATCGAGACCAACCTGGCGTTTCATCGCCGGTGTCTCCGGCATCCCGCGTTCATCGCCGGCGACTACGACACCGGGTTCATCGGCCGCAATGCCGCCGAGCTCGCGCCGCGGGCCGACGACCAAGAGCTCGTCGCTGCGATGATCGCAGCGGCGCTCGATTCGCAAGCGTCGCAGGGCGTGCCGAAGCCGACGGCGAATGGCACCTCGAACGGGATTCCTGCCGCCGCCGCTCCTATGTCGAACGAGATCTCGGGCTGGCGTCGCCAGCTTCGCTAGAGCTCCGCGAACTCGTACTCGTACTCGTGCTCGTACTCGTACTCGACGGAACTGGCTGCGCGAGTCCTGGAATCGCGCCGGTCATGCTTGCGACGCGAACGAGGTGCGCGGCCGCACGGTCGAGAGCATCGGATCCGGGGGAGCTCGCGGATCGAGTACGAGTACGAGCACGAGCACGACGCTAGACCTGCGGAACCCGCATCGTGATCCGGGTGCCTTCACCCGCTTTCGATGCCAGCTCGAGGGTGCCGCCGATCGATTCGAGCGTGCGCTTCACGATCGAGAGCCCGAGCCCATGACCGGTGCCGGACGCGTTGACCGCGCGAAAATAGGGCTGCGTCGCCTGTGCGACCGCATGCGGGTCCATCCCGACACCGTTGTCGATCACCGAGATCTCCGTGAGATCGCCCGCCGCATGGGCTTCGATCTGAAGGGCCAGCTTGCGTTCAGGCGATCGGTACTTCGACGAGTTCGTCACGACGTTGCGTAGCAACTGACCGAGGACACCGGTGCTGCACGCAGCCGTTACATCGTCGACGTGAACGGAGACGTCGGCATCCGCGAGCGCGGGGGCGAGATCGTCGATCACCTCGGCGATCACCGGCGCGACTCGCACATGGCCGGGCTGGGGATGTCCCGCCACGGATAAGGCGAGCAGATCATCGATGATCCCCGAGAGCCGCTCGGCGGAGCGGCGGATCCGCGCTCCGATCGTGCGAACCCGCGGCTCCTTGGCTTCGTTGAGAAACTCCGCGCCCATGACGATCGGCGTCAGCGGCCCTTTGAGATCGTGCGCGGTGCGCGCCGCGAAGGCTTCGAGCTCCTTCGCGCGTTCGTCGAGTGAGGCGAGGTGGATCGCGAGCAAGGAGCGTTGCCGTTTGGTCGCACGGCGAAGCGCGATCGCGATCGCGATCGCGAGTGCGACGATCACCACGATGTCCACGACATTTGCGATCAGCCCGCGCTGGTGGACGAGCGCGATGCGGTGCTCGGCGATCCGAGCGTCGTTCTGGTTGATCTCGACCAAGCGCTGGATCACGGGCTCGATCGTCGCGAGCCTGTCGGACCGCGCTTCCGGCGAGAGCTGCGAAACATCATTTTGAAGGTCGGCGAGCAGCGCCTGCAGACGGGCGAACTGCACGCTCTCGTCGAGGCCCGTCGCGATGGGACCGTACGCGCGCTCGGCGAGCGTGATGCGATTCCGGATGTCGGCGATGTCGTCGGCGGCGGCATTGGCCCGCGACAGCCGATACGCTTGATGGCGTAGCTCGTCGGCGAGTGCGATCGATCGCAGCGAGTCCTCGACGAGCTCGGTGGTGCGGGCGGTCGTGTCCTCGTCGACGCGCATGTCGATCGCGAGCGTCGTGATCGATAGCAACACCACCACCGCGAGCGCGACGAGCGCAGGCCAAACCCGTAGGACCGAGCGGACATCGGGCCGCTTGAACTGCCATTCCATCTGTCGTGTGTAGCTCGTCGGGTTTTCAGCGCTAGCGGCGACCCCGATGCACCGCGCTACGACAGGGATTTTCCGCGTCGTGACGGGCGCGAGCACGTCCCGGCTCAGTCGCTAGCTCAGCAACGAGGAGCACACCGCTTCCGCTGCGGCAATTTCGCTCGCATTTCGGGCGTGATCTCCGCTCTTGCTTCTGACGTGCGCAATCGGTAGAAACCACCTGGCGCACAACTGCTTTGCCGCGCCATCGAGGTGATCCATGGCGCAGCAGACAAAGTTCGTGTTCGTGACCGGCGGTGTTGTTTCGTCGCTCGGCAAGGGCATGGTGTCTGCGACCATCGGAGCGCTGATGGAGAACCGCGGCCTCAAGGTCGCGAACATGAAGCTGGATCCGTACATCAACGTCGATCCCGGCACGATGAATCCGACGCAGCACGGCGAGGTGTTCGTCACCGATGACGGCGCGGAGACCGATCTCGATCTCGGTCACTACGAGCGGTTCGTGTCGTCGAAGATGTCGCGGCTCAACAACATCACGACGGGGCAGGTCTACTCGAACGTGATCGGCAAGGAGCGCCGCGGCGAGTATCTCGGCTCGACCGTCCAGGTCATCCCGCACATCACCGACGAGATCAAAGCGCGGATCCTGCGCTGCTCCGAGGGCCTCGATCTGTTGATCGTCGAGGTCGGCGGCACGGTCGGCGACATCGAATCGTTGCCGTTTCTCGAGGCCGTTCGCCAGCTCCGCGCCGAGCTCGGTCCCGTGAACTCCGTCAGCGTCCACCTGACGCTCGTGCCCTACATCGCGGCCGCCGGCGAATTCAAGACCAAGCCGACGCAGCACTCGGTCCAGAAGCTCCGCGAGATCGGAGTCCAGTGCGACGTGCTCGTCGTGCGCTGCGAGAAGCGGCTCGAAGAGAGCCACCTAAAGAAGATGGCGATGTTCTGCAACGTCGCTGCAGATGCCGTGTTTCAGTCGACCGACGTCGACACCGTGTATCGCCTACCGCTGCTGCTCTCCGAGCAGGGCATGGATCAAAAGCTCGCGCAGCACCTCAATATCTGGTCGCGTTCGAGCAAGCTCGGCGCGTGGGAAGAGGTCGTCGCGCGGATCACGCAGCCGAAGAAGAAAGTCACGGTCGGCTTCATCGGCAAGTACGTGAGCCTGGTCGAGGCCTACAAGAGCCTCAACGAGGCGTTGCTGCACGGTGGGATCGCGAACGATTGCCGCGTCGAGATCAAGCACATCGATAGCGAGGACCTTGAAAAAGCAGGCGTCGCACAGCTCGCCGGTTACGACGGCATCCTCGTCGCCCCCGGCTTCGGCGCCCGCGGCACCGAGGGCAAGATCGCCGCAGTCCGTTACGCGCGCGAGCAGAAGGTCCCGTTCTTCGGGATCTGCTTCGGCATGCAGCTCGCGTGCGTCGAGTTCGCGCGCCACATCTGCAACCTCGACAAGGCGAACTCGAGCGAGATCGATCCGGCGACCCCGCACCCGGTCGTCGATCTGATGCCCGACCAACGTGGCGTGACCGACAAGGGCGCGACGATGCGCCTCGGCGCGTACCCGTGCATCTTGAAGCCGAACACCCGCGCGGCGGAGGCGTACGGCACGACCGAGATCAGCGAACGGCACCGGCACCGCTGGGAGATCAACAACAATTACCGAGATGCGCTCGAGCGGCACGGCATGGTGCTCTCCGGGTTATCCCCAGATGGCCGGTTGGTCGAGATGATCGAGCTTCCGCAACACCCGTACTTCGTCGCCTGCCAGTTCCATCCCGAGTTCAAGTCGCGGCCAAGTGCGCCACATCCCCTGTTCGCGCGGTTCATCAAGGCCGCCTGCGAGCAGCAGGCCCGCCGCAAGTAACTCGTACGCACCAAGATCTTGCCCTGTAAGGTGAGGGTTTGGTTAGGCTCTAGGCAAGAGTCGGGCCATTTCCCCTTTACACCGCTACGCTTTGGTCATACGCTTCCTTCAAGCGCTGTACCAGTTAAGGACCCATGTCGGCGCATTCGCAACATCCTAGATCCTAAGGAGAAAAGCCATGGGAATGGAGATGCGCCAAGAGCTCAAGCTGTCCCAGCAGCTTGTGATGACACCGCAGCTGCAACAGGCGATCCGCCTCTTGCAACTGTCGCGAATGGAGCTCGCCGAGCTCGTCCATGACGAGATGCTCGAGAACCCCATCCTCGACGACGAGATGGACCTCGAGAACGAGCGCAGCCGCGAACGTGACGAAATGGGCGGTGACGAGCAGCAGCTCCACCAGCTCGAAGGCGCCGGGTCGACCGAGACCCCGATCGAGGGCTCCGTGGTCGACGGCGTCGCCCAGACCGAAATCAAAGGCGAGGCCAACGCGGTCAACGAGATCGACTGGGAGAACTACCTCGACAACTACACGATGGGCCCGCCGATGCCCGCGTTCCGGGGCGATGGCGAAGAGCTGCCCTCGCTCGAAGCGACGCTGACCAAGCCGCCGAGCCTGCACGATCACCTGGCGTGGCAGCTCAAGATGTCGAACATGACGCCCGATCAGCTCGAGATCGGTATGACGATCCTGGGCAACATCGACGCGGACGGTTACTTCAAAGACCCGCCGCTGCACGAGCTCGCCGGCGATCTCGGCGTCGAGCAAGATCTCTGCGAAGAGGTGCTCGAAGCGATCCAGAAGTTCGATCCGATCGGCATCGGCGCGCGCAACCTCGCCGAGTGCATGCTGATCCAGGCGATGGCCTGCGGCCAAGATGACGACCTCGTCGTCAAGATGATCCGCAGCCACCTCGGCAACCTCGAGAAGAAGAATTATCAGGCGATCGCACGCGACTTGAAGCAGCCGCTCGAAGAGATCTACGAGGCCGCCAAGGTCATCATGGACTTCGACCCGCGGCCGGGCCGCCAGTACTCGTCCGACGATCCGCACTACGTCACGCCCGACGTTTACATTCACAAAGTCGGCGACAAGTACTTCGTCGTGCCGAACGACGACGGTCTGCCGAAGCTCAAGATCTCCGGGTTCTACAAGAACGCGATGGGCAACTCGGCCGCGAGCAAGGACTACGTCCAGGACAAGCTGCGCTCGGCCCAGTGGCTCATTCGATCGATCCAGCAGCGGCAGCGCACGATCATCAAGGTCGCCGAGTCGATCCTGAAGTTCCAGCGCGAGTTCTTCGACAAGGGCATCGCCCACCTGAAGCCGCTGATCCTTCGCGACGTCGCCGAGGACATCGGGATGCACGAGTCGACGGTCTCGCGCGTCACGACCTCGAAGTACGTCCACACGCCACAGGGCATCTTCGAGCTGAAGTTCTTCTTCAACAGCGGTATCTCGCGCACCAACGGCGAGGACCTCGCTTCGCAAGCGGTCAAGTCGAAGATCAAAGAGCTCGTCACCGCCGAAGACCCGAAGCGCCCGCACTCGGATCAAAAGATCGTCGAGCTGCTCAAGAAGAGCGGGATCGACATCGCACGCCGGACGGTCGCGAAGTATCGCGAGCAGCTCGGCATCCTGAGCTCGAGCAAACGCAAGCAAGTGTTCTGACCGCGCTGGGACGCAGAACCCAGCACGTGAGCACATGTGTGCAACACGAGCTTGGTCTGCGGTCAGGTCGTTGTTGCCACGGCCACGGCGCACGTCGGTTAATTGCGTAGGACGACCCCCAACGACGCGAACGATCCGTTAGACTCGCTGCTCGTCGAAAAGATGGCTGCGTGATCTCGATGATCGCGCGACCGCTTCGGCGGTAGACTCGATCGTAGACCCGAACAACTTTAGGGAGGCGCTCGATGCAATTCGCGGTGACGTTCCGTCACATGGAACCGACCGATGCTCTCAAGGCGTACGCAAAAGACCGAATGGAGCGAGTTCGAAAGTACCTTCCAGATCCGATCGCGTGTCACGTCGTCCTCAGCACCGAACGTCATAACCACCGCATCGACGTTAGCTTCCAGCTACACAACGGTCTCTCGATAGCCGGCCACGAGACGACCGAGAACATGTACAGCTCGATCGACCTCTGTATCGCCAAGATCGAGCGTCAGGTCAGAAAGTACAAAGGCAAGCTCGAGGGGATGCGCGCGCGCCCGCACCACGTCGTGGCGCTCCCGTGGTCACACTCGATCATTGATGAGGCCTTTCAGGAGGTCGATGGGACGAACGGCAAGGCCGTTACCACCGGAGACGCGACCGGCGGCCAGCAGAACGGCCAGCATCAGCCCGAGTTCACGGTCGTGCGGACCGAGAAGTTCCATGCCCAGCCGATGTCGGTATCGGACGCGATCGTGCAGCTCAATCTGCTGCATGAGCCGTTCCTCGTGTTCCGCCACGACAACGATGGCCGAGTGGCCGTCGTTTACAAGCGGGAGGACGGTAGCTACGGCCTGATCGAGACGCCCGCCGCGGGCGCCGCGTAGCTACGACGAACACCCGGGCGGCCAGTGCCCGGGTGGTGAGTTAGCGTGGTAGGGTCGAGTCGTCCCGATGAAGATCGTCGACCTGATCAAGCGCGACATGGTCGTTCCCGCGCTCAAGGCGACCGATAAGCGCGGCATTTTGGAAGAGCTCGCCAATTATATGGCGGAGCACCACCAGCGCATCGATCGCACCGCACTGTCACGCGTCCTGATCGAACGGGAGCAGCTCGCTTCGACCGCGATCGGCGAGGGCGTTGCGATCCCACACGGCAAGCTTGGCGCGGTCGGCGAGATCGTCGCATGCCTCGGCCGGGCGCCGAGCGGCGTCGAGTTCGACTCGATGGATGGCCAGCCAACGTATCTGTTCTTCGTGCTCGTCGCACCCGAGTCGTCGACCGGTGCGCACTTGAAGGCGCTCGCGCGGATCAGCCGCGTGTTCAAGGATCCAGAGTTCCGGCGACGGCTCATGGCCGCTAGCGACGCCGAGACGATGTATCACGTGGTAGCGGACGAGGACGCCAAGTACTAGATGGCGACGGGGCTCACGGTGGGCGAGTTGCTCGAGCGTGCCGAGCTCGGGGTCACCGCGGTCGCTGGTCGCACGGGGCTCGAACGCTCGGTGACCGTGCCACGGATCCAGAAGCCAGGTCTCGCTCTCACCGGCTGGCCCGAACAACTTCATCCCGGCCGCGTGCTCGTGCTCGGCGGCACCGAGATCGACTATCTCGCCGATCACGAAGAGGCACGCAAGCTCGGCATCACGACGCTGCTCGCGAGCGATCCGGCCTGCGTCGTCGTGTGTCGCGGCCTTCCACCGCCGGCGGA
The DNA here is from genome assembly GCA_028287115.1 of Myxococcales bacterium. Taxonomy (GTDB): domain Bacteria; phylum Myxococcota_A; class Polyangia; order Haliangiales; family Haliangiaceae; genus JABFXX01. The sequence goes on from JAQBQF010000020.1 coordinate 38,706, forward strand.
GCTCATCATCGCGGCGCAAGCGCGCGAGGTGCCCGTGTTGGTTTCCACGCTCGCGACGGCCGACTTCATCGCGGCGGTCACCGGCTGGATGGCCGATCGGCTCGCACCGACGACGGAAGTCCACGGCGTGCTGATGGACGTGCTCGGCATCGGCGTGCTGATGGTCGGCAAGAGCGGCATCGGCAAGAGCGAGACCGCGCTCGATCTCGTGATGCGCGGACATCGGCTCGTCGCGGACGACGTGATCAAGATCCGGCGCCGCGGCCAGTTCCTGATCGGCCACGGTGCGGGTCTCCTCGGCCACCACATGGAGATCCGCGGCCTCGGGATCATCAACGTCAAGGATCTGTTCGGCATCGCCGCCGTGCGCGAGACGAAGAAGATCGAGCTCGTCGCCGAGCTTCACGAGTGGGACGCCAACGTCGAATACGACCGCCTCGGCTTCGACGACCACGCCGAACGCCTGCTCGAGATCGAGGTTCCCAAGCTGCGGTTGCCGGTCCGGCCGGGCCGCAACATCGCGACGCTGATCGAGGTCGCGGCGCGCAACCAGCTGCTCAAGCTGCAAGGCATTCATTCGGCGCGCGCATTTCGCGATCAGCTCCATCGCGCGATGGCGCGAGGCCCCGAGACCGAGGGCGGCGGCTTCACTCCGACACCCGAGATCGATCCTGCCGCCGACGGCGCGGACGCGGTGGAGTGAGCGATGCAGATCGTGATCGTCACCGGACTATCGGGAGCGGGCAAGAGCACCGCGTTACGTGCGCTCGAGGACATCGAGTTCTACTGCGTCGATAACATCCCCGTGCCGCTGGTGACCCAGATGGTCGATCACCTGGCGCACGAAGGCGATCGCGACAAGCTCGCGATCGCGATCGATGCCCGTCAGCGCCGGAATTTATCTGCGTGGCATCCGTCGCTTCAGAAGTTGCGCGGCGCCGGTCATCGCCTCGAGGTGATGTTCCTCGATGCGAGCGATGAGGTCTTGCTACGGCGGTTCAGCGAGACCCGGCGGCGGCATCCGCTCTCCGGTGACGACTTGCTCGACGGCGTGCGGCGCGACCGCGAGCTGATGGCCGAGCTGCGTCACGGCTCGGCGGTCGTCGACACGTCGAACCTCAACATGCACCAGCTGAAGGCGATCATCCAGGACCGCTACGGCGGCACCGGCAAGATCGCCGTCACGATCGTCTCGTTCGGCTTCAAGCATGGCTTGCCGCTCGACTTCAACCTCGTGTTCGATGTGCGGTTCTTGCCGAATCCGTACTTCGAGCCGGCGCTGACCCATCTCGACGGGCGCGATCCGCAGGTCGCCAAGTTCGTGTTCGGAACCGAAGGCATGGAGCTCGTTCGCCAGGTCGAGAGCCTGCTGCGGTTCGCGCTGCCGCAGTTCCAGCAAGAGGGCAAGCTCTACGTCACGATCTGCGTCGGCTGCACGGGAGGCCGGCATCGCTCGGTCGCCGTGGTCGAAGAGCTGCGCCGCCGGATCGGCAACGATTGGGACATCCTGGTCCGCCATCGCGATGTGGAGCGTGGGGAGTAGATGGCGGGCTCGGAGGAGCGGGCAGAGCGATCGATGCTGATCCAGAACGAGCTGGGTCTGCATGCGCGCGCCGCGACGAAGCTCGTCCAGCTCGCGTCGAAATATCCGTGTGAAGTGACGCTGTCGAAGGACGGTCACGAGGTCAACGGCAAGAGCATCATGGGCGTGCTGATGCTCGTCGCGAGCAAAGGGACCACGGTCATCGTCCGCGCGCGTGGCGAGCGCGCCGGCGAGGCGGTGTCCGAGATCGCCAAGCTCGTCGACGACAAGTTTGGCGAGGGCAAGTGACCGAGCATCGCCCGGAGATTCGGCGCCAAGGACTCGGCGTCTCGGCGGGTATCGCGTTCGGTCGCGCGTACTTGATCGGCCGCGATACGCTCAAGGCTCCGCGACATCACATCGAGCCCGACGACGTCGACGCGGAGATCGCACGTCTCTACAAGGCGATCGCCGCGAGCGACAAGCAGCTCGCCAAGATCAAAGAGAAGCTCGCCTCCGAGAACGAGAGCGACTACCACATCATCACGGCGCACCAGATGATGCTCCACGACGAGCATTTGGTCGGCGCCGCGGTCGAGTACATCCGCGACGAGAAGATCAACTGCGAGTGGGGGCTGCGGCGTGCGGTCGATGACATTCGCAGCGTCTTCGACAGCATCGAGGATCCGTACCTCCGCGAGCGCCGCAGCGATGTCGAGTTCGTGTTCGAGCGCGTGCTGCGCAACCTACTCGGTCGCGATACCGGGCCGCTCGCGCCACCGCCCGATGCGATCGTCGTCGCGTACGATCTGTCGCCCGCGGATACGGCGCAACTGCACAAGGCCGCGGTTGCCGGGTTGATCACGGATGCCGGTGGCAAGACCTCGCACACCGCGATCATCGCGCGCGCACACGAGATTCCCGCGGTCGTCGCCCTCGAGAACATCACCGAATCGATCGAGACCGATGACCTGCTGCTGATCGACGGCGGCAGCGGCGTCGTGATCGTCAACCCATCCGCGATCACCGTCGCCCAGTTTCGCGATGAACAGCGGCGGCAAGTCGCGGTCGGCGCGCAGCTCCATGCGATGCGCGAGCTGCCCGCACGGACGCTCGACAACGCCGACGTCCTGCTCCTCGCGAACATCGACAGCCCCGACGAGCTCGAAGACGCGATCGAGTACGGCGCGATGGGCGTTGGCCTGTTTCGCTCCGAGTACCTGTTCATGACCGATGGCGCGCTGCCGGATGAAGAGCGCCACTACCAGACCGCGATCGAAGTCATGGAGCGGCTCGGCGGCAAGCCGGCGACGATCCGCACGTTCGATCTCGGCTCCGACAAGCTGACGCGGTTCATCGAGCAAGCGGATCTCGACGAAGCGAACCCGGCCCTCGGGTTGCGATCGATCCGGCTCTGCCTGTCGACGCTCGGGCGCGACCTGTTCCGGATCCAGCTGCGCGGCTTGTTGCGAGCGTCGGCTCACGGCCCGCTCAAGCTGATGTTCCCGATGATCTCGGGCATCGCGGAGCTCCGCGCGGTCAAGATCATCGTCGACGAGGTCAAGGCCGAGCTACGCAGCGAGGGCAAAGCCTTCGATGAAGCGGTGAAGCTCGGGATCATGATCGAGATGCCGTCGGCCGCGCTCACCGCCGATCTGCTCGCCCGCGAGACCGATTTCTTCTCGATCGGCACGAACGACCTCATCCAGTACACGATGGCCGTCGATCGTGTGAACGAATATGTCTCGTACCTCTACGAGCCGCTGCATCCGGCGCTGATTCGTCAGATCGAGATGGTGGCGGTCGCCGCGGCGGCCGCAAACATCCCGGTGACCGTATGCGGCGAGATGGCGGGCGAGCCGATGATCGCGCCGGTGCTCGTCGGGCTCGGCATTCGCGAGCTCTCGATGAGCGCGGTCTCGATGCCCGAAGTCAAGGCGGCGATCCGCGCGATGACGGTCCGGGGCACGCAAGATCTGGTGGCGCGAATTCGCAACCTGCCGACCGCCGCCGACGTTCGCGCGGTGGTCACCGACTACGTCTTCGGGCTCACCGTGCCGCGCAAGCCGCCGGCGTGATGCTGCGCAGAACGCGAGCATGCTCGGTGGGCCGGCTTCGCTGCCACCGCGGTGCTCGCGCGCGCTCGGCCGAGAGCGCCTCGGTGGGCCGGCTTCGCTGCCACCGCGGTGCTCGCGCGCGCTCGGCCGAGAGCCCGGACACGCTCGCAGCGGGTCTCGCGCGTTCGTGACTGACTCGGGCGCCGGTGCTCGCAGGAGCGCGGTTCTCGCTTGATCTCGCCTGCGAGACCCCGCTGGCGTTGGCGGCCGTGACACCGGTCGGAGCACCGCGCACAACGCGGACACGCGAGACCGTGTGGCGGCCTTGCGCGCCGGTGACCTTGCTCGACCCCTCGACGGTCGACGACTGATCATCGATGTGAGTCATCGAATGGTCACCTCCGGTATCGCTGAAAGCTGGCCGGCTTCAACATTAGGAGGACACCGCTTGAGCGATTCGCGAATCAGGTCGCCGAGCTCGAAGCCGGGCCGCAGGTTCCTGATCGCATCATCGACGGCGGCGTGCGCCTCCGGCTGTTTGAACCTCAGGTCAACGAGCGCTTGCTTCACATACTTTTCCATCGCGGCGACCGCGATCGCGCGTGCGTCCTCATTTGACGGCTGAGTCCGGTTCGAGCCCACGTGGGCCTCAAAGCGATCGGGTCCATGGTGCGGATCGATCGCCCAGCGAAACTCGAGCTCGTCCGCCGCATCGCCGATGATCTTCAGCTTGCCCTCGTGCAACGCCGTGTGATGCGAACTACACAACACCAGCAAATTTCGGGGCGAGTTGTCCCCGCCCTCCGATCGAAACACGATGTGGTGAACTTCCAGGTGCCGCGATGACCGACAACCGGGCACGCGACATCGCCCCTGATCGCGAACCCAGACCTGCTGGCGAACCCGCGGCGGCACAAGCTGCACCGAACGCGGCGGATTGTCGGCATCGACGTGCCCGATGAACTGCGCATCACACTCGGCGCGCTCCATCGCGCTCCGCTGGATCGCGATCTCCTTGCCGGCAGCGAGCTGCCATCCCTGACGACACTTCTCGCACTGCGTGATCGAGATCTGGAACTTCGCTCGCGTCGGCGCCTCGTTTGCTGCTCCACCTTCAACCACCCCGCGCGCCATCCCGGCGGCGATCTGATCGTCATCGAGCCGCATGCCATGCTCCTGCTCGAGCAACTGCTGGGCCTGCATCCACAATGCATACGTAGCCGGCGTGACCTCAAGCCGGATCGTGCGCAGCCGCAGATCTGGATTCGCCGGGTCGGTCGGGAGATCACCCTTCTTGCGACCCGCGACCATCGCTTCAATTTGACGCAACGACTTACCGATCGCCTCGTCGCGCCACGCGTGCTCGGTCCGCGGAATGGCAACGCGGGTCAGCTCGCGGATCGCGGTGAACTTGAGCTCGTCTCGCGCAAGCGCCTGGGTCAGTGCGGGCAATTCCTCCAGTGCATCCGATACGCGAACGCGGTCCTGCGCCGCCTTCGGTCCATATCCGAGCACGCGCTCCATGTAATCGAGCAGCGACACACAGCCGAGCTCGCGCCAGATCTCGACGCGGTCGGCTTCACGCAACAGGGACGCTTCGACCGCATCGAGGGCCGATCGCTTCCTCGCGATCACGCGCAGCTTGCGATCAATATCGCGCCATTCGCCGTGACTCTCGATGATTCCGACTTCGCAGTTCTCGTTGTTCAACTCGACGGATCCATTGCTCGGCATCACAAACCTCCGGTGTAAGGCGCACGGCTCCCTACGTGCACTTCGCTTCTAGCACGCGAGTCTTGGGCCCTCTGGTTTGCATTCTGCGCGACGAATCGCGATCGACACGCGCGCTCGCGGGACCAAAGGTCGAAACGATCGCAGCGTGAAGCACAGCGTTTCTCGTCGAGAAATAGCGACGATCGCAACGAAGGCGCTCGACACCTCTCCAGAATCCGTCAAGCGAATTCGTAAAGTTTTTCGGCACGAGCGGTCGGCTTCACGAAAACGCGACCGATCTCGAATCGGATCAGCACGTGCTGGCTCAGCGGCGTGGGGTCCAATCCGTCACGCGCTCGAAGTTGTCGTTCGCGCTTGCACGCTCGAACACCGACCCGACTGCCTCGTCGAGTAACTTGTCGACGCGCTTGTCGAGTCGTGCGATCTGGTTCAGCGGAACGATCGCGATGTTCTCAGTGTCATCGTTGTAAGCGTCGGTTTCGAGGCCGGACAATATTCGCCATCCGCTGTCCTCATCTCGAGCGGTGGCTTCACGGTACATGAATCGGATCGGCTTCCCTTCGTCGACGATCTGTCGTGATACGAGCGCTGACGTCCACGATCGGAGCTCGAGTCGACGCAACAGCTTCTGACGCAGCTCGGTTCCGAGCTCGATCCTGAGCCGCAGAAGTCGTCCGTTGGCGTCGAGATCTCGATGCACCTCGAAGAGCCCGTCACCCCAGGTCGTCATGAAGCCACATGTGCGCGCGTCTCCAAGCGTCACGACCCCTGACTCTGTCGACGACGCGCGGACCTGCTGCATGAGCTGGTAATGGTGCGAATGCGGGCGGAAGGCGGTGGCGAATTTGAGCTTGCCTCCGCGCAGTTCGGTTACTCGAAATCCTCGGCTCGCTGCTTCTTCGATCGGCACGTCACGCCAACCGAATACGTCCGCTTCGAGCTCGACCGCATCGAAGCGCTTGGCTAGCTCCGCGGCGTCGGCACCCCAGAAGGCGAAGTCAGCGAGGCCGTCGAGGGATTGCTCGTGTTCCCAGAGGTCGATCGCATCCAGATCCACGATCATCAAGCGCGCCCAGTCCACCATTGCGCATCCGAACTGCTCGCTTCGTGCGGTCACGCCTTCGCGAACTGCAATGCTGATTCGACGAAGCCTTTTCGCGTCCGGGCTGCCTTCCGGCATGAGTTCGCCGACCACACGCAGCTCGCCCCTTGGGACTTCGCCAACGACGGCGGCCCATATGCCGTGGAACTGCACCTCGCCGGCACCTTTGCCGATAGCGAGCGCGTGTTCGGCGCGCGTTCGATGTGGAACGCGTTTGCGGAGAATTTCCAGGCGCGCGTCGAGGCTGTGCGATTTCGCGATCTGTTTCACGCGTTTGGAAAGCTCTTTCGCGTGCGCGCGAGGGATGTCGTACACGAATCGCGGATTCCATTGGCGACCGAGCTGTCGGCCGACCTGCTCGGCATCACCGCCAAGGATTGCGGCATCGACAGACTTGTTCGCCGCGATCGTTCCGGTCTCGGAGAGAATGCCGGCTGTCATGATCGGAGCGCGGTCGTGCGACCACATGCCAAGGAATCCCGGGTCCACGATCAGCAACGAGCCGCTAGGCGCGCGAACGGTTCCGAGCTCGATCACTCGACCCGCGTAACACAGCGCCGTCGAAATGGGCAGGCACTCCCCCCCCGGGGTCGAGAACAGCGTCGTGAACGCGCACCTCGATGATCACGGCAACTGCGAGAATCCGCACATACGATCACGCGTCCGCCGCTGACCCCGTCGAGGAAATCTGCGAAGCTAGGCCCGCAAACGCGCGCCATGGGGCTTTTCGAGAAATCGCTCGTCGTCCTCGCCGCGATCGTGGGCCTCGCAGGAGCCGCGCGCGCGGGCGATCCGGACCGCGTGTATCGGACCGTCGAGACCGATCACTTCGTGATCCACTACTGGGTGCCGCTCGATGATGTCGCGGCGCGCATCGGTGTCGCCGCGGAACGCGCGCATCGCATCCTCTCGCCCGCGCTCGATCACGTGCCCGCAGAGAAGACGCTGATCTTCATCGCGGACGACACCGACAGCGCGAACGGGTTTGCGGGTGTGTTGCCGCGCAATGCGATCACGCTCTACGCGACGGGGCCGGATAGCTTCTCGGAGCTCGACGATCACGATGACTGGCTGTACGGGCTCGTCGCCCACGAGTACACCCATATTCTCCACCTCGATACGATGGAAGGCCTGCCGAACATCTACAACTCGATCTTCGGCAAGACCTGGGCGCCGAACCAGATCATGCCGCGGTGGATCATCGAAGGCATCGCGGTCTACGAGGAGTCGAAGCGATCTGCCGGTGGTCGCAATCGCGGGACTCGGTTCGATCAGTTCATCCGCATCGCGCGCCACGACAACAAGGAGTTGCGGATCGATCAGATCAGCGGCTCACCTCGGCAGTTTCCGCGCGGCAACGCCGCGTACATCTACGGGTCGCACTTCCTGTCGTACGTCTTCGATCGATTCGGCGACGATACCGTGCGCAAGATGGCCCACGTTGCCGGCTCGTGGGCGCCTCCGTTCGCGATCAACCGTCAGATCGCGAAGGTCGTCGGCAAGCCGTTCACCGAGCTCTACGACGACTGGAACGCATTCATCCGCGACAAGTACGGGATGCAAGAGATGGCAGCCGAACGCCGAGGCCTCGCGACTGGACGAATGCTGACGCACTCGGCGGAGACCAACGTGCTCGCGCATTACTCCGCCGATGGGAAAGACATCTTCTGGCTCGCGTACGACGGCTACTCGCTTCCGAGAGTCCGAGCGATGCCGGTCGGGGGCGACGTGTCGAGCGCACGCGACATCGCCCAGATCGATTCCATGGGGCCGTTCGATCTGCTGCCCGACAACTCGCTCGTCTACGAGCAGGGGCGCCAGTATCGTCGTGACTACTCGTTTCAGGATCTGTTCCGGTGGGATGCGCGCACCGGCCAGACCGTGCGGCTCACGACCGGCCGGCGCGCTCGCAATCCCGCAGTGTCACCCGACGGGCGCCGCGTGGCGTTCTCCAAGAACGAGCACTCCGAGAGCGTGCTCGCCGTGATGGACGTGGCACCGGATGCGCCCGACACCGTGGTGTGGCGAGGCCAGCGCTACGATCAAGCCTATCAACCCGCGTGGAGCCCCGACGGCAAGCGCATCGCGTTCTCGGCGTGGCGGAGGGGCGGGTTTCGCGACATCCTGATCGTCGACGTTGGTTCGGGTGCGGTCGAGGAGATCACGCACGATCGCGCGATCGACATGTCGCCGGCGTGGTCGAGCGATGGGCGGTACGTCTACTTCGATAGCGATCGATCGACGATCAGCAACGTCTACGCGTACGACACGACGGATCACACGACCTGGCAGATCACGAATGTGCTCGGTGGCGCGTTCCAGGCGGAGCCGTCGCCCGACGGTAAGCGACTCGTGTACGAGTCCGCGGTGCCGGACGGCGGCTATGACCTCTACGAGGTCGCGCTCGATCGCAGCACGTGGCTGCCGGCGCGCGAATACGTCGACGACAAGCCGCCGCCGATCGACATCAAGGACGACGAGGTCGCGGTCAGCAAGCCGCGTCCGTTCCGGTCGATCGAGACGCTGGCGCCACAATCGTGGACGGCGACGGTCGACCTCGCCACGCATACCGCCGCGATCCAGACCGGCGGTCAGGATGACGCTGGCCTGCATGGCTATGCCCTCGCGATAGGTCTCGATCTCGATACGGGTGACACGAACCTCGGCGCGTCGTACGGGTACAGCGGGTTTCGGCCGACGTTTCGAGTGTCGGGGGCGCGCACGCTGCTGCAGCGTTCGGGGTGGCGCGTCGATGGCGTCAACATGCGATATCGCGAGGAAGACTGGAGCGGCACGGTCGCGCTCGGGATTCCGCTCGAATCGCGGCCGGGCACGAGCTGGTCGCTGTCGTTCGACTACGACGTCGACTGGTTTCGGCTCGTCCAGCCGCCGCCGATCACGGAGGATCCGAACCAGCGCGTGCCGCTGATGCCACCGAGTGATTACGTGCAAGCGGGGGTCGGCTCGCGGCTCGGGTTCTCGACCGTGCGCGGCACGACCTTCAGCGTCGGACCGACGAACGGCTTCGATGCCAGCGTTAGCTTGCGGCTCGACAATCCTGCGCTCGGTGCGACGTATCACAACGTCACGGTCAGCTACGCGAGTGATGTGTTCCTGAAGCTGTGGGGCCGGACGCCGGCAATGACGCTGCGGCTCGTCGGCGCGCTGCGAACCGGCGATCTCGTGCGCAACGGAAGCTTCGGGCTCGGCGGGATTCCGGCCCAGGATGTCGTGATGTCGATCGTCAACTCGACGCGGTCCTCTTCGATCGGCTACCTGCGCGGCTATCCGGGGCGGTCGCTGGTCGGCAACCAATATCACCTGCTCAACTTCGAATATCGCCAGGAGCTCTGGCAGATCGAGCACGGGCTCGCGACGCTGCCGGTGTATGTGCGGCGGATGCACATCGCGGCGCTGTCGGATGCCGCGACCGCCTTCGATCAGACCTTCGACGCGTCGAAGAATCTGCGTTGGTCGGTCGGTGCCGCGCTGCGGGTCGATGCATTCTTTGGCTACTTCGTGCCCGGGACGTTCGAGATCGGCTACGCGCGAGGCCTGATCCAGGGCGGGGTAGGGCAGACCTGGTTCTTGCTGACGGGAAGCTTGTGAGCGGCAAGGACGACGAGCCGATCGCGAACCCCGTCAAGTCCGCGGCGCTGCACGTCGGTGGCGATGTCGCGGTCGAGGTCGCGTTGCAGCTGGCCGATCCGATCCGGGCGTTGCGCGATCGGCTCGGGCTCGTGGTCGATCATCTCGAGCGCCACGTCGCGACGTCGACGGGACCGACTCCGTATCCGTGGCGGTCGCTGCAGACGCTCCGCCAGGATCTCGCGGCGGCGTATCTCGAGGCGACGCAGCTCGCGCGAAGGATCGAGGAGCTCGATCGAGCGTTGCACGATGATCCGCCGCAATGGTTCGATCTCGCAGCGGCGGTCGATCTCGGTCTCCGCCTCGCGACCCACCACCTCGGCCCCGGGATCGAGCTGCTGTTCGATCTCGGCCATGTTCCGCCGGCGCGCGGGACGCCGGGAACGCTCGCGTTGCTGGTCGCGCAGCTCGTCGCGCTGTGCGCGCGCTCGGCTCGTGCAGTCTCCGGGAGCTCGCTCAGCGTGCGCGTCTCGGCTGAAGAATCGTGGGGCTTCGTGACGATCGCCGACAACGGCGACGGCAGTGATCGGGCCGCCGAGCTTGGCGAGCTGGCGCGAGCGATCGTGACGCCGTGGGGCGGAAGCGCGGATGCCGCTTCCGCACTGAGCCAAGGCTGTGCGTTCGAGATCCGGCTGATCACGAAACCGATCTGACGCCTACCGGCCGGCGGTGTGACCGGACCACGCTTCGTAGTCGGCGACCCGCTTCGATAGTAGCGCGAGATCTTCACCGGCCCCGGCGCGCTCTTCGGCGGCGACGACGAGCAGGCCCATCGCGGCTTGCAGCAAACGTCCGCCGGTGAGCGGGAGGTTTGCACCGCGCAGCGCGTACTCGCGGACTTCGGAGATCCGGAACGCGACCTGGCCGACCTGCAGGTAGTCGCCGCGCAGATAGACGACGTCGGCACCGACGAGCAGCGCGTGCTCGATGTCGCGCTTCGCGGAGGCTTCGCCTTTGCCTTCGGCCTGCGCGCGCATCCGGCGCTTCGCGTCTTCGTAGACCTCGGGCCGGGTGATCGGCGCATCCCGCGTGTAAGGCGCGAGTTGATCGGAGATGCTCTTTGCAGCCTCGGGGCCATCGGCGACGTGGAGCGCCACTTCCAGATCGCCGAGCGCGAGCAACAGATCGCGGCTGCGCGAGCGGCGGCGCGCTTCGCTGAAGCGCTCGTGCGCGAGATACGCGAGGCCGGCGCACGCGAACACGCTGCCCGGGATGATCTGGAGCGCCGCCGCCGCGACGCCCGCGGTCGCGAGACCCGAAGCGACGAGCGGCGCGGTCGGCGAGCGTCCGATCAGCTCGACGCGATCGAGCAGGCGCGCATCGAGCCGGATGATCGGATTGCCGGGCGGTGCGATGACGAGCCACGGGGCTTCGACGCCGATGCCGCTCCGCGGCAACAGGCGCGAGCGATCGATCGTGGCGGAAGGCGAGGCTTCCATGATTAGCCTAGCTCGATCACGCCGAGCTCGGCGAGGTGTGCGAAGGCGAGCAGAGCCTCAGCTTCCCGCATGTTCGTCGACTTGACGAGCGAGAGTAGATCCCATCGGCCATCGATCCGCGACGCGAGCTCGAGCTCGGCGGGAGACAGCTCCATGTCCTTGGCGGGCTTGCGGACGCGCTTCGGCACGCGATGCTTCGACAGCAACATCTTCGCGACCTCGGCGACCCGCGAACGTTCGGCGGCCGTGAACGTCTTGCGGACCTCTTGATCGCTCGGATCTTGATGCAACGCCTGGGTTGCCATCGCGAGCGCTCCGGTGCGATCGCCGGCGCGGAGACGTCCGCGGGCGCCCGCCGCGAGCTCGACCGCAGAGTTCGTGCGTTCGCGTTGTCGGCGATCGATCGTCAGCCGGCCCGAGGTCACCATCTGCGCGAGCAGCTCGTAGATCGCGAAGCGCTCGCCCGAGAAGGCCGCCGCGATGTCTGCTGCCGTGTGACGATCGCCGGCCATCGCCCAGACCTTGGCGGTGTCGATCACGTCGTCGTCGCCCGGGGGCGGCGGCGCGATGCTCGGTGGAACGAAGAACATCACGTCATCGGCACCGAGGATGCCCATGATCTCGGTCATTCGCTCGGAGCGGCGGTGCGCGACCTTCAGGCACACGTCGATCGCGAGCTGCGCGCTGACGCCGGTCCCGGAGGGTTGGGTCCGAGGCACGACATCGAACTGGCCATCCATCCAGGTCACGACATCCGTAACTGTTTCGCGGATCTTCGTGGCGAGAATTTCTACCAGTGCAGCTTCGGTAATCAGACCCGACATGAGCAGAACTTTTCCCAGGGGCACGCCGGTCTCGGCGCGCGCTTCGAGCGCGTCTGCGAGCGCGCGCTCGAGGACCAAGCCGCTGCGCACGAGGATCACGCCGAGCTGCTCGTCTCGGCGATTGGAGCTCGCCCACACGATTGCTCCGTCCTCGATGACGAGGCTGCGCTGCAGGCCGCGGCGCTCGAACGTGATCGGTGCGGTGAGCTTTCGCCGGCCGACCCAGTCCAGCACGTCCTCCGCGGACATCGTGCTGAGTGAACCGCGCAGCGACATCGCTTTGAGCATAGCGGAAGTTCGGCTACGATGATCGAGATGCCCGACGCTAAGCAGCCAGCTGGTGTCTTCCTCGACGCTCGCGTGCTCCTCTGCGGCGGGGCACTCGGGACGATCGGCCTCTTCGTGCTCGTGGCATTCCTCTGGATGGTGCCCAAAGCGCACGAGCGCGAGACCTCGGCGGCGTGCGCCGGCCTGCGGTCGTCACCGCCTAATCCTGCGCTGTGCCCGGCCGGCGGTGATTGCAGATTCCCGCTCGCCGCACCTGACTTTACCGCGCTCGATCACAATGGGAAGCCGGTTCATCTCTCCGACTTCCGCGGCAAGGTCGTCCTGCTCAACTTCTGGGCCTCGTGGTGCGGTGTGTGCAAGACCGAGAAGCCGCAGCTCAACGCGATGGCCGATGATCTCGCGAGCAAGGACTTCGTCGTGATCGCGCTCGCCTCGGATCGCACCTGGACCGACGTGCTGCTCGCGCTGGTCGATGCACTCGCATCGAATGTCGCGACCGCTGAAGGCGCAGGGAAGGACGCCACCATGAAGGACGCGCTCGCCGCGTACCGGCAAGCCCTGCCGTCGGGCGTACCGTTCGACGTGTATCTCGATCGCCCGGCGGGCGACGACAACATCGGCCAGATCGCCGCCTCGTGGGGAATCAAGGCCGTACCGGAGTCCGCGCTGATCGACCGGCGCGGCAACATCCGCGCGTACTTCGTGAACAAACGCGATTGGAAGTCGCCCGTCGCGGAGACGTGCCTGCGATCCGTGATAGACGAGTAGACATGGCGCGTGTGCTTGTCATCGACGACGAGCCGGATGTCGTGCGGCTGATCTTGAAGGTGCTGTCCGGACGCGGGCACATCGTGCAAGTCGCACGTGACGGCGCGAGCGCGCTCGCTCGCGTCAAGCACGAGCCACCGGACGTGATCCTGCTCGACAGCGATCTACCGAAGATCGACGGCGCTGAAGTCTGCCGGCGCCTCAAGACCGACACGACGACCGCGGATATTCCGATCGTGATGATGACGTCGGCGTACATCGATATCTACGACGTCGGCGCCGACGGCGGACCGGATGCATTCGTCGTGAGGCCGTTCGTCCGCGAAGTCCTCGCGAACGTCGTCGAGCGCGCCCTGTTCAAGCGACCGTGAGCGACAAGGTTCCTTTCACGATCCTGACCGGCTGGCTCGGCGCCGGGAAGACGACGGCGCTCAATCGCATGCTCGCGGCGCCGCACGGCCGCAAGATCGCGGTGCTCGTCAACGAGCTCGGTCGAATCTCGATCGATACGCAGCTGATCGTCGGGCGTGGTGGCGACGTGCTCGAGCTCGCGGGCGGCTGCGTGTGCTGCAAGGTCGACATCAAGAGCGACCTGTGGGACGGGATCGCCGAGGTCGTCGCGCGCGCGAATCCCGATCACGTCGTGCTCGAGACGACCGGCATCGCGGAGCCGGCGGCGATCCTCGAGAACTTGCACCGCGTTCCCGACAGCAAACGGATCGGCGGCACGACCGAGACCAATATCCGCGATCGGATTCACCCGGCCGGCGTGATCTGCGTGATCGATGCGGAGACCGGGGCCAGCGCGGTCGCCCTACGAGAAGAGGCGAGGGCGCAGGCGCAGACCGCCGATCGCGTGCTGTTGGCGAAACTGGAAGTGGCGTCCGCTGATGCCGTGCGGCGCACCCACGCGCTACTCGATGACATCGCGCCGGCCGCCGAGCGCGCGGGATTTCCGACCGGCGAGGCCGGCGCACTGGCGATGACAGATTGGGTGCTCGAGCAACGCAAGCTCCGCGCGTGGACGACGCGGCCGCATGTTCACGATCACGCGCACGGCGCACATCATCACGCGGGACAGATCGTCGCGGTATCGTTTGCCGACGACGCGCCGCTCGTCGGCGACCGCGTGCTCGCGGTGCTCGAGTCGCTCGGTGCGCGCCTCGTGCGCGCCAAAGGCTTCGTCAACCTCACCGGTGACGATCGGCGCGGCTTCGTCGAACGCGCGGGCATTCGAACCGAGCTCACGTATCGCGAGCCGTGGGGCGAGGCACCGCGGCGCAGCGAGCTCGTGCTGATCGGCGACGACCTCGACGAGGCCGCGGTGCGGCGCGCGTTATGGGCGTGCCGCGCGGGCACCTAGCGCCAGCGAATCGTACTCGTACTCGTGCTCGTGCTCGTGCTCGTGCTCGTGCTCGTACTCGACACAACACCGGCGTCCTGTTGTTCGATATCACCGTCCATGGGCCACGGACACGATCATCCTCTCCATGGTGACCACGCTCATCGAGATTCGGCGAGTGAGGTTGACGAGTACGAGTACGAGCACGAGTACGACTTAGATCGCGTTCGCTAATTCCACGCGGCGGTCCGGACCTGGGTCAATGCGGCTTCGCCCGCGACGAGGCCGGCATCATCGGCTTCGTGCACGGCGAGCCCGATCAAGTCGCCGCCGGCGGGCGCCGCACCAAATGCGGCATCGACGGCGATCCACGCGTGACCGGTCCAGCTCACCGCCCAGCGATGGCGGACGAGGCGGTCGCCGTCGACGCGAAGGCCGGTGACGACGCGGGTCGGAATGCCGAGGCTCGTCGCGAGTGCCGCGTACGCGAGCGCGAACGTCGTGCAGTCGCCGGCAGTCGCGGCCGTCGCATCGCGTGCCGAGGCGAGTGGCGCCCCGAGGCTCGGCGCGATCCGGCCACGCACGCTCGCCATGATCGCGGTGATGTCACGTCGCCGGTCGACGCCCCGCGGGCCTTCGGGCAGATCGCCCGGTATCGCGGCGCCGAGCTCGACCTCGACCCCGCTCGTCGCGAGCCGCGTGCTCTGACCGGGGACCGCCGGAAGCGCGATGTCGCCTTCGAGGAGCAGCCGGTGACCACGCAGTCCGTTCATACGGGGCCCGAGCCCATTCCCGTTCGGGGATTCGGCGGCGGCTTCGATCGGGATCGCGGTCGCCGAGATCAGATCGACAAGCGGAAACAGCTGCGAGGCTTGCTCGGGGGTCGCGCGAATCGCGATCACGCCTTCGCCATCGACCACGCGTGCCGGCAAGCCATCACGATCGAGATCGATCGTCGCTTCGACGAGGGGTCCGCTCTCGAGCGCGAGTCGCGCGACCAGACGACCGGGCGCGACCGGCTCGATCCGGCCCGTTCCGACGACGAAGCCACGCGCGGGCAGGAACACGCTGCCGGAAAACCCGCCATCGCGCCGCACGAGCAGGGGCACGAGCTCCGCGGGGACCGTCGTTCCCGGCAGCGAGCCACCCGTCGAGAGCTGCCAGTGATCGCGGTCGCGACGAGCTTCGGCGGTCCGCACGTCGGCGGAGCGTTCGGTCCAACCGACACGATGCGCGCTGAGGGCCGCGTCTGCTTCGATCTCGATCGTCGTCGCGAGATCGACGACCGCGTCACCTCGGAGAAACCGCATCGCCTCGGCGCGGCGCAAGCGCAAGCCGTCACGCGACCACGTTTCGGTCTCGGTCGCGGTCCCGACGCGCGCGCCTCCGAGCCAGATCGTGAAGTGCCGGACCTGATCTGGCGGGAGCTCCGCCGGAACATCCGGAGGCAGCACGCGCGGCTGCGCACAGGCGACGAGCAGACCAAACCACGCAAATCGCACGAAAAATGATCGTAGCCAAGATCGCTACTCGATCGCAAAATCGGCGCGTGCCGCCCTGGGTCATCGTCGGTTGCGGGTACGTCGGTAGCGCCCTCGCGTACCGGCTCGAAGCCGCGCATCACCGCGTGATCGCGACGCGGCGGCCTACGGCCGACGGGGACCCCTACCGGATACCGCCGGCGAGCACGGCCGGCGGAACAGCGGTGGTCGCGGTCGAGCTCGGTGACCCGAAGACGCTCACCGGCGTGATCCCTGCCGGCGCGATCGTCGTGTGCTGCGCGCCGCCGGGGCCGGACCCCCAGGGCGAGACGACGGCGCTGGTCGACGCTGCACGAACTGCGCGCCGGCTGATCTATATCTCGTCCACCGGCGTCTATCCGCCCGCGGGCGGCGACTGGGTCGACGAGACGTGGCCGGTTCATCCCGCGACGGCCGCCGGGCGCGCGCGTGAGGTCGCAGAAACCGTGATCGCGACCGCGCCGATCTCGAACATCGTGCTGCGAGTGGCCGGGATTCACGGTTCGGGTCGCGGGCTCGTCGATCGAATTCGCTCGGGCACGTACCGGATCATCGGCGATGGCCGATCGCATGTCAGCCGGATCCACATCGACGATCTCGTCGAGGCCATCGTCCGTGCCGGAGCTTCATCGGTCACCGGCGCGGTCAACATCGCCGACGATGATCCCGAGCAGATCGGTGTCGTCGCCGATGCGATCGCGAGCAAGCTCGGCCTGCCATCACCGCCGCGCGTGTCCGCCGACTCCGTCGATCCCGAGGTCGCGGGCATGCTCACGGCGAATCGTCGGATCGCGAATCGCCGGATGAAGCAGGAGCTCGGTGTCGTGTTGCGCTATCCGAGCTGGCGGACCATCTACGACGCGCTCACGCCGCGCGCCGGCGCGTGAGTAACAGCGCGAGGACGAGCGTCAGCACGACCATCGTCGGCGCTCCATCGCTCGCGTCGCAACATCCCGATTTCTTCGACGCGACGGGCGGCGCCGCAGCATCCGCCGGCGGATCCGGCGCGATGCCGCATGACGGACCGGTCGCGCCAAACTGGGCTCTCAAGTTTGCCCATTGCGCCTGATCGCACATGTCGTACTCGGGTGTTCCCGCCGGGCACTGCATGGGCCCGGCGAGCTCGACGAACCGCCAGACCTTCTGCCACGACGCGCCGCCGTCGGCGGATCTCGCGACCGCCTTGAAGTCTGGATCCCAGTTCGCGCCACAGCCGAAGAGAGCGCCGTCATCACGTTGGCCGAGACACGCGAGCTGCGGCTGGGCGCCCATCGCAGAAAACGAGACGCCTCCGTCGGTGGAACGAAACGATCCGCCGGTCTGGGTCGCGACCAGCACCTGCGTCGCATCGAGCACGACGACATCGCGGATCGCATCGGTCGTCGCGAGCACTTCGGTCAGCGTCATCCCACCATCGGTCGATCGATACAGCCGATCGCCCATCGGCGGATTCGCCTGGATCGATCGCACGTAGACGATGTTCGGTTGCTTCGGATCGACGGCCACCGCGAGCAGCGTCGGCATCGAGCCGTACTGGACACCGGCGAGCGGCGACTCGAGCCAATGTGCGCCGTCATCATCGCTGCGAAACAGGTGCGCGGTCGGCTGCATCTGGCCGCCGTCGGGCAGCGCACCGGCGACCTGATAACCCGTGATGTAGACGCGCTGCGCGTTCGACGGTGCGACCTTGACGCTCTTCCACCACACCGTTGGCGACAGCATGCCGCGCGAGCTGAACGTGACGCCGTTGTCGGTCGATACGAACACGTCGTTGGCGCGCGCGCTCTCGGCGGTGCCGACCCAGACCTCGCCGGTCGGGCCGATGTCGAGCGCGTCGATCCAGAAGTCGATGCGATTCGGATCGTTCGCCGGCAGCTGCGCGGTCGCGGTCACGAAGCTGCAGCCGCCGTCCCGGCTGATCCGCAAGCCGTTGAACGTCGTTGCGAAGATCGTTCCATCCGTCGCGATCGCGTACTTCGGATCGAAGGGTCCGCCGTAGCCGATGTTCGTCTCGCAGATCCAGTTGAACGTGCAGCCGTCGTCGTGACTGATCAGCAGGCCGAACGTGGTCGAGACGTACAGCGAATGCGAATCGCCGGGACGGAAGTGCACTCCATCCGTCAGCGGAGGCCGCCCGTTCGCGTGAGCCGTCCCGGCGGCGAGCAGCATCGCGAGGGCAAAGCGCGTTCTCCTGGCTCGCCGGCGTTCGCGCTCCATGGTGGGCCGCATCGGCCGACTATAGACCGGTGGCCGGGGCGATTCGCGGGAATCCACGCAACCCTGCGTGCGCGCTGGCGCACGGGGAATGGAGATCTCAGCCAACCAAAGTCACCGGCGCACGGTCCAAGAGGATTGCCACGAGTTTTTCGACACGTTGGGGGCGTGATGCCGCCCTTTGACCTTGGACGGTTTTGTGGCCTCGTGTTAACCCAACATAAGGCAACGTGGATCGCTTCTACCTCCTAGCGCCCGCCCTGCTGCTGCTGGTGACCTTCCTCATCAGCTTCATCGTGTATTGCGCGTTGTGCGCGATCGGCCGGTCGCCCGACGTGCGCGACGTCAAGCACAACAAGCTGTTCGGACCATTCGTCGCGAGCTTCTTGGTGTGGCTCCTGGGGCCCATCGAGCGATTGCTGATCGGCCGCGTGTCGCCGAACGTGATCACGACGCTGTCGCTGCTGATGTGCGCGATCACGGGGCTCGCCGCTGGGCTCGGTCACTTGCCCGGCGCGGTGTGGCTGTATTCGTTTGCCGGCATTCTCGACGTGCTCGACGGCCGGCTCGCCCGCCTCGGCGGCAAGCAGAACGCGGCCGGCGCGCTGTTCGATTCGGTCAGCGACCGGTGGGGCGAGCTGTTCGTGTTCACCGGGTACGCCTGGTATCTCCACGACTCGATCGCGCTGCTCGCGGTGATGGGCGCGGTCGCAGGCTCGATGATGGTGAGCTACACGCGTGCGCGCGCCGAAGGCCTCGGGATCGCGCTCGCCGGTGGCGTCATGCAACGTGCGGAGCGCGTCGTGCTGGTCGCCGGCGGGACCCTGTTCGCTTCTTGGTACGCGGTTAATCTCGATAACGATGACGCGGTCGTGCCGATCCTCGGCGTGACGATGCTGCTGTGCGCGGTCGCATCGACGGCAACCGCCCTGAACCGTTGGATCGTCGCGCATCGCGAGCTCGCGAAGCGAATCGCCGTGCCGGTCGTGATCGAAGTTGCCGAGACGATTCCCGCGTCGCGCGCGCTCGCGCCGGCGGCCGATCTTCGCAAGGTCCGTCCGCTCGAGCAGCACTAGATCGTGGCAATGACCGGCGCGTGATCGCTCGGGTCTTTGCCCTTGCGCGCGTTGCGATCGATCGTGCAGCTCGTGCAGCGCTCGGCGACCGTGCGCGTGGCGAGGATGTGATCGATCCGCAGGCCTTGATTCTTGAAGAACGAGACGCCGCGGTAGTCCCACCACGAGTACACGCCGCCCTCGGGCGTGTGCTTCCGGAATAGATCGACGAGGCCGAACGCGACGACCTCCGCGAGCGCGGCACGCTCGGCGGGGCTGCAGTGGATCTGACCGGCCCATTTTTCCGGCGACCACACGTCGCGGTCATCGGCGGTGACGTTCATGTCACCGCAGACGACGAGCGAGGACTCCGGCGTTGCGTGGCGATCGAGATAGAGACGTAGGCGGTGATACCAGGCGAGCTTGTATGGAAATTTTTCGGACGCGAGATCTTGGCCGTTCGGGACGTAGACGTTGACGACGCGAAGATCACCGGCGGTCGCGGCGATCACGCGCGCTTCGTCGTCGGGCTCGCCGTCACCGAACCCGCGCGTGACGTCGACGAGGGGCAGCTTCGACACGATGGCAACGCCGTTGTAGCTGCGCTGCCCAAAAGTCGCGACCTCGTAGCCGAGGCCTCGCAGGACGTCTCCTGGAAACCCGGAATCTTCGACCTTGGTCTCCTGCAGGCACAGAACATCGGGTTGCTCCGCCGTCATCCACGCCACCAAACGATCGGTACGTGCGCGAATCGAATTGATGTTCCAGGTCGCGAGCTTCACGGAGTGGGAACCTACATCGGTCCATACCGTCGGTCGCAGATGGCGGCCATGCAACTGGCACGGGTGATGGATGTCTTCGGGAATACGAGAGCCGTCTAGAACCGTCTAACCGACGTTAGATCGACATTCCCTCTCGTACGTGAGGATCCAGTATGAAGGCTCAGAACGACCTTTCGCTGTGGAACATCATCGAACGCCTTCAACGCCGGCTCGAACGGCAGGGCATGAGTCCCGCGAACACGGATCGCGCGATCACGTTGGCGCTGCGCGCGATCGCCAGCCGTTAGCTCGTCGGTAGCTGCGACGTCTCGTTCGCCGGATCGAGATACTTCGCGAGCTTGCCGTGGATGTAGTCCTTGGCGCGATTGCGCCACAGGAACCCAGGGTCCTCGCCTTTGAAGCGAGCGTGCCCGTCACCGAGGCTGAGCTCGCCTTCGATCTTCACGACCAGATACTTGCCCGAGAACCGCGCGCGCGAATCATCGAGCCAGGTGGCTTTGATGCCGTGGCGGTTCGACAGGTACTCGCCCAGGAGCTTGAGGCGTGTCCGCGCGTCCTCGTCAGCGAGCGAGTACGGAAAGTCGATCTCCATCGCTTACTCCTTGCGTGTGTACCACGGACTTCACGGCGAGGTCTCGCGCTGGGGATGATCGACGCTCGTCTCCAGCACACGGCGTTGGGCTTCCGTGAGCTGTCGCTCGCAGGCCTCGAACGCGACGTGAGTGGCAGCGTTGACCAGGCAGTCGCGGATCGCCGGCGGCCACGCTCCGTCGACGCAGGCTTGCGCGAGCGAGTCGCGCATCGCGGGCAGTTGGTCGGTCACGGCGCGGCGGGTCGCGGGATCGACCGTCGCTCGGGACAGCTCCTCCCGCGCGATCGTGAAGAACCGACCCGCGACGGTCCCACACGGCGCGCCTTCGCTCGACTTCGCGCGGCATCCCGCCCCGGACACGAGCAGGATCACCACGACGAGGCTTCGCATCCTGAGGTTTTCGGCCTGCCACGCAAACGTGTCAAGCCCCCGGGTCGCATGCTCTAGTCTCGGCCGTGACCCTCCGGCCGCGATCGCTCCCGTTGCTCGCACTCGCACTTGCGGTGGCGGTGCTGGTCGTGCAAGCGAGAGTGATCGCCGGTGGCAAGACCTGGGACGATCTGGGTTACCACACCGATGTCGCACCGAGCCGTCTTGCCGCAGCGAGCGCGATCGCGCGCGGCAATTTGCCGGACTGGTGGGATGGCACCGGATTCGGAGTGCCACTCGCGTCCGAGCCAAGTCACGGCGCCGCGTATCCGGTGATCTGGCTCGCGCGATCCCCTCACGCGCTCGACCTCGTGATCGTGTTGCACGTGCTCTGGGCGGCGCTCGGGGTCGCGGTGTGGGCGCGCAGACGCTCGAGCGAAGTCGGCGCGCTTGTCGCCGGGATCCTCGTCGCGACGACCGGGCTCGTTACCAGCGCCGCGCTACGTGGTGCACTCCCCGCGCTCTCGCACCTGCCGTGGATCGGCATGCTCGCGTGCTCGTTGCGCGACGACCGGCGGCCGCGCGCCGCGATCGGGATCGGCGTGCTCGTCGGTGCCGTCGGTCTCGCGGGACAATTCGGGCTCCTCGTCGATGCGGTCGTGCTCGCGCTCGTGCTCGGTGCGCGCCGCGAGACCTTGCGCTGGCTGTTGCCTGCACTCGGTGCGGGGCTCGCGATCGCCGCGGTTCAGTGGCTGCCGGCGGCGCTGTCGCTCGGTCGCACGGCGGGGGTCGACGTCCATGCGATGTCGCTGTCGCGGTTGATCGAGCTCGTCGTGCCGGGCAGCTTCGGTTCGAACGATCCTGCGCGCGCGGTCACCGCCGTTGCGGGCGCGCATGCATGGGCACCGAGTCTCTATGTCGGTGCCCCGATCCTCGCGCTCGCCACGGTGCAGCGGCCGTCACGCCGGCTCGCGATCGTGATGGGCGTGTTCGCGGTGCTGGCGTTCGTCGTCGGACGCGGCGGTTGGCCTGCGTGGCTCGGCGCGCCGGAGCTGCACCTGGCGGCGCTCGTGCTGGTCGCGGCTGCGCACGCGGGCGGCGGGCTCGATGCGCTGGTCGGTGGTGAACGCCGGGCGCTGTTCTCGCTCGTCGCGGCGACGATCGCTGCGGCGCTCGGGCTCGCCGCGGTCGCCGTGTTTCGCGCGACGCGCCACGACGTGTCTCCCGCGATCGATCGCGCGATCATCGACGGTGCGCTCGGTCTTGGCTGCATGATCGCCGCGGCGGTGCTCGTGTGGCGCGCGCCCAAGACCTGGAGGCCGCTGGTCCTCGCTCTGATCGTCGCGCCGGGTGTCGGCGCCACGCCGTCTGTATCACCCGCGATCGGACGCTCGATCCTCGACGAGGAACCGGCGTGGGCCCGCGCCGCGGAACCGTCACCCGTCCCGCGCCGCATGTTCCGTCCGGAGGTGATGTTCCAGCTGCCGAACGATCTGGAGACCGCGATCGCGAGCCTCGCCGGAACCTCGGCCGCGCGATGGGGCATCGCAGCAGCGCGCAGTGACGACCCCGCACGGTCGCGGATCGACGATCGCGTGTGGGTCGCATCGGCGCAGGCCGGCGGCGAGCTGTTGCGACGGTTCGGGATCGGGCTCGCGGTGCTGCCGGCCGTCGTGTTCGACGCGAAGCAGATGCGCGAGCTGGGGCGGCGTTCCAACTGGGTGTTCGTCGCCTTTGACACGTGGTCACCTGCGAGCGTGATCGGCAGCTGGGAATGGACGCCGGATCTCGACGACGCGCTCGCGCGGCTATTTCCGGAAGGCGTTACCTCCGGCATCGCGCGCAGTCGGCTCGTGCTGTCCGGAACCGGGACCCCGAATCAGGAAGGTTCGATCCAGCCGGTGCCGTGCGCGATCGAGCGCTGGATCGATGGGGCGATCGATCTGTCGTGTACGAGCACCGCCGACGCGTACGCGGTCGTCACCTCGTCCTCCGCGCGCGGATGGTCGGTTGCGATCGACGATCACGACGTCGACTGGGTCACGGCAGATGCGGTCCGCCGCGCCGTCGCGATCCCGGCGGGCACACATCGCGTCGCCTGGCGCTTCACGACGCCCGGCAGGCGCACGGCACTTCTGCTCGGCGCGGTCGGTGTGCTCGCGCTACTCGCGCTCTGGCTCGCTTCCGCGCGCCGGCCGGCAGGATCGTCAAGCAGCTGACGAGTCTTCGTTGCAGATTCGATCGAGCGTTTCGCGCGACGACTTCTGCGTCCCTTTCGCGATCGCCCAGACCGTGTCGACGATCCGCGCGTTCGCCGGCGTCGCGATGCCGTGCTTCTTGCCGCGGGTTACGACCTCGCCGTTCAAGAAATCGATCGCCGGCGTGCGGCCTCGCTCGATCGCCGCGAGCATCGATGATCGCATCCGGCGATAGCGCAAGCCGACCGCGAGGATCAACGCGTGCTTCGCCACGAGGCTCGCCGAGCCGCGCGATGCGCGGTCCGTATCCGACAGCGTGATCCAGTCGAGGTCGAGCGTGCCCGCGACCTTCTCGAGCTTGACGCCCTCGGCACGCGCGACGAGCGCGCATTCGGTCATGATGTCGAGCGCGAGCCGGCGATAGCGCTGGACGCGGACGACAGGTCCGAGGCGCTCTCCCGCGATCGTGCCGAGCGAGGACACGGCGCAGTTGAGGGCGAGCTTGCTCCACCGTGCGCCGCGGAGATTCGCGGTCATCGTCACGGGCCCGATCGCTTCGAGCAATTCGCCGACCCGCCGCAGATCCGGATCGAGATCGCCCGAGAGGCGACCGAGCTGGAACCCGCCCGCCGCCGTACGTTCGTAGCGGCCGGGCTCGGGCATCGACGCGCCCCACGCCACGACTCCGCCGATCACGCGCGACTCGCCGACGATCGCCGCGATCCGCTCCTCACATAAGCCGTTCTGTAAGATGACGACCTGCGCATCTTCGGCGAGATGAGGCAGGGCCGTGCGCGCGGCATCCTCGACGTTCGGCGGCTGGGTCGCGAGCACGCAAAGGTCATATTTTCCCTCGGGCGCGGGAGAGACCCAGCCACGCACGGTGCGTTCCTCGCCCTCATCGATCAGCCGATACCCGGCTTTGTCGACGGCCGCGCGAATCTCCGCGTTCGTCGAGACGGCGGTCACCGCGGAGCCGACCTCGGTCAGGGTTGCCGCGACGATGCCGCCGATTCCGCCGGCGCCCATGACCAGGATCCTCGGTTGCGGGTTCATCAGGTCACCTTTAACCCATGTCCGGGCCCACGAAAACCGCAGAACTTTGGGGAACTCCGCGGAAAGGGCTAGAATTCGCTTAACTCATGCAGATCACCTTCTGGGGGGTCCGGGGAAGTTACCCGGTGCCCGGCGCAGCAACCGTGCGCTATGGGGGTCAGACCTCGTGTGTCGAGGCACGCACCGCACATGGTGAGTGTCTGATCGTCGATGCCGGCACCGGTCTGCGTGCACTCGGCAACAAGCTCGTGCGAGAGAGCGGCGGCGCGCCGGGGCACTATCACGTGCTGCTCTCGCACGTGCACTGGGATCACATCCAGGGGCTTCCGTTTTTCTCGCCGGCCTACATTCCCGGTACTCGGATCTCGGTCTACGCGCTGCTGACTGCCGCCGACGAGCTGAACCAGGTGATCGGCGGCATCACGCGCCACGAATTTTTTCCGATGCCGCTCGAGGCGGTGCCGGCGCAGTTCGAGTTTCATCAGGTCGAGCCCGCGGTCATGCTCTCGATCGAGGGCTTCAAGGTCGTCCCGATCGCGCTCAACCATCCATTCGGATCGGTCGGCTACCGGATCGAGGCCGATGGCTCGTCGTGGGCGTACGTCTCCGATACCGCGCCGTTCACGGAGGTGCTCCACAAGCAGCACTTCCTGTCCGGACCCGAGCCGCTGTCCGCGGGCGATCGCACGGCTCTCACCGCGATGCGCGAAGCCTTGATGAAGCAGCTGCGGGGCGTCGATACCGTCGTCTACGACACGCACTTCTTGCCCGAGGAGTATGCGCGGTTCCCGCACTACGGGCACTCGACACCGGATCAAGCGCTCGACATCTGCGTCGAGGCAGGTGCCCGGCGCCTCGTGCTCTATCATCACGCGCCGTCACACGGCGACGATCAGATGGATCAGATCGCCGCGGCATATCTCGCGAAGGGCGCGGCGGTCGGTATCGAAGTCCTGACGTCGTTCGAGGGTATGACGCTGCCGATCGGTCCGGAGAAAGCGCCGCCCGGTCCGTCGTCGCGACCTCGGCGGGTGACTCTGTGAAGCTGCGGTTCTGGGGCGTGCGCGGCTCGTTCGCGATGTCCGGACGCGAGTACCTTCGATACGGTGGCAACACCACGTCGATCGAGCTCGTGACGGATGCCGGGAAGCGGCTGCTCGTCGACCTCGGAACCGGCGCCACGGAGCTCGCGAAGCAGCTCATGGGCTCGGAGTTTGGCAAAGGGCAGGGCGTGCTGCCGATCTTGCTGACGCACACGCATCTCGATCACATCCAGGGCCTGCCGTTCTTCACGCCGTTCTTCATCAAGGGAAACGAGATCCGGATCATGGGTGCGAATCCGATCTCGGGGCTGTCGCTCGAGTCGACGCTGCAGAATCAGCTCGCGCCGCACTACAGCCCGCTCAACGGCCTCGAGAACCTGGCAGCCGGCGTCTCGATCGAGAGCTTCACGCCGGGAGCGACGATCACGCTGCCCGGGTTCGAGGTCGTGACGGCCGCCGTCCCGCACGGCAGCATGTGGACGACCGCATTCCGGATCGTCGCGGATGGCAAGGTGGTCACGCTGCTGTCGGATGTCGAATATCCGTCGCCCGACGATCCGCTGCCGCAGGCGCTCGCGCTCGCGCAAGGTGCGGACCTGCTCGTCCACGATGCGATGCACGCCGATCATGACTACGAGTTGCGCCGAGGTTGGGGCCACTCGCCCGCGCGCGCCGGTGTGATCCTCGCCGAGCGCGCCGGCGCCAAGAAGCTCGCGCTGTTTCACCACAGCCCCGACGCGACCGACGACATGATCGACGAGGTCGTACAACGGACGTCGGCTCGGACCGCCGTTCCCGTGATCGCCGCCGCTGAAGGCAGCTACCTCGAAGTCTAGGCCGGAGCTCGGGCCGAACTACGGGAACAGTGCGCGCTCGATGAACGCGGTCAGCGCGGCGCGCGCGCGATCTTTGCTCAGCGTCTGCGGCACCAGATGCACGGCGAGGCCGTACGCGCATTGCATCGAGCTGCCGTAGAGGATGTACGCGAACGCTTCGGGGTCGGGGACGGTCTCGCGCGAGGTCACGAGCTCGATCAGGAGCTTCAGCCGCTGGCAGGCGAGGTGCTCGAACGCGCGCCGGAGCTCCGCGACACCGGGATCGCGAAGCGACATCTCCATGAAGCTGCGCGTCAGCTCCGGTCGCTCGAGCACGTGATCGAACACGAGGCCGACCGCTTCGGAGATGGTTTCGCGCCGCGCGCGTCCGACGAAGCGCTCGGGTGTCAGGCCCTTGAGCGTCGCGTCGTACGCCGCGATCATCGTGCGGCGCATGATCTCGAGATAGACCTCGTGCTTGTCGTCGAAGTAGCGATAGAACGTCCCGACCGAGACACCGGCGTGCTCGGCGATCTCCGGCGTACCGACGGCATCGTAACCCTGGGCGGCGAATAGCTCGGTCGCGGCGTCGAGGAGCGCTTGATAGCTCCGCCGCGAACGCTCCTGACGAAAGTCCGGATCGCTGATCTTGCGGAGCACGTCCTCCGGTGTACGTGCACCCCTTCGGGTGTTCCGAAGCGGCTCAGGTGCACGACGCGCCATGGTTCCACAATGCACTTGACCGCCCGCGGCCCACAAGACAAAATGAAACAAGTTTCAGTTTTGGGAGGACGCGATGCCGCAAGCCGCAGCTGAGGTGACGACGCTCGCAGGACCCTCGATCGAGACGCTCGAAGCGCTCCTCGATGTGACGTACACGTGGGGATATCAAGAGACGCGGCAGAAGCTGCGCGACCTCTACGACAAGGCGGTGCGCGCGCAATGGATCTCGGATGACGTGCTGCCGTGGAGCACGAACGTCGATCTCGAGAAACCGGCAGGCCCCGAGCAGCTGATGCCGCTGTTCGGCTCGGACATCTACAATCGGATGACCGACAAGGAAAAGACCAAGCTCAACATCGAGACGTTCTCGTGGACGCTCTCGCAGTTCTTGCACGGCGAGCAGGGAGCGTTGCTCGCGACCGCGCAGCTCGTCGACTCGGTCCGCGATCTCGATAGCAAGCTCTATGCGGCTTCGCAGGTGGTCGATGAAGCGCGTCACGTCGATGTCTACAACCGCTACGTCCATACGAAGATCGGCTTTAGCTACCCGGTCAACACGCACTTGAAGACGCTGCTCGATCTGATCCTCAAGGACAGCCGCTGGGACATGAAGTTCCTCGGCATGCAGATCATGGTCGAGGGGCTCGCACTCGCCGCTTTCGGCTTGATCCGCAACAACACGCAGGAGCCGCTGCTCAAGGCACTCACCGCGTACGTGATGGGCGATGAAGCGCGGCATGTCGCGTTCGGCGTCCTGTCGCTTCGCGACTACTATCGCGAGCAGCCGGACTCTGTGAAGCGCGAGCGCGAAGACTTCGTGTACGAGGCCGCACGCCTGATGCGCGATCGGTTCCTGTTCCAGGAAGTCTGGGAGAAGCTGGGCATGCCGGTAAAGGAGTGCATGAACATCGCGCTCAACAATCAGGGCCAGGTGATGTTCCGGCAGATGCTGTTCGCCAAGATCGTTCCCGCGATCAAGAAGATGGACCTGCTCTCGGATCGCCAGCGCGAGCGGTTCACCGAGCTCGGCATCCTGCAGTTCGAGAACTGGTCGGATCCGTTCGCCGACACCGAGCAGACCGCCTCCGGTGCGGTCTCAGCTCGGCTTTCCTGAGTGGGGACGCTGTCCGTTTTGTCCCGCGCTCGATCGAGCAATTACAAATGATTGCGACCGGGACAAACGGGACATGGTCGCCACCGCGCGCTATGGTCGGCGCATGTTGCGCTCTCTCTTCGTCCTCGCTCTCGTGACGGTCAGCTTCACTGCCTGCAAGAAAGAAGCGGCGAAACAGGCGAATCCGGCACCGGCAACCGTGACGACCGGGACGGTCGGCAGCGATGGTGTGCGGCGCATCGCGATCGAGGCCAGCAAGGCGGGTTACACGCCGGATCGCGTTCCCGGCAAGCCGGGCGAGAAGCTGACGCTCGTGTTCACGCGGACGTTCGAGGCGGACTGCATCTCGCAGCTCAAGACGCCGGACGGCAAGCTCGTCGATCTCCCGATGAACAAGCCCGTCGAGGTCGCGGTCACCGTGCCGCAGACCGGCGAGCTCGGGTTCGCGTGCGGCATGGACATGTTCCATGGCGTCGTCGTCGCGCAGCCAAGCTCGTAGTTATTTGACGCGCATCGTGACGACGAAGCACGCCGCGGCAGCGCCGCCGTCTTTCTTGTAAGGAACGTACTTCCACGACATCAGGCCTTCGACCAAGCCTTGCTTCGCGATGCGATCGAGCTTGGTCAGTGCATCGACCGACGACACGTTACCCGCGACGTCGATGCAGACCTTCGCGGCAACCACGGGCGGAATGTCGACGTTCTTGGATTTTCCGATGCTCGGCGTCTCTCCGGACAGCTTCGTCACCGCCGATGGCGCGACGAGGACCGGGCCGGTGGGTCGGGCCTGCGTCACGATCGGGGCAGGAGCGGGAGGCTTCGCCGGCACCACCGGTGGAGGCGGCGGCACGACCACGACAGGCTTTGTCACGACGGCCGGCTTCGGCGGCTCGGGCTTCGGATCCGGTTTCAGATCGGGCTTCGGCTCTTTCACCTCGGGCTTGTCGTCGGGCGCCGCGGGCGTCACGTCCTTGTCGTCCGGCTTCGGTGGATCGATGGGTGGCTCGGAGCTGCCTTCGGACTTGTCCTTTTCGATCGGCGCCGGACGGGGCGCGTGCACGATCTGCGGCTTCGGAGCTTGCGCGCGTTCGTTCCGTTCGCGTTGCTTCTCCTCGGTGAGCGACGGGTTGTATTCGTAGTCGACGGCGGTCTCCGCCATGAGGTTTTGGTGCCAGACCTCGATCCCGTTCTGACGGACCGCGACGCTGTGCGCACCGGGCTTGATCGAGACCTTGATCGGCGTGCGCTGCGGCAGGACCTGGCCGTCCAGCACGACGTCGAGATCGCGAGGCGTGGTGGAGATCGCGAGCGTCGCATCACCGGTCGCCGCTCCATTCCCGAGTTGTTCGAGGGCGACGCGCACGAGCTGATTGCCGTCGCTCGCCGACAGCTCGAGAGAGGTTAGCCACGACTTGTAGCCGGCGCGGCGGATCTCGATCTGATGGACGCCCGGCTCGAGACTCGCAGCCCACGGCGTTCCCGTGTGCATCGTCTGGCCTTCGATCCGGATCTCCGCGTCGCTCGGCTCGGTGACGAACTTGATCGTCAACATCACGTGCGCTGGGATCCGCGCCTGCGGCTCGCGGACCGCGACGACGCTGTCCTGCCCGCGCGTGACGTACAACGTGATACCAGTCGCCGCGGCGCCCGCGATCACGATCGCGAGCAGCACGAGCCACGCGCGACGCGGGCGACTGCGGGCGACCATCGAAGCGCCGATGATCTGGTCGGCGCTCTTGCGCAGGACGGTCGCTCGTAATTGCGGCTCGTTGGTTTGCGTCTGGGCGCGCCGCGTCGGCTGCAACAGCGGCACCGGAACGTTCTGCGGCGGGACCGATTTTGAAAACCGCACGCGCGGCATCGCCGGGGGCTCGTGCAGCGGCCGTCCGTCTGGAGACGTCACGGGCTCGACGTCGGAATTGGCGACGGCGATCGTCGGCATCGAATCGCCTGCCGACCCCGCTCTCGCCAGCATCGTCGGCATCGAATCCGCTGCCGACCCCGCCCTCGACGCGATCGTCGGCATCGAATCGCCTGCCGACGGTTGCCTCGCGAGGACCGTATCGAACGAGTCGTCCTGGTCGGCGCCAAACAGCTCCTCGGCATTCAGCGGCCGCGCGGGATCGGTGGCGTCCGTGATCGGGTGACCGGATGGCTCGGTCGTCACCGAAGACTCTGCACGCGGGAGACTCGGCTCTTTCTTGGGCTCGGACTCGCGCAGCGGAGGTGCTTGTGTCTGTCGCGCGCGCGGCGGCGCGGGCGGAGGTGCGGTATCCCGAGGCCGTGGAATCGCCGGGGGCGCGAGCGTCTCGCGCTTGCGACTCGACTCGGTGCTCGGGGGCGCCAAGCGTGCCGCGGCGATGCCGGGTGCCGTCGTTCGATTCGGGCGCGATGGCTCCGGTGTCGTGCGTTGCGCCGGAAGCTGATCGCTGCCGCGTTTTGCGCCGACGCCGGGATCGCTGCCATGCGGCGCGACGTTGACGTTTGGAATGGTGCCGCGCACGGGCCGAGGAAGCGGCTTGGGCGTTGGCATGTCCTCGTCGACTTCGTCGGGCTTGACGGCGGCGATCGTAGCCGACAGGTGCTTTCCGGACACGTCCGGAATGTCGTCGAGGACGAGCGGACCGCCTTCGCCTTCGGCTGCACCCCACACCATCTCGACGGCTTCGTCCTCATCGCGATTGCGCGGCGGCCGTGGCGTCTTGTGCCTGGGGCCCGACCCTGGTTCGAGCGAGCTGCCGGTGTTCTCGCCGGTGTTGCCCGCGAAGCCCGCCGGTGATTCGAGCGAGAACGCCCACTCGAGCCAGGCGGCGATGTCGCGATAGCCGCTCTGCAACTGATACGTCCTGCGGACGCGGAGCAACTCTTCGCGCATCTCGCCGGCGCTCGAGAATCGCTCGTCGGGATCGCGAGCGAGTGCCTTGAACACGATCGCGTCGACTTCTGGAGGGCACGCCTGGTTGAACGTCGATGGCGGCATGATGTCGCCGCGCTGGACCTTGAGCAGCGTCTGATATTCGTTCTTGCTCGCGAACAGCGGCCGCGCCGTGAGCAGTTCGTGCAGGATCACGCCGGCGGCCCACAGGTCGGAGCGCGAGTCGAGGTCCTTACCCGCGACGGCCTCAGGCGCCATGTACGCGAGCTTGCCCTTGACGCGACCGGTCTGCGTGCGGAGCTGCGATGACTGCGCCTTGGCGATGCCGAAGTCGATGACCTTGAGGTGGCCGGTGCTCGTGACGAGCAAGTTCGACGGCGACACATCGCGATGAACGAGCCCGAGCGGCTGGCCTTCGTCGTCCGTTCGGTGATGCGCGTAATCGAGCGCTTCGCAGAGCTGCGCCAACAGGCCGACCGTGATGTGGATCGGCGGCGGTCCGGTGACCTTGCGGGCGTGGCGCAGCACGCGACGAACATCGCGTCCGTCGATGTACTCCATCGAGATGAAGTACTCGGTGCCGACGCGGCCGAGCTCGTAGATCTGGACGATGTTGACGTGACTCAGGAGCGAAGCGAGCTTCGCTTCACGCACGAACGACTTGATGAAGCTCGCGTCTTCGGCGAGATGCGGTAACAAGCGCTTGAGCGCGACCACGCGCTCGAATCCTTCGACCCCACGTTCGAGCGCGCGATGGACGGTGGCCATACCACCAACCCCCAGCCTCTCGTACACGAGGTACGGACCGAACTGCTCTTCTTCGGCGGCGTCCGCGCCCATAGCTCCCGCGCCCCAGAGGTTCGCATGGAACCCCGAGGGGGGCACGGGAAAAGCTGATGAAGTTTCCGAGACCTACCGGTGATCGGCTAGGGCTTGGGCTCGTCGGGGGTCCTGACGTCCAGCGTCAACGCGTGAATCGGCCCCTTCATCTCGTCGACAAGTGCAGACATCACGAGGCGATGACGCTGCATGAGTGACTTCCCGGTGAAGCCGGCCGAGACGATCGTCGCCTGCCAGTGGTCCTCGGTGCCGGTCAGATCCTTGAGCTCGATCTGGGCATCCGGAAGCGCGGCTCTGATCTTGGCCGCGATCGCCTCGGGCTTCACGAGACGAGGCCCAGCTCGCGGCCGACCGTCGTGAAAGCCGCGATCGCGGCATCGACGTCCTCGACCGAGTGCGCCGCGGAGAGCTGGACCCGGATCCGCGCCTGCCCCTTCGGGACGACCGGATACGAAAACCCGATCACGTAGATCCCATGCGCGAGCAGGCGCTGCGCCATCTCGGCGGCGAGCTTGGCGTCGCCGAGCATCACCGGCGTGATCGGGTGCGTGCCGGGCCGGATCGCGAGACCGGCGCGCGTCATGCCGGTCCGGAACCGCAGCGTGTTCGCCTCGAGCTTGTCGCGCAGCGCGGTCGATTCGCTGACGAGCGCGATCGCTTCGATCGAGCCCGCGACGATCGGCGGCGCGAGCGTGTTCGAGAACAGATACGGCCGGGACCGATTGCGTAGCAGATCGACGATCTCTTTCTTGCCCGACGTAAACCCACCGGACGCGCCACCGAGCGCCTTGCCGAGCGTCGAGGTGAACACGTCGATCCGATCCAAGCAGTTGCGAAGCTCGGCGCTGCCGCGGCCGGTCTTGCCGACAAACCCCGTCGCGTGACTGTCGTCGACCATCACGAGCGCGCCGTATTTCTCGGCGAGATCGCAGATCGTGTCGAGACGTGCGATGTCGCCGTCCATCGAGAACACGCCATCGGTCGCGATCATCCGGAGCCGCTTGCCCTGTGTCGCGACGAGCTTGGCCTCGAGATCGTTCAGATCGTCGTGCTCGTAGCGATGGCGCTCTGCCTTGCAGAGCCGAACACCGTCGATGATCGAGGCATGGTTGAGCGCATCGGAGATGATCGCGTCTTGCTCTCCGAGCACGGTCTCGAACAGGCCGCCGTTCGCGTCGAAGCACGAGCCGTAGAGGATCGTGTCTTCGGTTCCAAGGAACTTCGAGATCGCGGCTTCGAGCTCCTTGTGGCGATCCTGTGTGCCGCAGATGAAGCGCACCGACGATAGGCCATAGCCGCGCTCGTCGAGCGCCCGCCGCGCCGCCGCGATCACGCGTGGATGCGACGACAGCCCGAGGTAGTTGTTGGCGCAGAAGTTCAGGACCTCCTTGCCGTTCGTGATGATGTGCGCGGCTTGCGGCGAGGTGATCGTGCGCTCGTGCTTCCACAGCCCGGCAGCTTCGATCTCGGCGAGCGCTTGCGCGAACACGGACTTCGCTTGCGGATACATGGGGACCTCTAGTGCGAAAGGATGGCGCCGAGCTCGAGCATGCGTGTGACGCGGGGGACCAGATCGTCGGTCATCGCATCGAGGTCATACTTCGGTTTCCAGCCCCAGTCGCGCTGAGCGGCCGAGTCGTCGATCGACTTCGGCCAGCTGTCGAGGATTCCCTGCCGCACGGGATCGGGGGTGTACGTGAACTTCGCATGCGGGAGCACGCGCTTGACCGAGGTCGCGATCTCGTCGGCACGCGGCGAGAACGCGGCGATGTTGTAGATCGTTCGCGTCAGCCGCGCTGGATCGGCGAGCGCGAGCTCGAGCAACGCGCGCACGCCGTCGGGCATGTACATGAGCGGGATCCTGGTATCGGCGCGGGCGAACGCCTCGTAGGCGCCCTTCCGAACCCCGTCGACATACATGAACAGCGCGTAGTCCGAGCTGCCACCGCCCGGCATCGCGGCCGAGATCAGGCCGGGGAACCGCACCCCCCGACAATCGATGCCGTAGCGTTTGCGGTAGTACGCGCAGAGTAGCTCTCCGGACACCTTCGTCGCGCCGTACATGGTGCCCGGGTGGAGCGCGACGTCATCGGGCGTCGGATCCGGCAGCGGGCCGCTCGGTGGCGGACCGAACACGGCAATGCTCGACGTGAAGATCAGGCGGTTGACCTTCGCGCGCCGGCACGCCTCGAGCACATTCCACGTCCCGGTCTGGTTCACGTCGTACGCGAGACGCGGATCCTGCTCGCCGCGCGCGGACAAGATCGCCGCGAGATGAAACACGAGCTCGGGACGATGCTCGGTGAACATGTGCTGCACCGCGGCCGCGTCGGTGACGTCGAGCCGTTGCCAGTCGACACCGCCCGCGTGCGCGTGACTTGGCGGCCGTGGCGCGAGATCCGTCGAGACAACTTGATGACCTTGCGAAACGAGTGCACCGATCAGATCGTGTCCGATCTGACCGCCGGCGCCGGTGAGGAGGATCTTCATCGCGCGCGCATCATGCGATCCCTCCGGGAGTGCGGCAAGACCCGCGGGCGATCCGTACGCTTGTTGCGCATGATCTGGGGTTCTTGGATGGCCCGTGCGTCGGGTAACCGGTGTGGCGGGCGCGCTCGTTCCGGGCGGGGATGACATCCGAACAGCCCGCACATACGAGCACGACGGTTGCAGAGGTCGACGTCCGTGTTCGCAACTGTGCATTCGGAGCCAGCGACCATCCCGTCGAGCGGTGGGTTGCGGTGCTGCCATGTGTGCGGCGCGATCTACCGCAACGATTTCCAGCGCTGCCCGACCGACGGTGGCGAGCTCTCGGTGATGGCCGCCGATCCGCTCGTCGGCAAGACGATCAGCGAGCACTACGTGATCGATGCGTTGATCGGCGAGGGCGCGATGGGGCGCGTGTATCGTGCACATCACGCGCGGCTGACGCACAAGCGATACGCGATCAAGGTGATGCTAGGCGATCTCGCGGCCTCGGCGGCGATGCGCGTGCGGTTCCAGCACGAGGGCGAAGCGGCGAGCCGGCTCGATCATCCCGGCATCGTCGGCGTCGTCGATTTCGGACGGACGCGCGCCGGGCTCATGTACCTCGTGATGGATCTGGTCGAAGGGCCAACGTTGCGGCGGCTCGTCCGCGAATCCGTCCTGCAGTCGGGACGCGTGATGAGCCTCGCGCGGCAGCTCGCCGATGGCCTCGCACACGCGCATTCGCGGGGTGTGGTGCATCGCGATCTCAAGCCGGATAACGTGCTCGTCGTCGGTGATTCGGCGCGAATCGCCGATTTCGGACTCGCGATCTCGGTGACCAGTGACGACGCGCGGATGACGACCTCGGGTGTGCTGTGCACGCCACTCTACGCGGCACCCGAGCAGCTCCTCGGCAAGGACATCGACCATCGCGCCGATCTCTATGCGCTCGGCGCGACGATGTTCGAGATGCTCACCGGCTTGCCGCCGTTTCAGGGTGACGCGAATCAGGTGATGGCGAAGAAATTGTCGTCGGCCGCGCCGAAGCTCGCGTCGCTCGCACCGAACGTTCCCGCCGGACTCGCAGCGCTGGTCGACCGGATGCTCGCCCGCAGACCCGAAGGACGGCCGAGCAGCGCGAGCGAGGTGATCGAGAAGCTCGATCAGCTCACGGCCGGCGTCGCGCCGCCGCGATCGTGGCGGCGGATCGGGATCGCGGTCGCCGCGGCCACCGGCATGATCGCGGTGGTTCAGCTCTCGCGCGACACGAAGGTCAGCGTGGCCTCGGCGAGCTCGGCGCGGGTCGATCCGCCGGTTCCGACACCGAGCTTCACGGGACCGCTCGAGAAGCGCACCGCCGACGAGCTTCCGGCTCCGGTCCCGATGACGCTCGCGAGCTTCATCGATCGAGCGACATCGCCGAGGCCTCGCGATCTGGTGCCGAGGCTCAGCCCTGTGATTCATCCCGTCGGGCCGAGCGTTTCTGCGGCTCGTGTACCGCCGCCGGCTCCGCACCATGTCGCGCCACGGATCGTCGCGCTCGATGTCGCGGGCTCGCTCTCGCCCGCGGTCGTGCGTAGGGCGGTCGAGCGCGTGCTGCCGGCGCTTCGTGGTTGTGCCGGCCAGGTCGGCGAACGGGTCGTCGTCGCGAGTTTCGCGATCGGCGAGACCCGCCGCGCGAGCGCATTGCAGATCGGCGGCGCTGGATCGCGATGCCTATCCTCGGCGTTCTCGTCGGTCCGCACCGAGGTCGTGCCGGATCTCGGCGACGTTGCGGTTCAGGTCAAGGTCGCGTTCTAACGTGCCAAGTTGGATCCGTCAGCGACGCGCGTCGTTCGCGTAGACCGAGCAGCCCGCAGGCGGGATCGAGTAGCTCATCACGCCGTTGACGTCCGTCGGTGTACCGGGAGGCTGGTCGTTGACGACCCCGCCTCCCCAGTTGTACGTCGAGTCGGAGAACGCGAGGAACACGCACATCTCCTGGTTGCCCGTGCCCCACACGACCGTCGCGCTCGTCGCGTTCAGGTAGTCACACGAAAATCGGATCCGCGTGTAGCCCGTCATGTCGAACGCGGGATCGATGCGGCCGCCGAGCGCATCGCCGACGTGTTGCGCGGTCGTGTAGATCGTCGCGGCGGTCCCGTCGGCTCTGACGGCTTCGACGGTCATCCCCGTGCCGAGCGTGTGGTAGTGCGCGAGCGCGTAGTACAGCTTGAAGTCGGGATGCTCGGCGGTGACATAGCCCGCCGAGAACAACGTCTGCCACTGGGTGCTCAGATCGCAGTCGACGGTGAACCGCGACTGCTTCTGCGGCGGTAAGCCGAGCGCGTGATTCTCGAACGACACGCCGGCGAGCACGGTGGTCACGGTCGCTGCTGGGATCGGGGTCAGCGCGATCTTCGGCGTCAGCGTCAACACGCCGTCGGTCGGGTTCAGCAGATGAAGCTGGCCGATGATCTTCGAGTGCGGAGGGATCTTGATCGACACGCCGGGCGGAAACGCCTGGATCTCGTGTGGCGATTGCGTCGATTGCGCGAACAGCACGCCACCCTGAATTGCGGCGACGGGCTCGTTGAAGTTGCGATCGTCGCAGTTGAAGACGCCGTCGGGGTCATTGCCGAACGAGTACGTCGGGACGAAGAACCAGTTCGAGTGGTGAAATCCCGGGCCGGTCGTCAGCTCGACCTGGTTGACGTAGACGTAGTCGCTGTTGTCGAGCGTGATCTGCACGCACGCGCGGGTCTGCTCTTCGCCGGGCTGGAGCGAGAACGGTCCAAACGGCAGGATGCGCGTCGCGGTATCGCTATTGCCATCGGGGGTCGCGCTATCGGTTCCACACGCCGCAAGCACGACCACGAACGCCAGCCTTCGCATGCCCGTTCATACATTGGTCGGAGCATCCATCCAATCGTGTAATTGTCACAGCGGCAAGACAATTCCCCGAGCGGCGAACCGGGGCCGGTAGTCCTTGGCGATCGTTTCGGTCAGGACCTCCGCGTAGTCGCGGGGAGGCGCAAGTCCCCAGGACCGCTCGAGCTCGGTCATCTCGCCGAGGTCCTGGGCGACCGTCGGATTGCCGCGGCCGTAGCTCGCATCGAGCTCGACGAGCATCGCCGGAAGATCTGCGGTGACCCGCGCCGGTGCGTCGATCGGGAGCGTACACAGCCAGTCGAGCAGATCCCAGCCGAGCTCGCGGTGGCGAACCTCATCGCGCAAGATCCGATCGAGGGCTCCACGCGCGACAGGCTGGGTCGCGTGCTCGCGAAGCCGTCGAAACAGCGGCACGGCCACGGTCTCGCCGAGGCAGAACGCTCGCACGGCGATGCGCAAGATGTCGACCTCGAGCGGATCGGCGCTGCGCGTGAGGCCGAGCGCTTCGCGATCGAGCGCCGGTGGATCGATGCCACCGGCGGCGATATAGACGTCGTGACTCGTGCGCGAGTGAACGAGCTCGTCGGTGACCACGACGATTCCCGCGTCGATCAGATCGGGCGGCGCGCCGGCCTGGATCAGCCACAGCACGAGGTGCTGGGTGATCGCGGCAGACGTGTATTCGGCGGCGATTCGCGCGCGCCACTCGTGACGCACTCGATGCAACAGATCGGTCACGGCTTCGGACAAGGTACGAGATGCGGCGGCGGCGGATTGCAGATCGCTTTGGGCGGGCAGCGGATCGGCTCGCGCTCGATCGCGCAGCTGTCGCCAAACGTGACGATCGTGATCGGCGCCTCGAGCGAGACACCTTCCGGACACGCGTACTTGAACGGCGGAGGCGGATTGCAGGTCGGCCTCGTCTTGCCGTCGCCCTTCGGACACTCGACCTTGATCGCGGCCATGCAGCCGTCTTTGGTCTTGTAGACCCGCCACGATGCGTCGTGCGGAGGTGGAGGAGGCGGGGGCGCAGGTGTCGGGCGCGGCGGATTCAAGATCACCGGTCGCTTCGGTGAAGGTGGGGTCGCCGGATCCGGCGAGGGAGGCGGAGGGGTCTGCGGCTCCGCTTGCGGCCGCGGCGGATTCATGATCGGCGGCCGGCGCACGGGTGCCGGATCGGGCGCGGGCTCGGCCTGCGGCCGCGGCGGATTCAAGATCGGTGGCCGGCGCACGGGGGCCGGGTCGGGCGCGGGCTCGGCTTGCGGCCGGGGCGGGTTCGAGACGATCACCGGCGCCGGCGCCGTCTGCGCTGGTTGCGCTGGCTGCGGCGACGTCTGTTGCGGAGGAGGCGTGCTGCTCGACACGACGCACGCAGGCAGCGCGGCGATCGTGACGACGAACGGATTCGCGAACGATCGACGTGGAGTGCGCGCTGCCATGGCTTCCAACCTATCAGAAGATGTGATCGAAGTTGACGGAGCCCGCAGCTCGGAATCGTTGCGAGCTTCCACGAGGCTCGATCGTCAGACGGGTTCGAGGCGCTGACATTCATTTGCCGAAGCGAATGCCATCGCGCGAGATCGTCGACGAGCTCCCCGACACCGCGAGCGCGCGCTGAAACCACGAGATCTCTCGTGGTACGCTGGTGCCGTGGGCTCCGCCGCCGATCGTCTGGCCGCGCTGATCGCGCGCTGCGAGGGAAACCTCGGAGAGGTCGCGAAGGCTCGCACGTCCGGAGACAAGCTCGCGATCGAGGTCGAAGGCGAGCTCGCGCTGCGGTGGCGACTCGCGGTGTTGCGATCGGCGCTCGATGCGCCGCCCGATGGCGATGCAGTGCGCGAGCTCTACGGCGAGCTCGTCGATCGTTATCGCGACGATCCGAAGAGCCTCGCGATCGTGAAGCCTCTCGGTGACGAGATCCGTCGCCGAGAGCTCGCAGGCACGCTGCCGAGCACGATGGTCGTCCGCAGCAACCGCCGCCGGTCGCCGACGCGCTAGCTGGCGCCAAGCGTAACTAGGCGATCGCATTTGCGAACACCGGGATCGTGCCGCAGGTTTCGCAGGGCTCGCCTGCGAGGTCCGCAGGCCAGTCGAAGAGGCGACGACGTGCTATCCATTCGCTCCCCATGAGCCTCGTAGTCCTCGACGCAGTGACGCTGTTCTTCGCAGATCGGATGATCTTCGACGCGGCGAGCTTGCGACTCGGGCAGGGCGACAGGATCGGCCTGATCGGCCCGAACGGCTCCGGCAAGACGACGCTCTTGAAGGTCATCGCGGGCGATCAAGAGATCGACGACGGCAAGGTCACGCGCG
This sequence comes from Myxococcales bacterium, assembly GCA_028287115.1. Lineage (GTDB taxonomy): Bacteria > Myxococcota_A > Polyangia > Haliangiales > Haliangiaceae > JABFXX01. The sequence goes on from JAQBQF010000020.1 coordinate 78,279, forward strand.
CGAACGGCGTCCGGATCGGCTGGCTGCCGCAGGAGATCTCGGTCGCGGGCGGGCGCTCGTTGATCGACATGATCTTGTCGAGCGTGCCGGGGCGCAAGGAGCTCGACGAGCGCCTCGCCTACATGGACGTCGCGATCGAGAAGGCGACGAACGAAGGCAGACCGGAAGAGGAGCTGCTCGATCTCGCGAGCGAGGTCGGCGAGCTGCACGAGCGGATCGATCACTTCGATCGGTTCTTCGGCGAGCACGAAGCGCTCGCGATCCTGGCGGGACTCGGGTTCTCGCCCGGCGACGAGCATCGCGACATCGCGGAGTTCTCGGGAGGTTGGAAGATGCGCGGCGTGCTCGCCGGCCTGCTGTTCCAGCGCCCCGACGTCCTGCTTCTCGACGAACCGACCAACCACCTCGACATGCCGTCCGTCGCGTGGTTCTCGGATTTCCTCAAGAAGTGGAACCGCTGCTTCATCTTGATCAGCCACGACCGCGAGTTCTTGAACGAGCAGATCTCCCGCGTGGTCTCGCTCGAGATCGAAGGCGTGCGCAGCTATCCGGGGAACTACGAGAAGTACGTGGCCGCGCGCGCGGAAGAAGAGACGATCCTCGCGGGCCGCGCCGACAACCTCGCACGCGAGCGCGCCCGGCTCACCGAGTTCATCAACCGGTTCCGCGCACAGGCGAACAAGGCCAAGGCCGTGCAGTCGCGGATCAAGTGGCTCGAGAAGATGGAGACCGTCGATCAATACGAGAAGCGCAACACGATGCGGTTCTCGTTCCCGGCGACCTCGCGCGTCGCAGCGGACGTGATCCAGGTCACGGGCCTCGAGAAGTCCTACGGCGAGCACGTCGTGTTTCCCGGGATCGATCTGACGGTCCGGCGCGGCGAGAAGATCGGCATCATCGGCGTCAACGGCGCCGGCAAGACGACGCTGCTGCGGATGATCGCGGGCGAGCTGCCGCACGACGGTGGCACGATCAAGATGGGCACCGGCGTCGAGGTCGGCTACTACGCGCAGCACCACGCCGACACGCTCGATCCGACGGCGACGGTGTACGAGACCGTGCAGCGCGCGTCGCCGGATACCGCCGTGTCGCGCGTCCGCTCGATCTGCGGCGCGTTCATGTTCTCGGGCGACGATGTCGATAAACCGATCAAGGTGTTGTCGGGCGGCGAGAAAGCGCGCGTCGCCCTCGCGCGGCTGCTCGTCAAACCGGGCAACTTGCTGCTGATGGACGAACCGACGAACCACCTCGATCTCGCGTCTTCCGAGGCACTCGCGGATTCGCTCAAGACCTACGACGGCACGCTCGTGTTCGTCAGCCACAACCGCTCGCTGATTCGCACGCTCGCGACCAAGATCTGGAACGTCGAGGACCAGCGCGTCGACACGTATCCCGGGACCCTGACCGAGTACCTCTACTCGATGGCGCAGCGCCGGATCGCGGTCGCCGCCGCGGACGCGGGTCCGATGCGCAACGCCAAGGGCGCGGTCGCGGCGAAGGGCAAATCCAATGGCGCGCGCGAGGTCGCGAGCGCGCCCGGAATGGAGCGAGGCGGGCCGCGCCCGACGAGCGCGGTAGACGATAAGCAGCGCAAGCGCCGCGAAGCCGAGGAGCGTCAGAAAAAGACCAGCAAGCTCGGCCCACTCGAGAAGCAGGTCGCGCAGCTCGAAGAGCGGATCGCCGCGCTCGAAGCCGAACAAAAGCTCCGATCCGCCGAGCTCGCCGATCCGAGCGTCTATGACGAGGCCGCGCGACGTAACAAGCTGCTCGCCGACTATCAGGCGGCTCAGGACAAGCTCGACGAGCTCAATCCGCGGTGGGAGAAGACGATGGCCGAGCTCGAAACCGAAAAAGCGAAGCTCGGTTCGGCGTCGTAATTTCGAACCTCTCGCACATCGCCTCGTTGCTGGGAGCCAGGTAGATTCCGCGCATGGGTGCTCACACCGGCGGATGTCACTGCGCAAGGTTCGTTATCGCGTCGACACCGATCTGGCGCAGGTGATCGCGTGCAACTGCTCGATCTGCAGCAAGCACGGGCTCGTCTTGACGTTCGTCCCGGCGACCCAGTTCACGCTCGAGTCCGGCGAGAGCGACGTGCAACCGTATCTGTTTAACAAAATGCACATCCATCACCAGTTCTGCCGGTCGTGCGGCGTGGAGGCGCTCGCGCGGGCAGTCGGCCCGATGGGCCGCCCATGATCGCCATCAACGTGCGATGTCTCGACGGAGTCGATCTGGGCGCGCTGTCGATCACGCCGTTCGACGGCAAGTCGTTGTAAGCTGGGGTCGTGAACCCCAGCCTGCCGCTCATCGATGGCAAGTACCAGCTCGTCAAGGTTGCGGGCGAAGGCGGTATGGCGACGGTCTACAGGGCCGTGCAGAAGGGTGCCGCCGGGTTTCAGCGGACGGTCGCGATCAAGCACATCAAGCCCGAGTTCCGCGCGATCAAGAACTACATCGACATGTTCATCGAGGAGGCGCGCGTCGGCTCCGAGCTGCAGCACCCGAACATCGTCCAGGTCCACGACTTCGTCAGTCAGGACAACTCGTACTACTTGGTGATGGAGTGGGTCGAGGGCATCGACCTCGGCGCGTTCATCAAGCTCCATCGCGACGCGGGGCAAGTCGTCCCGTGGGCCCTCGCCGCGGCGATCGGCATCGGGACGCTGCGCGGGCTCAGCGCGGCACATACGCGCGTCGCGCCGGATGGAACACCGGCGCCGATCATTCACCGCGACGTCTCGCCGCATAACGTGCTGCTCGGCATCAACGGTGTCGTCAAGCTGTCGGACTTCGGTCTCGCGCGTGCGCGCGATCGCGTCGCGAGCCTGACCGCGCCGGGCACCGTCAAGGGCAAGCTCAGCTACCTCGCGCCCGAGGTCACGTTCGGCAAGGCGAACACCGCGCAGTCCGATCTGTTCTGCGTCGGCAGCGTGCTGTGGGAGACGCTGTCGGGCGAGCGGCTGTTCGACGGCAAGACCGATGTCGAGATCTTCAAGAAGATCCGGCTGTGCAAGGTGCCTTCGATCTCGGAGCGCAGGCCCGATGTGCCGCCCGCGTTCGCCGCCGTGCTCGAGATGGCCACCGCCGCCGATCCGGCGAATCGATATGCGACCGCCGACGAGTTCGCGCTCGCGTTGTCGCAAGTGATGAAGCAAGCGGTCGGTGTCAATCCGGCGGTCTCGCTCGGCCAGGCCGTGGCGGTCGCTCGCGGCAACCTGACCGGCGAAGCGACGGACGATCAGGAGACGCAAGCCTCCGATGCGCTCCCAGTCGGCAGCAACGCGGCGACGATCCCGCAGCGACCGAAGCGCGAGTCGGTCGACGTCGAGTTCTCGAATGCGGACGTCAATGTCGAGCCAATTCCGCTGACCAAGGCGAAGCGCCCGACGACCGATCCGACGGCGATGACCGAGCCCGCGATCAAGCCGAAGAAGTAACGTCCTCTCGACGCACGGCCGAGGTTTGGATAGCCTGCCGCCCATGGGCCTGTTTAGCTGGCTGAGGGGAAATGGCAGTCCTGCGGCAAAAGACAGCTCGGGGCCCGCAACAAAGGCGAGCTCGGATCCTGCGACGGATCGAACCACGAAGTGGATCCGCGAGCAGATCGCGGATCGCGCAAAGACCGGGGATGCGATCGCACTTGCAGAAGCGGCTGCCACGCTGAGCGGTCATGGCTCCATGGTGTTCGGCATGGTGATCCCGGCGAGCTTGCCCAATCCCGAGCAGCTCCGCGACGCCGCACTCGAGGCGCTGCGCGCGCAGATCCCGAAGCTCGCAGATCGCGACTGCGAGCCGGTGTTCGCGGTGGTCGCGCGCGCATCGTTGCCGGTCGACATCACCGCACGGCGCGCCAAGCTCGCCGGTGCCCGCGAGGTCGAGCTCGCGAAGATGACGACCTGGCTCCGCGAGCAGATCCAGAGCCGGATCCGCTTGGGGAGCGTGAACGAGCTCGTCGATGCGGCCGCTGCGCTGTCCGTTGGGGGGCATCACCAGATGGTGTTCGGCATGGCGATCCCGGCGGATCTACGCCAACGCGAGCAGCTTCGCGATGAGTGCATTGTCGCCGTGCGCGAGCGCATCCCGACCATGTCGGACGCGCAGTGCAAGTACGTGTACGACGTCGTTCGTCGCGCCAACTTGCCGATCGACATCGCGGACCGGCATGCCGAGCTTGCTGCCAAGCGGCAGGACGAGCGCGCACGCAAGCTCGTCCGCGCCAGCGGAACCGAGCCGCAGAATCCCGAGCTCGAGCGTGCGATCGCGGCGAACCTCGAGAACGACGCCAACTACCTCGTGTTGGCGGACTGGCTGCAAACGCAAGGACATCCGCGCGGCGCGCTGATCGCGCTCCAGCTCCGCGCCGAGTCCGACCGGTCGCTGCACGCCGCGGCCGTTGCACATCTTGCCGAGCACGCCGACGCCTTACTCGGTCCGCTCGAGCCGCACACGAAGGTCCACGACGACAGCGATCGCGATGCATTCGCATGGCGCCGCGGCTTCATTCATGGGGCGTACCTGTCTTACGACGCGAACCTGGGAGTGGAGAACGAGGCGAGTCTCGCGGAGATCCTCGAGCTGCTGCTCGCGCATCCATCGGGCCGCTACCTCGGCGAGCTCGCGTTCGGCATCAACGGAGATGTCAACGAAAACACCCTGGATGATCTGACCGCGATCTTCGCAGCTCGCGCGCCGGCGAGTCTCCGCGCGCTACACCTCGGCGACTTCGTTTACCAGGAGGAGACCGAGATGTCTTGGTACCAGGTCGGCGATCTCGCCCGGCTGTGGGCTGCCGTGCCGAGGCTGCGGCGATTGATCGTGCAGGGCGGATCGTTCCAGCTCGGTTCGATCGAGCTTCCCGAGCTCGAGCATGCTGAATTCCGCACCGGCGGGCTCTCGATCGAGAGCGCACGCGCGATCGCGAACGCGCGGTGGCCGAAGCTCCGCTTCCTCGACGTCTGGTATGGCGATCCGAACTACGGAGGAGATACGACAGTCGCCCATGTGCTGCCGCTGCTCGCCCGGCGCGACTTGCCCGCGCTGACTCACCTCGGCCTCAAGAATGCGGCGCACACCGACGCGATCTGTGGCGAGCTCGCCCGAGCGCCGTTGGCGGCGCAGCTCGAGGACCTCGATCTGTCGATGGGCACGATGTCGGACCAAGGCGCCGAGCGTCTGGTGAGCGCGGCATCTGCGTTATCGCGCCTCGTGAAGCTCGATGTCTCGAGTAACTACCTCAGCGCGACGGCGATCGCGGGATTGCGTCAGGCGTTTCGCAACGTCCTTGCGAACGACCAAAATGACGCCGGCGATGACGACGGCGAGCGTCACCCCACCGTCGGCGAATGATTAGCGGGCCGGCGGTTCGACCGCTTTGACCTGAAACACCGAGCGATCGTCGAGCCGCAGCGCGGTGAGCGACTTACCCCACACGCAGCCGGTATCGACCGCAGCGTGGTGCGGCCCGAGATCGAGCCCGAGCGCGGCCCAATGACCGAACACGACGGTATGCGTCGTCCACGCGGGGTTCGGAAACCGGAACCACGGCACGCAACCGGGAGGCGCCTGTGACGGCGATCCGTCGAAGTCGGGCTCGACCCGGCCATCGGGTTTCAGCGTGCGAGCGCGCACGAGGTACGCGAGGATCGAGCGCCAGCGATCACTGCCTCCGAGCCGATCGTCCCAGCGCGGTGGCTTGCCGTGGAGCTGGGCGAGGAACGCGCGCCAGCTCGGACCGCGCAGCTCGCGCTCGATCTCGGCGCCTCGTGCCTTCGCATCTTCGATCGTCCATTTCGGATGCAGGCCGGCGTGCACGAGGGCGTGCGTCGCGTCGGCGTGAAACATCGGCCGATTGCGCAGCCAGTCGATGATGCCGTCGCAATCGGGAGCCGAGAGCACGTCGTCGATCGTGTCGCGCGGCTTGGGGCCCTCCGCGCCGGCGGCGCGCGCGAGCAGATGCAGATCGTGATTGCCGAGCACGCACGTGACGACCGGCCCGAGATCGATCGCCCAGCGCAGCACGTCGAGCGAGCGCGGCCCGCGATTGACGAGATCACCGACGAGCCACAGCTGATCGCGATGACGCGAGAAGTCGATCAGCGCGAGCAAACGATCGAGGCTCGCCTTGCAGCCCTGGATATCGCCGATCGCGTAACGAGCCACGAGTCCTTTGTACTATACGCCGCCGCCTAACGCCCACCTCGTCGGGTGAGGGATGGCTCGCGACCTTCACACTTCGATGCGCGCGGTCACGAAGCCGGCGCGGCATGAACCGACTCTGAGCTCGAGCACCCCGGGCCCGCGGACGAGGTAGGTCGCCCAGGCCGCGTTCGTCGTGCCGCGCGTTCCGGGATACGCGGGGAGGTTCGCCCCGGTGTGCAACCCGTGACCCCAGCCGTCGAGGTGACCGAGGACCTGATGGGTGGATCCCGGATCGACGAGCTCGCCGCGCGCGACGGTGCAGGTCGCATAGACGGGTTCGTTGAAGTCGAGCTTCTTCGCCGATGGAATACCGTAGCTCCCGAGATAGCCGTCGTTCTCGACGCGGACCTCGACACGCGTGAGCGCACCGGGCAGCACGTGGCGATCGACTCGGGCGATCCGCAACCGTGGTGCGAGTGAAGCGACGCGCAGGAACACGTGAGCTTGCGTCGTGCACAGGCGATCGAGCTCGTGCAGCGTCGGATTCCAGATCCCGACGCGTGGGTCGACGCCGCCGATCTCGACCGGGCCGAGCTGCGGGTGCAGGAACGGTCGCCATTTCGGAAACGAGCGGCCTTCGTTCTCGTCGCGATCCCACCACGCGAGCTTCACGAGATCCGCGCGCGAAAACTTCTGGTAGTAGTCGACGAACTTCTTCGGGCGCTCGATGCCGAGTCGCTTGAACAGATCCCACAGCTCGATCACGTAGCCGAAGGCGCCGCGCTGGTTGTACGCGTAGTCGCTGAGGTCGCCGCGCAACGGCTTGTCGGGCTCGTAGAGAAACTCGTCGTGACCGGAGACCGTTGGATAGCCGGTGTGCTCGGTCATCCAAGCTTCGAGCTGCCGGAATAGCGCGAGGTCCTCTTGATCCATCTTCGAGTCGGGTGCGTGACCTAGCGGGCGGATCAGCACGCCGCCGAACGTGTGGTAGTCGCACCACGCGAAGATTTCGGGATGCTTCGTCGCGAACTCGACGATGCCTCGTGCTTCGGGCTCGCTCGCGGGAAACGGGCCGGCGCCGACCTGCTCGTGCGTGGGCGCCCACGACCACGGGAAGTTGCGGTTGAGATCGATCGGATTGTCGCCGAGGAAAAACGGCGAAGGAATCCGCTTGCCGTCGAAGTGCTCGATCATGCCTTCTGGATAGAGCTTGTAGAACGGGCCTTCGTCTTCGAGCGTGCGTTCGACGAGCAGGCCGGGAAACTCGCGGGCTTCGACGAGCTCGCCACCGGGATCCGGCACGCGCATCGCGAAGGCCTGGCCATCGCCGTCGATGTCGCCCGGAATCCAGCGAGGTTGACCGCGTTCGACGCGGGCGTCGCGCGGGACGGACCTGACGCTGCGGCCGGTGCGGAGCACGTGCTCGGCGCCATCCGGCGAGACCCGAGGCACGATGTAGAACAAGATCTCGCGCAGCCGCTCGATGACGGGCTTGGCAAGATCGAGCGAGTCCGGCGCGAGGTGCAATCTCAGCGCGTCCTCCGCGATCGCGAGCGCGACGCTCGATCCGGCGAGCTCCGCCGCGTGCACGTTACCGTCCGCCCACACGGCGGGCCGGATCCGATCCGGCTCGGGACCGACCGTCACGAGCCAGACGTCGCGGCCTTCCGGGGTTCGCGCGATCGAGGACACGCGAACCAGCGCCGGGTACTCGGTCTTCCAGGCCTCGAGCTGCGCCGTCAGGCGTTCGTGATCGAGGTAGGCGTGCCGAAACCCGAGTGACAGATCCGCCAATGAACGCGCCATCCTGACGAAACCTACACCGGGATTTGCCGCGAAAGGAACAACGGTCCCGGCAACCTACGGCGGCTCACGGTGTCGTGAACAAGAACGCGGTTTGAGACGTCTCTAAGACAACTCATACTTGGACCATGCCGATGCTGACCTTTGACTCGATTCCTCAAGCGCGCGTGGTCCGCCACGGCGGTCAACATTTCACGCCGCCGCCGCGTGCGGCCGAGCCGAGTCAGCTCGGCGAGCAGCTCCGCACCGTCGCGGCGTATGCGATCGGGCTGTGGCCGCTGACCGGCATCGTGCTGCTCGCGATCGGCCTGCTCTGGATGGCCGGCATGACCGGCGCGCCATAGCCATCCTCCGCTATTCGCTTCGAGGCCCCACCCGCAATGCGCTTAGCTCGCTCGCGAGGATCACTCGCCGTCGAGCGGCATCGCGCGGAGCGTGTTCGGGAGATCGAGCAGGCTGCCGGTCGGTGAGCCGACGAGCATCGCGGGGCTCATGTTCGTCAGGCCCCAGGGTTCGATCGTTCCGGCGGTGACGGCAAATGCACCACCATCGATCCGGCCGACGACGCCGAAGCCCGAGCGCATCGGGACGCGCGCGGTCTCGATCACGAGATCGGGGAGGTGGCTGACGTCGATCTCGACGAGGCCGCGCTCGCACGTCAGCACGAGCCGGTACTGCAGCACGCGCCGCTCGACGAGCAGGATGTTGCCCATCTCCGACTTGAACACCTCGGTCCAGCCGTCGGTCGGTTCGCCGTGTTGATGCAGCGTCTGGAACTCGAGGTGGAACAGGCGCGGCTCGTCGATCTTGCGCGCGAGCACGCCGTTGGCCGTGATCACGCAGTCGAGGAAGCCCATCGAATGGAGATCGATCACGGTCGACAGGTGATCGACGGTCCACCACGAACCGGGGACGTGTGGGTTGCAGCCGAGGAACACATTCTTTGCGGAGCTGCCCTTCAGCCATTCGCTGAGGGCGCACGCGACCTCGGGTGCCGAGCCCGTGTCACCGAGGCGCCGATCGCCATTCCACAGCACGCTGTCGCCCGGGAGGCGGTGCACGGCATCGAAGTGGAAGTAGCGGCCTTCCCAGGGTGCGACGAGGGAGAGCTTGTCGCCGACGCGAATGTTTGCGACGGCATCGAGATCCTCGGGGACGGCGATATACGTCTCGCCGCGGGGATCGAGCGCGACGAACAGCAGGCCTCGCGGGGTCAGGCCCTGCTTGCGGAGCTCTTTCAGCCCGAGGATGACCGCGGCCGGATCACGGTAGTGATAGACGCGCGTTGCAAACATCGCAGCGACGGTAACACACGGGCTACAGGAGCACGCCAGACAAGATGATGTGGGCGATCGTGAAGTAGATGACGATGCCGCTGACGTCGACGAGCGTCGCGACGAGCGGTGCCGACGCGCTCGCAGGATCGGCGCCGAGCCGCCGCAAGAGGAACGGCAGCATCGATCCCATGAGCGTTCCCCACAGCACGCAACCGATCAGGCTGCCCGCGACGGTGAGGCCGATCAGCGCGTAGTGCTCGCCGCCGTGGATGTGGTGATACGCGCCGGCATAGCCCCAGATCATCACGCGCAAGGACGCGACGACGCCGAGGATCAAGCCGAGCACGATCCCGATCGCGATCTCGCGGCGGAATACGAGCCACCAGTCCGATCCGCGCACTTCGCCTAGGGCCATCGCGCGGATCACGAGTGTCGAGGCTTGCGAGCCCGAGTTGCCGCCGCTCGAGATGATGAGCGGCAGGAACAGCGCGAGGATCGTCACCTCGTCGAGCGCGTGCTGGAAGAAGCCGAGGGCGGTCGCCGTCAGCATCTCGCCGATCAGGAGGATCGTCAGCCAGCGCGCCCGCTTCTTGATCATCTGCCGGCGGGTCGATTGCAGGTAGGGCAGGTCGAGAGCTTCGAGACCACCGAACTTCTGGATATCTTCGGTCGCCTCTTCCTGGACGACGTCGACGATATCGTCGACGGTGACGATACCTTTCATCCTGCCATCTTTATCGACGACCGGGATGACGTTGAGATCGTGCTCGGCGAACACGCGCGACACGGTCTCCTGATCCATCTCATCCGAGACGCGGACGACGTCGGTCTCCATGATCTCGGCGACGATCTTTTTCGGATCGGCGGCGAACAGATCGCGGAACGACACGACCCCGAGCAAGCGCTGCTCGGGATCGACGACGTAGGCGACGTAGATCGTCTCGAGCTTCGCGCGCGCTTGGCGGCGCAAATAGCTGAGTGCCTCGTCCGCGGTCATCTGCGGGCGCAGGCGTGCGAAGCGCGTCGACATCAGGCCGCCGGCCTCGTCTTCGGCGTAGGCGAGGAGCGCGAGCACTTCCTTGCGGGTCGGCTCGTCGAGGAGCGCCAGCAGGCTCGGGCGGTTTGCTTCTCCGGCTTCTTGGATCACGTCGGCGGCGTCGTCGGGCTCGAGGAGGCGCATCCATTGGCGGCGCTGGCCGGGTCGGAAGTGCAGCAGCAGCGCCGCTTGATCCGCCGGCGATAACGAGATGAAGAATTCCTCGGCTTCTTCGCGAGGCAGGACGCGGAGGCCGTCGCTCCGCTCTTCGAGATCGAGGAGCGGCCACGCGTCGCGGAGCTCGTCGGCCGAGAGGACTTCATCTTCTTCCGCCTGTGCTGCCGTGCCGGCCGCGCCGGCGGGGAGCGGGATCGGCCCGGTCGGCGGGATGTCGATCAGCTCGACGACTTCGGAGTCATCGCCGCGACTCTCGGCGACGGCACGGATCTCGGCGACGACCTGGCTCGCCTCCTCGGGAGGCAGCGTCGAGACTTCACCCGTGAGCTCGCCGCCGGAGATCGGCTCGGGCACGCTGTCGTCGGGCGGAGGCACGAGCAAACCCTGCCCAATCGGATCGCAGGTGTCCAGCCTCTCAGGACGCGAACTAGGTGTGAATGATCGCGTCGACAAGTCGAGGCAAGTTGGTCGCAGCAGTTCCTCGGATTGCGCCTCCGGAGGTCTCGGCGATCTCGCCGAAGGGATTCGGCTCGATGTTGATGTCCACGATCGTGGCACCGGCGCGCGCTGCGAGCGTGACGACTTGCCACGGCAGGTTCGTCTGGGCCGAGGTCCCGATCACGACGAGCAGCGCGGACGCGGAGGCGATGCGCCTCGCGGTATCGAGAAAGAAGCGTGGCTCGTCGTAGGACTCGTCGAACCACAGCACGTGCGGGCGGGCCATGCCGCCGCAGCGCGGGCAACGGAGCAGCGCGCGGTGGGCTTCGCCGGCGGCCTCACCTCGGGCGAGAGCGGGGATCGCTTCCGGGATCGGCCACCGATCGAGCACGCAATCATTCGCGCACCGCATGTAGTCGATGTCGCCGTGGATCGGGAACGTCCGCGCGATCGGACTGCCCGCGCGCCGGTGCAGGCCGTCGACGTTTTGCGTGATCAGCGCAAACCGGCCTTCGAGCTTGCGATCGAGCAGGGCGATCGCGTCGTGCGCGGCGTTCGGCTGAGCGGCGCGGCACACGCCTCGGCGATAGAGGTACCAGGCCCAGACATCCCACGGCATGCGCTCGAAGGCCTCCCAGGTCGCGAGCTCTTGCGGGTGATATTCGCGTGCGCCGATGGTCCAGTAGCCCTCCTTGCCGCGAAACGTCGGGATTCCGCTCTCGGCGGAGACCCCCGCGCCCGTGAGGACGACGACCTGGCCTTTGCGAGACAGGGCTGCCTGGCAGGCGGCGATCACGTCGTCCATCGGCTGAACCTACCGTACAATCATCGCATGGCCCGCTGGCTCGTCATCGCGTGTGTGCTGGTCGCATGCTCGCGTGCGAGCGACGAGACCGGGAGCAAGCAGCTCCAGGATCAGCCGCCGCCGAAACAGGTCGTGGTGCCTCCCGGGTTGTCGATCTCGGTCGAGGTCGATGGTGCGGCCAAGGCCGCGATCACGACGGACACGCTCGACAGGCTGAAGCCCGATTTCTCCGATGTCGATCGCCGTGCATGGCTGATTCCGACGCTCGTCGCGGATGCGTCACCGGTTGGATCGGTCGTCGAAGCGAGCACGCCGGGCGGCGTATCCGTGAAGTTCGCGCATCCGACCACCGATGGCTTCGAGCCCGTCCTGTTCCTGACACGGCGAGGCGAGGTGATCGTGTCCGCGATCGATCCGAAGGATCCGTTCCCGCGCTATCACGGGCAGGGTGGTCGGCTGCATCGCGCAGGCGACTCGATGCCGCGCGTCGCGCCGGTGACGAAGCTGTCGATCACGCACCCCAAGCCGTGAACGGATCATCGGCCGCGGGCGCGATGAAGAGCTTTGCGTTCGGTGGCGGCGGCCCGAAGCCGAGGATCCGCGTGCGGTAACGAGCGGCGAGGGCGTGTGCGACGTGTCCGAACGAATGGCGCGCGTTGATCTCGCACAGCGGGTGAAGCTTGCGCGCATCGCGATCGCGATACACGAAGGCGTCGATCGTGAACGGGCCGGTGTAGGCGATCGCGGCGAGTGCCGACCCGACCTCGGCGACGGTGCGGTCGAGCAGCGCGCGCTCGGGATCCGTGAGCGGCGGCGGTGCGAGATCGATCCCAGCAAACCCGCCGCGCGGATCACAGAGCAACGTGTGAGGCGCACGCGTCGAGACCTCGCCGGTGGCGGCGAGCATCGCGCAAACACCGACGTCGAACATCCGATCCATCCACGGCTCGAACACGAGCTCGCCGAAACGCTCGAGCATCCGCCCGAGATAGATCCGCGTGTCGCCGGTCGCCGCATCCTGGCCGTGCGCGCGATCGCGGCCCGCCGACGTCCACGGGGCCTTGCACACCCAGCGAGCGAGCTTGGTCTCCGCGAGATGCACATCGAGCTCGTCGAGCGAGCGGATCACGCGCGCCTCGGGAAGCGCGAGGGCGAGCCGCCGTGCGAGCGCGAGTGCGAACCGCCGATCGTTTGCGGCCTTCGCATCCGGATCTGCCCATGCGAGGTCGTAGCGAGCCGGAATCCCGACGCGCATCGTGGCAGGGAGTTGTAGCCGCTGCGGATCGACGGCCGCAGGCGCCCAGATCTCGGCGGGCTCTTGGACGAGCGCCGAGAGCAGCGCCGATGCCGCACTGATCCGCCGCAACACATGGGCTGGAAGCGCGCGCCCGGCCCAGCGCGCTTCCTCGTCGAGGTTGGCATAGATGCGTTGCATGGGGACACCGTCCCGCTGCTGGATCAGCGCGGTTGGCCCGAGGGGCGCGTCGGCGCCACCGCTTCGAGCGCGGCGATGAACGCTTCGTCGAAGCCGGCGCGACGTCGCGCTTCGCGATCGAAGCGGGCACCTCGGGCGCGTGCGGGCCCGAGCGGCGGGCGGATGTTCTCGAGGTACGCCTGCCAAGGATCGGTGTCACCGGAGAGCCGGCGCAGCCAGATCCAGCCGAAGTGAACGTGTCGGATCTCGTCCGCGTGGACGCGATCGAGCGCTGCTGCGGTCTCGTGATCGCCGCACGCGCGCGCGGCGGCCGCGTAGTCGCCGGCGAAGTCGAGGTTGGCATTCTCGAACGTCAGGTTCATCGCGCACACGAGCTCGAGCGGCGTGCGCAGATGATCGAGCTTGTTCCAGAAATGCCCGGTGACGGGATGATCGCCAAATGCGCAGCCGTGCCCGGCGAGCCGGCCGATATACAGCCCGAGGTGCGTCTGCTCCTCCGCGAGGATCGCGAGCAGGCCGCGGCGGAACTGCGCGGGCGCATCCGGGAACGCGAGCAAGGCCCACGCGAACAGCTCGATCGCTTGCAGTTCGTGATTGGCGAGCGCGTGGATGATCCGCGCGCGTTGTGCCGGATCGCGCATGCCGGCGATCGGCGGCACCTTCGCGAGCTTCGACGACACGATCGCGAGGTTCGCGGGCCGGCCCGGCGCCGCGACGCGGAGCGCGGGATCCGGATCTTCGATCGCGAAGTCGCCCGGCGGCTCGAGCTTATCGGCCAGGCGCTCGCTCGTCACGATGCGAATCGCGAGCTCGCGGACGGTCATGTCCCGGCGCCTTCGATCGCGAGGTCTCCCGGCGGCTCGAGCTTGTCGGCCACGCTGCGAATCGCGAGCTCGCGGACGGTCATCTCTCGGCGCCTCCGATCACGCCTCGCGGCACGCACGCGCTTACTTCTTGCGACGGCGCGACATCACGAACGCCGCGAACACGAGGCCGAGCGAGATAGGCCCACCCGTGCCGGTCGCGCATCCGCCGCCGCTGCCATCGTCGTAGCCGGGCCAGCACAGGCCCATCATGTTGCCGGCATCGAGGCAGCCAAAGCTCGGTGGACATTCGCCCGCTCCGAGCGTGCAGCTCTCGACACAGTAGCTATTCGTGCCGTCGCTCGAGCAGTTGCCGGACGCGCACTCGGTGCCCATCGTACACGGGCTGCCGAGGCCGCCTTGCGTGCCGGGACCGGCGACACAACGGCCGCCGACACAGGTCTGCGTCGCATCCGGACAATCCGCCGGCTTGACACACGGCTGGCCGATGATGACGTCGATCGCGTTCTTCGACGACACGTTGTGTCCGTTGTACGCGGTGACCTCGACGTGATGCGTGCCGGGGGTCAGCATCGCCGGCGCATTGAACACGTACGGCATCGTCCGCACGGTCAGCACGAGCGCGCTATCGACGCGGAGCTCGACGTGATCGATGCCGGAGACGTCGGTCGCGGTCGCGATCACCGAGAACCCGGGTTGAACCGCGGCGCCCGACAGCGGCTTCGTGATCTTTACATTGGGCACGACGGGCGCGCCCACGCCGAACAGGCCCGTCATGATCGCGGTCGGGTTCTGCATCGTCCCCGTGATGTTGCTGCACGCGCAGGGATGGTTCTGTAGATTTGTACCGGTGCACGTGCCACCGCTCGGCGAACGGCCGTTGACGCAGTCACTGCCGCATTGCTCCGGCGCGCTCTGGAAGTAGCGGCGCTTCGAATACGGGAAATACGTGAGCGGGTCGGAGGCGACCGTCGTGTGATCGAGCGCGAACGAGTGCGCGATCTCCTGCGCCGCCGTCGAGCACATCTCTTCGACGCTGCCTTGCCAGACCGCCGCGAAGTCGAACACCAGCGAGTTGTCGATGTACGTGCTGCAGCTGAACGGCGAGATGCCACCGATGCCATTGCTCATCCCGAGATCGGTGGGGCTGCCGGCGATCATGATCTCGAAGTGATTCGCGTTCCCCGGATCGGTCGTCGTGATGTTGACGTTGAACGGCGAGAACGTGTCCTTCATGCAGTCGACGACCGCATTCCAGGTGGCGTCGTCGTAGGGAAATTTCGTCAGCGTGCGCTGCGAGTTGATCTGCCACGTATCCGCGCGACCGTCCGGGTTGCCGGGGCGCACGAGACAGCCGTTCGGCCGGCACGAATTCAAGTAGATCGTGTTGTAAGGCACGGTTCCCGCCGGCGTCAGCGGTGCCGCGGTCGGCGGTTGCCAGTGCAGCTCGTCGCGCGGCCGGTCGATCGTTTCGGCGCTCGCGACAGACGTCGCCGAAACCCCCGCCACGACACCCAAGATCCAGGCCGCATGTCGAAACATCGCCTACGTTGATATCTCGGCTAGGCCCGCGTACCTAGAGGGAAATCGCTGTCCACCACTCATACGAGGTGAGACTCGCGCTACGCATGCGATCTACCGCGCAACCGAGCGGTTTCTCAGCGTTTGCGGCGGGTGATCAGGAGCGCAGCAAATCCGAGCCCGAGCAGAATCGAGCCGCCGCTGCCGGTGCTGCAACCGCCGCCGCCGCCCTTCTCTGCACCCGGCCAGCACACGCCACCACCGCCCGCCACGAGGCAGCCAAAGCCGTTCGGACACAGATCGTTTGCGGGGTCGCAGGGCACCACGCAGTACATGCTCGTCCCGTCGCTCGCGCACGAACCGCCGACACATTGCGAGTTGCTCGTACACGCGCCCCCGAGGCCGCCTGGAATGTCACCGCCCGCGACGCACGCGCTGCCGTAGCAGAGATAGCTCATCGGGCAGTCACCGTCGCTCGCGCACTTCTGGCCGATCACGACGTCGGCATTCGCCGTCGCCGTCGCGAGGAGCTTGCTCGCGCACAGCACCGAGATCTTGTGCGCGCCGTCCTTGAGATCCGTCGCGGTCGTGAACTTGTATGGCGCCGCCGTGAGTGAAGAGATCAGGACACCGTCGACGGACATGTCGACCTCCTGGACGCCATCGGCGGACGTGCAGGTCGCTTCAACCGTGAAGCCCTTCGCTTGGGCCGAGCCCTGTGCCGGCGTGAGGATCTTGACGTCGGGAGCCGCGGCGCCGGCGGGGCCGAAGATCGCCTTGATGATCTTGAGCTCGTCTTGGGTCTGCGCGCCCGTGCTCATGCAGACGTGATTCTGGCCGACGCACGTCTGACCGAACGGCGATTGACCGTTCTGGCAATCGCTGCCGCATTGCCGGGCGTCCTTGAACGTGCGCATGCCGGAGTAGTTGTTGTAGGTCATCGGATCGCTCGGATCGACGACGTGATCGAGCGTCCACGCGTGCGCGATCTCCTGCGCGGCGGTCGAGCAATCCTCGTTGACGTTGCCGCCCCAGACCTGCGTGAAGTCGAACACCAGCGCGTTCGGAATATATTGGGAGCACTGGCCGGGCGACTGGCACGAATAATCGGCGATCCCGCCGATGCCGTTCGGCAGACCGAGCTGGGTCGGCGAACCCGCGATCATGACTTCGAAGTGCGGCGCCGAGCCGGGATCGACGTCGGTCACCGTGAGGTTGAACGGGGCCATCGTCGCCTTCATGCAGGCAACGACCTGAGCCCATTTTGCGGCACCGTACGGATAGGCCGAGAGCGTGGCTTGTCCGATCTGGGTGATGTCCGAGTGATCGGTGCGCGAGTCGGTCTGTCCGGCGACGACCTTGCAGCCGTTCGGCATGCACGGGTTCAAGTACAGCACGTGGCTATTGACCAGCGCCGGGACGTTCTGCGGATCGACCAGCACCGGGTGCATGACATCGCGCGGCCGTGCTGCGATCATCGGCCCGACTTCCTCGTTGATCGAGATGCCGCCGCCCAGGGGCTCGGCAAATGCGGGGGCGGCCACAGTGGCCAAAGCGGTGCCTAAACACGCGACTGCGATACGGCGCATTGGGATCAACTATTTATCCCGATCCGCGCCCCCACACCTACAGGAAAATGCAGGGGCGATGGATCGATGCGAGCTTAGCGGCGGCGCCGTGTGATCAGCAGCGCAGCAAAGCCGAGTCCCAGGAGCAGCGCGCCGCTTTGATCATTCGTGTTGCAGCCGCTGCCGCCACCGCCTGCGTCCGCTCCCGGCCAGCACACGCCACCGCCGCCCGCTGCGAGACAGCCGAAGCCGGTCGGGCACTGGGCCTTGGTCGGATCGCACGGCTCGACGCAGTACATGTTGGTGCCGTCGCTCGCGCACTGATTCGACGCACATTCGCCGTTGTTCGTGCACGCCGAACCGAGGCCGCCCTGTGCGCCGGGACCGGCGACGCAGTGACCATCGACGCAGACCTGGTTCGGGTCCGTGCAGGAGTTACCGGTGCAGACGGTTCCGAACGAGACGTCGACCGCGGCCTTGGCGGTGTTGTTCGACAGATCGTACGCGGTGACCTCGACATGATGCGCGCCTTGTCCGAGCGTCGCCGGCGCCGTGAACGCCCACGGCGCGCCGGTCAGGGTGCTGATCAGAGTGCCATCGAGGCGCATCTCGGCTTTCGAGATGCCGATGTCATCGGTGATGTTCGCGGTGACTGCGAAGCCCGCCATCACCGACGCATTCGCGGCCGGCGCGGTGATCGTCACCGTCGGAGGCGTCGTATCGGGTGCGCTCGAGCCAAACGTCGCCTGGATCAGGGCGTAGCTGTTCTCCATCGCGCTGCCGGTACCCGCGTACGTGCAGCTGCAGGTGCGCGCGTTGTACTCGCCGCACGAGCCCGCCTGATTCTGGAACGTCTTCATCGCGGGGCCGGTCTGCAGATAGGTCATCGGATCGCGATTGTCGAACTTGTGGTCGAGGCCCCACGAGTGCGCGGTCTCCTGCGCGACGGTCCAGCACAGATCGAGGATGTTCGTCGGCTCTTCGTTCGCGAACGTGAACGAGATCGAGTTTGGAATG